>PLNQ01000131.1 GCA_003141815.1 Acidimicrobiaceae bacterium | reverse complement strand
CCCCCGGACTGGTCCAAAGATTCAGAACCCTTTGGTTATTTGCATCGCGTGCTGATTGGGCGACTGGGCTTCACAATCGGCGAGCTTTGGGATCTCGAGGCCCTCAGCGAGGATTCGCTCGCCGACGGGATATATGAGTTCCTCCTCGCGAGCGCCCCACTGCATATTCCCCATGGAATCGGGTCACCAGCGAACGCCGTAGGTGTCAAGTAACTTTTCGAGGACCAACGTCCCGCACCAGTGGGATCCGCGTTCGATCCTCGCGAGGCTAGAGGAATCGTTGCGGTGATTGCTTCACCTTCTTCGCCCTCGTGATCGCCAAAACCAAAATCGGTTTCCAGCGCAACCAAATGATTCTGCTGTATGCGCGGGAATTCCTTCTTAATCCCAAGGTCCCGGGATCGAGACCCAGGCGGCCCACCAATAATCGTGTGATGTCCCGTCTGATCTGCATCAATTCAGTGACGGGAGTCATGTGACTTCGTAGCGGGGGTGGTTTCGAGGAGTCAGCGCAACGCACTATCTAAAGACACCTTCGACGGGGCGCCGAACCAAATGCTCGGAACCCAAACCTGCCTATACGATTTCGGCAGTAAGGTCTGCTGTTGATTTAGTTGACTCGTTGACACTTAACTTTATGTTCTCGCTCATTCGACCCTAGTTGCGACGAACTCAAGGTCGATGAATACACCATGATCGACATGTCTCATGCGACGCGTCCCCGATCCTGGGCTCTTCAATTGCAGGGTTGGGGACGCGTGGAACCCAACGTCCAGACTGTTCGCGATGCCCGTGGTCATCACGACAAACCCGACAGTAGCGGGCTTTCCTCCTCACTCTCGAGTTGCATCGATGAACGGTGCGCGGACTGCAACGCCCAAGTTGACGTGCTCAGGTATCCGAGCGCGAGTACGACGCCACCACAGGCGCTGAGCAGCCACCAATCCAAGTGAGTGGTGCTCGCGAAACGCTGAGCCAGGGTGCCCCGGCTGAGTCCGTTGGCCAGGGCTGAACCAACGATGCCCACACCCAGCGTCTGACCGATTTGTCGGCTCGTTGACGCCACCGCCGACGCGACCCCGGCTTGACTCGCGGGCATTCCCGAGACGGCGGTGTTCGTGATGGGGGCGTTCACCGTGCCAAAGCCAATACCGAATATCACGTACGCCACGAACAGCCGAGAGAAGGAAGTGGTGGGTGACAGCGTGGTGAGCATGAAGCTACCAAAGCCCATGGCGACCCCAGCAACGACCAGCGATGGTCTCGATCCGAAACGTCCCACGACCCGACCCGAGAGCGACGAGAAGAGCGCGATCGCGCCGGCCATCGGCAACGTGTCGACACCCGCACGGAGCGCCGAGAGGCCCCGGACGTCTTGTAAGTACAAGGTGTTTAAGAAGAGAAACCCTCCGAAGGCGAAGAACGAGGCCACGGCAATCAACGTCGCGCCCGAAAAGGGAATGCTCTTGAAGAAACGTACTTCAATCAGCGCCTCGTGTCGGCGAAGTTCGTACGGGACGAGGGCGACCAGGCCGACGACGGCCACCGCGAACAGACTAAGGATCTCGACCGAGCCCCAGCCGCGCCCGGGTCCTTCGATGATGGCGTAGGTGGTGCTAGCGAGAATCGTGATGACGATGATCTGACCCAGGGGGTCGAGTCGTCGAGGCCGCGGCGCCCTGGACTCGGGGATGTACGCCACGGTCAGCACGATCGCGATGATGCCGATCGGAATGTTCACCCAGAAGATCGACCGCCACCCGACGCCCTGTATGAGTAGTCCACCCAGGATCGGTCCCAGAGCCAGGGCGATCCCGGCAACGGCACCCCAGACTCCGATGGCCTGAGCTCTCTCGCGATGGTCGTCGAAGGTGTTGCGGATAATGGACATGGCGACGGGATTCAGCATCGATCCACCGATGGCCTGCAGCATCCGGAAGAACACGAGCCAAACGAGGCTGGGTGCCAGGCTGCAGGCAAGTGATCCCAGTACGAAGAGTGTTAGGCCCGTCATGAACACGCGACGCCGACCGATCCGGTCCGCCATTGATCCCGAGAGCATGAACAGGCTGGCGAGGACCAGGGTGTAGCCGTCGACTATCCACTTGAGACCTGACAGTGTGGTGTGGAACTCCCGACCGATGGAGGGAAGAGCCACGTTGATGATCGTGTTGTCGATGAAGACGATGAACAGGCTCGTACAGCAGATGGCGAGTATGCCAAGACGACGTCGACGTGACATGGTTCAGGATATCGGCGGCGCCGCGAGGCGCGGCCTAATCGATGACGGGTGGTTGATCTTAGAACACATTCGTGTGTCTCACTATCGTGCCGAAGTTTCGTGGGTCGACCGACGGGCGTCGGCGCGGGCGAGGCCGAAGTCACTGAGATGAACTCGACACTGCTCGAGGTTACCGTCCCCGCGCGGGAGTCGCGACGACCGCGCCCCATCACCGACGGTGAGGCATCAGGCGGTTCGGAACAACGAGGGTAGCGACCCGCGGGACAGGGCCGACCAGGCGCACCAGTGGCCGTGGCCGTGGCCGTGGCCGTGACGCGATCAGGTTTACAGGAATCTTTGGAGTCACCGCGACGAAGAGTTAACAATATTCACTTGGTCTGATCTCTCGACCCGCACCGACGGCTCCGGTCTCGACGACATCGACGTCGAAATTGGGTCAAAGATGTGCCGGGGTTTGAGCGATGGTTCTCGCAGCGGGCCCCGCGCCGAGAGCGCATCGAGGCCACGATGGCGCGGTTCCACGGCGAGTTCCACGAGGTCTCGCACACGCCGAGAATTGTCACCGACTGCGCGGCGACAGCGAGATCATCTCTCAAAAGAACGAACTAGTCATTTATGACTCCAGTCGTCGAGTTAACTTGGTTCTTGTTGCGCGATTGCAGGACCACGACTGGCCGATCTGGGTGTTGAAATCCCTAATTACATCCCTAAGATGTGTGCGAAAGCAAAAGACTTATGCGTACGCATAAGACAAAAGTCCTTGCGTTTACTGGACTCTGTGGACGCATAAGACGAACACAGACGCGGTGGGCGTCCTTTTAATCCCAAGGTGCCGGGATCGAGACCCGGGCGGCCCACTGAATACTGTGTAAAGACCCGGTGATCCCTGACACAGTGTCACGAGATGCTTGGCACCGCCGCCGCCGCCATCGGCCTCTGCTCTTAGCGAGGGAGGTGGCCCAATGCTTTGGGAGTCAAGCAAAATGGAGCAACGTTACGACGCCGTGCTCGGCGTCACTAGAGACGGTTTTAGCGTCACGGAAGTGGCTCAAAAGTTCGGCGCGAGCCGCTAGAGCGTCCACAGTTGGCCCGCGCGCTACGAAGAAGGTGACCTCGAAGCGCTCGCCGAGCGTTCGCCAACTTGGTCAGCGCCACAAAATCGTCGCCCGACTTCATCGTGACTATGGTCTTTGGGCCGAACGCGACGACGGTTGACGCCACCGCCGTCGAACGCGCGTTTCACTCGTTGTAAGGCCTAAGGCGTCGCTTGGGGTTGAACTCTGGCGAGTCCAACCCCAATCAGATGCACCCCCGATTTATTCGTCCGCGATGATTGATCCGACGCGGTCACCAATGCCGGGGTCGCGCTGGACGAGGAAGGTCGCGTAGATGAACGCCACGACCACGACCCCGAGCGCTAAGTACGGGTACCAGCTGTAGGGCGCGGACTGGCCGGGCTTGGCGAGGTAGTACAACGGCACCAAGATCCACAGCACGCCGATGACCGGCAAGACCGCGTGACGCCACGGATTGTAGAGATTCGGATGGTGTTTCTTGTAATAGAAGGGCAACGCCAAGTTACTGAGCCCGTAGACGAGCAACAACAATATGGTGCCAAAGGTCGACGACTCGACGAACATGGTGAGCGCGCTCATTGATCCTGACGTGGCGTGACCGCCGATGATGTGTCCGAGTCCCCAGACGCCAATAATCGCCAGCCCGAGTCCCAAGAAGACGAGCAATGCCGTCACCGGCGTGCGACGCGTCGAGTGGACCTTGCCGATGGCCCTTGGCAGTAACCCTTCTCTACCCGCGTTGAAGATGAGGCGAGCCTGGGAGTTCGTGCCAGCAATCAAGGCGCCAAGTGTCGAAGTCATACCGGCCAGGAAGCCAAAGAAAAGGGCAACGGCGAAGACTTCCTTCGCGACCGTGATGAAGGGAATCGCCGCGCTGCTGAGCGTGCCCACGTTGTCCTTGAACCCAACGACTGTTGAAAAGGCGAAGAAGGTGTAGGCGATGAGCATGATGATGATCGACGTGAAGACTGCTCTCGGAACGTTCTTGCGAGGATTATCCGTCTCTTCCGCCAAGGCGGCGGAGTTCTCCCAACCGATGAAGAGATAGACGGCGAGCGGAAAGCCTGCGGCGAGCCCCTTGAATCCTCCGGTGATGTTCTTGGGCTCAAAGGGC
>PLNQ01000050.1:1644-2526 GCA_003141815.1 Acidimicrobiaceae bacterium | reverse complement strand
CCAGCGCCGTTCTCTCCGATCAGCGCGTGCACCTTTCCCGGCTCGATGATCAACGAGACGTTGGTCAGTGCGGGAACCCCACCGAACCGCTTGGACACCCCGGCGACGACCAGGTCGCCGCCGGGGGTGTCCGCGCTGTGGTGGGGATGATCCTCAAACGTCTGTGCAGACATGTTGGGTCAGAACCGATTTCTCAGTATGGACTCTTCATTGCCTCGAGTAGTGCGAATCAGCCCGGCCACTCACCGGTGAACTTGCCAGCGTTGGCCGGCGTGAGGATGCCATTGTTCGGCAAGCCCGCGACCGGGTTCTTCGAACTCTGACTCTTTCCGGTCTTCATGGCCTTGATCAACATGCTCATGCCGAGCTGGCCTTCGGTGGCCGGCATCTGGAGCACGTCGGCGAACCACGGACCAGTGGCGGACTTCAACTGGGCTTGACCAGCAGCGCTGCCACCGTAACAGACCAACTTGACCGACGTGTTCTTAGCCGCCGTCAAGGCCACCTGGGCACCTTCGCAGTCCTGGTCCGCGCCAACGATCACGTTGATGTCCGAGTGAGCGGTCAGCATGTTTTGCACTTGGGTCACCGCCACGCCGGCCTGGTACAGGCCATCGCCCTCGGCGACAATCTGGTCATTGGCGTTCTTGGCAATCTGTGCCTTGAAGGCCACCGTGATGGCCCCATCCGGCTCGTAGCCCGTGTAATTGTGCACGAGGCCGATCTTGCAGGGATTAGCCGTGCCGCACGCCTGTTGCGTCAACGTGCCCAGCTGCGTGCCGATCTTCGATGGGAAGAACACGACGTTGCCCGAGAGTCCCTTCACCTGGATCTGGTCGGTGGTGTATTTCGTGCCGAGAATCTGGTCGATGTTGACGACCT
>PLNQ01000050.1:0-1615 GCA_003141815.1 Acidimicrobiaceae bacterium | reverse complement strand
CGCGACCGCCTTGGCCGCCGCGAGCATCGGAGCGTCATAGCTGTTCGCAACCCCGTACGACATGTAGGCGACCGTGTAATGCTTTGCCTTGGTTGTCGCCTGCGCGACGCCAAAGCCCACTAGCGACGACGACAACAGTGTGGCCCCCGCAGCCAGACCGACGAGCCAACGCATCTTGGTTCTCACCATTTCTTCCCCCTTGAGAATACGGGCGCACCCCTTCGCGCGACCGATGCCGACCGCTGACCCCAGCGAGGTCGTTTCACGCTCAACTGGGACGACATTATCCATGTTCACTTAACATGTCAAGTCATACCGAACATTTCGAGAGCGCTCCGAAACAGAAGAGACCGACCGCTTCCGCGGCCGGTCTCTTCTGCACTACGTCCGAGAGGACGGCGGCTCTACTTGTTGTAGTGGTAAGGATTATCGATTATTTCCTTGGGGCGCAAGTCCGGATGCATGCCCGCATTCCACGCTTCCTCGCCAATGGCGTCAGCGAGAAATTCCACTGTCTCCTCCACGGCGCTCTTCGCCCTCGCGAGGTCGATATTGATCAATCGGTGCTCGTGCTTGACGATATTGCCGTCAATCGCCACGGTGTGGACGTCGGCACGCTGCGCCTGCATCGCTACGTGACCGTACGGGTTCACGATGGGAAACATCACCGGTGACTCGTCATTCTTGAGCAGGACAATATCGGCCCGCTTTCCGACCTCGATGCTGCCAATCTTGCTGTCGAGCCCGAGTGCCTTACTTCCGCCACGAGTCGCCCAGTCGACCACGTCTTCTGAACGAACGTCAAGCTGTGTGACAGTCTCGCCCCTCAAGTGCGCCTCGAAGTGCTGGCGGGAGCGGTCGGCACCGAGGGTCGTTCGCATGGCGCTGAACAGGTCTGCACTCCACCACACCGAGGTGTCGTGTGAGAGCGTGATCGGGATGTCGAATTGGCGAAGCTTCCACGTCGACGGGTAACCCTGGCCGGCGCTCTGCTCGCTCTCCGTGGACACCGACACCGAGCAACCAGAAGCGGCGATCCGCTGATAGGAGTCGTCCGACAGCGTTGCGCAGTGAACGAGAATGGTCTCTGGCCCCATGAATCCGTTCTCGTGCATCAAGCGGATACTGTCGTCGCCGTTCGCCCCGAGGACGCCCGCGTGCGTATTCACCGGGACGCCGAGGTCGCGAGCCACTTCGAACGCTGCCCGCTCGGGAAACTCCGGTCCGGCAACGACATCGAAGGCGATTTCGAAGCCCAGCATGTCGCCCTTACCGTCAAATCGCCGACTGTAGAAGTCACGCAGCGCCTTGTCAGCGGTCCATTCCCACGGGGCACTCTGGATGTTCCCGTAGGCCAGAACGAAACGCGCGGGCACCATTTCGAGAGCATCGACCGCCGCGTCCGCGTGCTCGATCGTCTGGAGGCCGTGGGACCAGTCGACTGACGTCGTGACCCCCGCGTCGACGGCCTCAATGGCCGACAGCAGGTTGCCAGCGAAGACGTCCTGGGGACGGAAGTTCTTCCCGTGTTCCAGGTAGTACCACACGAAGTACTGCGACAACGTCCAGTCCGCTCCGTAGGCGCGCATTGCCGTCTGCCACATGTGGCGGTGCG
>PLNQ01000084.1 GCA_003141815.1 Acidimicrobiaceae bacterium | reverse complement strand
CGATGGCAGCGAGGGCGAACTGTACGATCTGCGCGACGACCCCCAGCAGCGCGTGAACCGTTTCGACGACCCCGCGTACGCCGGTGTTCGCGCGACGCTGCACGAACGCCTTATGGAGCACGAGGATCGTCCGGGTGAACGCGCGCAGTTCGGCGCGGTGATGGCCCCCGTCTAATCGGGCGGTAGCGTGGTCGGCATGTCTGACACCGTTATCCATGGATCGCCGATTGACCCCGTCGACGAGTTCCGCTCGTGGCCGCCGCCCCGGTGGGAGCAGCAGGGCGAGTACGGCGACGTCATCTACGAGGTGGGCGAGGGGATCGCCCGAATCACGATCAACCGCCCGGAGCGTCGCAACGCTTTTCGGCCCCAAACCCTTTTTGAGCTCTCGGACGCCTTCGAGCGCGCGCGCGACGATATTTCGGTGGGCGCCATCATCCTCACGGGGGCGGGGCCGGACGCGTTCTGCTCGGGCGGCGACCAGAAGATACGGGGCGACGATGGCTACATTGGCGACGACGAGGTCGCCCGTCAGGGCGTCGGGCGCCTGAACGTCCTGGATCTCCAGATCCAGATCCGCAGACTGCCCAAGCCGGTGATCGCTCAGATCGCGGGCTACGCGATTGGTGGCGGCCACATCCTGCACCTCGTCTGCGACCTCTCCCTCGCCGCGGACAATGCCCGCTTCGGTCAGACGGGTCCTCGCGTGGGCTCGTTCGACGGCGGCTACGGTTCGTCGCTGTTGGCGCGAACGATTGGTCTCAAGCGCGCAAAAGAAGTGTGGTTTCTCTGTCGTCAGTACGACGCGGCCCAGGCGCTCGATTGGGGGCTCGTCAATACCGTCGTGGCTCTCGACGACCTCGAACGTGAGACGGTCGCGTGGTGTCGTCAAATCTTGACGTTGTCGCCGATCGCGCTTCGTATGTTGAAGGCTGGCTTCAACGCCGCGGACGACGGACTGGCTGGCGTGCAGCAGCTCGCCGGTGACGCGACGATGCTCTTCTACATGTCCGAAGAGGGACAAGAAGGGCGCAATGCCTACCTCGAGCGCCGAAAGCCCGACTTCTCAAAGTTTCCCAAGCGCCCATGATCGAGGCCCCGGGGGTGCAGCAGCGTTGGGTTCTCGCGGCGCGCCCACGAACCTTGCCGGCCGCGGGCGTGCCCGTCATCGTCGGAACGCTCCTGATTCGCCCGCTCACCATCAACTGGCTCAACTCCGTTCTTTGTTTGGTCATCGCGCTCGCGCTGCAGGTGGCGACCAACTACGCCAACGACTACTCAGACGGAATTCGTGGGACCGATGAAGAGCGCGTTGGCCCGTTTCGTCTGACCGTCTCGAAACTCGTCACCGCCAAGAGCGTGCGTAACGCCGCGGGACTGGGCTTCGCCATGGCGGGCGTCGCGGGGCTGTGGCTGGCGTCGCGCACGTCGTGGTGGTTGGTGCTAATTGGACTCAGCGCGATGTTGGCTGGTTGGTTCTACACCGGGGGACCGAAGCCCTACGGCTACTACGGATTCGGTGAACTCTTCGTCTTCATTTACTTCGGCCTCGTCGCGACGGTCGGCACGGCCTACGTCCAACACGGCACGATTCCGACACGTGCCTGGTGGCTGGGCGTCGCGGTGGGTTTCATGGCGTGCGCGCTTTTGGAAGCGAATAACCTTCGCGACGTCGACGGCGATCGTGCCGTGAACAAGAAGACCCTCGCCGCCCGACTGGGACGACAACGTGGCGCGTGGCTCTACGTTCTGTGCGTCGCTGGTGTTGTTGTCGGTGTCATCGGTGCCCGGCAGTTGGCCGTCGTGCTCGCGACGGTCGTGCTCTACCTACCGGCGCTTCGACTCTCGTTTTCAAAGAAGCAGGGACGAGAACTCGTCGTGATGCTGCAATACTCCGCGCGAGCGCAACTGGCTCTTGGTGCCCTGCTCGGCGTCCTCTTGGCCTCGAACGCCTACTGGGGCTGAACGCTCGCGATAAGTGCGGCGACCTCGTCGGGTCGTTCCAAGTGCGCGGCGTGCCCGGCGTCAGGTACGAATGACGCGTTGGAGTTTACGAGCGCGTCGTGAAGACGTCGCGCTTCGCCGACGAACTTGGTGTCGTTCGAGCCCGCCATGATCAGCGCTGGCACCGTCACCGATGAAAGTTGCTCGCCAAGCCACTCCTGCGTTCCCGTGCCGACGTTTCGTAGCGAGTTCGCGAGACCCCGTGCGTCGCGGCTCCTCGCGGCGCGTTCGAGGGGATCGTCGGGAAGTGTGGCGAACATCGGCTGGGCGAGCCATTCGTCGAGAAAGGCCTGAGCTCCGATGAGTTCGACGCGATCAGCCAGCGCGTTGTCGCGGGCCCGGCGGGCGTCTCTTTCGTCGTCGTCGCGAATGCCAAGCGTCGCACTGAGCACGATGAGCGAAGAGAGTCGCTCGCGGTGGCGCCACGCGAAGTGTAGGGCGACGCGACCCCCCATGGAGTAACCACCCAACGTGAAGGGCTCGCTCGGCAGCGCGCTCGCGAGCAGGTCCGCGGTCTCGTCCAGCGACGCCGAAATTTCGGAGTTTTCCCCGTGACCGGGTAGGTCGATGGTTAGGACTTGGTGGGTTCCTGCCAGAATGGAACGGAACGTACGGCCCGAGTCCTTGGTTTGCGTAAAGCCGTGCAACCACACCAGGACCGGACCGGAGCCATCACGTTGTAGACCGAGGAGCGACATTGCCACGTAGCGTACCGAGCCCCAGCGTGGCCCAGGCCACGTTCGCGGCCACGCTCTTCGACGAGTGGATCGAGGCGGGTCTTCGTGACGTTGTCATCTCACCCGGTTCTCGCTCGACACCACTGGTGCTCGCCGCCGCGCAAAGAGACGAGCTAGCGCTTCACGTTCGACTCGATGAGCGCAGCGCCGGGTTTTTCGCGCTCGGACGGGCCCTAGCGACCAAGTCGCCGGTGGTGGTGGTCGTCACCAGTGGTACCGCCGCGACCGAACTGCACGCCTGCGTCGCCGAGGCCGACCTCGCGTTCGTTCCCTTGATCGTGGTGACGGCCGATCGCCCGCCCGAGTTGCACGGTGTCGGCGCACCCCAGACCATCGAGCAGGGGCATCTCTACGGCGCGATGGTCCGACTCTTCGAAGAGCCCGGTGTCGCGCGCTACGACCTGGCCTCGTCGTGGCGACCGTTGGCGGATCGGCTGTGGGATCTCGCGAAAGGTGACGGACTGCCTGCTGGTCCGGTCCATCTGAACGCGGCCTTCGTCGAACCACTTGCGGCCACGCCGCTCGAACTCCCGGAACGCGAAAGCGTGACGGCACCGCGGGCGCTTGATGAGCACTTGCCCGACGTCGCCTCGTTCGACGTCGCGGGTCAATCGGTGCTGTGCGTCGTCGGACGCGGTGTGAGCAAAGAAGTCATCGACGAGTGTCGCCAACTCAATTGGGTCGTCCTCGGCGACGCGACCGCGCAAGGCTCGCTTCCGTACTTCGACGCGCTCCTTCGATCCACCGACTTCGTTGATCGCGTGCGTCCTGATCTGGTCGTGCGCCTCGGGGGACTGCCAGCCTCGAAAGTCCTGGCGGAGCAGCTGCGCGAGTGGAGCGTACGAACAGTGGGTCTCAGTGGCGCGGGCTTCGTCGCGGACCCGGACCACCTCATCCACGAGACCTACAAAGGCGTGCCACACCACGACTACGCGCCGCTTCTGGCCAGCCACGACTACGCCGTGGCGTGGAGTCGAGGTTCGGACGACGTGGCGACGTGGTTAGAGACCGTCGAACGTGACGAGAGCGGGTTGAATGAACCACTCGTCGCGCGAGCAGCCGTCGCGGCCAGTAATGCTTCGGGAGCGGCGCTCGTGGTGGGCTCCTCGATGCCGGTACGCGACGTGGAGTCGTGGGCCCCTGCGCGCCAAAGTGCTACCTACGCCAATCGCGGGGTGAACGGCATCGACGGCGTCGTGTCAACCGTCCTGGGTGTCGCAGTTGATTCGAAGGCGCTCGGTCTCGTCGGTGATCTCACGATGCTGCACGACGTGTCGGGTCTGATGGAAGGTCTCGGCAACGCGGGTGGATCGTGCGTTCTCGTGGTGGTGGACAATCGAGGAGGTGGCATCTTCTCCTTTCTCCCACAAGCCACGATCCTCGAGAGCGAGTCCTTTGAACTGCTCTTCGGTACGCCTCGAGTTCACGATCTCGAAGTCGTAGCGAGCGCCTTCGGCCACGCGGCGACCACGGTTACGACGCTCGAAGAGTTACGCACGGCGATCGAGAAGGGTCTCTCGAGTGAAGGACTCAGCGTGGTCGTGGCGAAAGTGCCCTCACGAAAGAAGAACGTCACGCTGCACCAAGAGTGGAATGATCACGTAGTCGATCTTGTGAACAAGAGCAACGCGTGATCGCTTCATTGCCAGCATCTCTGATCTTGGCGATTCCCCTCGCCATCGCGGCCGGTCTCGTCTCCTTCGTTTCGCCTTGCGTGTTGCCACTCTTGCCGGGTTACCTCGCCTTTCTCACGGGCGCGACCGGCAGGATAGAAGGTCGATCGGGTCGGGGGAGAGCCTTCGCGGGCTCCGTGGCGTTCGTTATCGGTTTCGCCCTCGTCTTCGTGAGTTTGGGCGCGATTTTTGGGGGACTGGGCCACGAACTCGAGCGCCACCAACGAATCTTGGAGGAGGTGTTCGGTGTCGTGACGATCGCCCTCGGACTTTTCTTCGCCGGATGGTTGCCGTCGGCGTGGTTGCAACGCGAGCGTCGCGTTCATCGACTTCCACGCGTCACGATTCTCGGCGCGGCGGCGTTGGGCTTCACCTTCGCCCTTGGTTGGGCACCGTGCATTGGGCCGACCCTGGGCGCGATTCTCGGTCTCGCCGAATCAAACTCCGGCGCGACGGCACTGCGTGGTTCGATACTCGCCTTCTTCTACTGCTTAGGACTCGGTATCCCCTTCGTCGTCGCTGCGCTCGCCACGGAGTGGATGGCGACGGTGTCGACGTGGCTTCGTCGCCACGCCCAGGTCATCGGCGTCATCGGTGGCGTGTTGCTCATCGCCATTGGCGTCAGTGAGGTGACTGGCCTCTGGCACACGTTCGTGTTGTGGATTCAGACCCACTTACCCGCGACCAGCTCCTTCTAGGATCGAACGGGTCTCGTAGACTGACATGATGAATGTTCTCGATGACTGGCGCTTTCGCGGTCTGATTCACCAGACCACCGACGACGAAGTCTTCGATCGACTGAACGCTGGCTCGGTCTCGGTGTACGTAGGGTTCGACCCGACGGCCTCGTCGCTGCACCTCGGCCACCTCTTTCCACTGTGCAACTTGCGCCGACTTCAGATGGCTGGCAACGCGCCGATCGCACTCGCCGGAGGTGGCACGGGACTGATCGGTGACCCCAGCTTCAAAGACGTCGAACGACCACTCCTCACGCGAGAAGTGCTCGACGAGAACGTCGCGGGGATTGGTGAGCAGTTGAGCCGTTTTCTCGACTTTTCGCCGAGCGCCGGCAAGGCCCGAGCGAAACTATTGAACAACGCGGCCTGGCTCACGACGATCTCCCTGACGGAATTCCTGCGTGACGTTGGAAAACATTTCACGGTCAATCAGATGATCGCGAAGGAGTCCGTGAAGAGCCGACTCGATCGCGATGACGTCGGGCTCTCATTCACTGAGTTCGGTTACATGCTCTTGCAGGCGTACGACTTCTTGCGGCTGAATCTCGATCACGGGTGCACCCTTCAGCTTGGAGGTTCGGACCAATGGGGCAATATCACCATGGGCACCGAACTCATTCGAAAGGTGACGGGGACGCCGGCGGCCGGACTCACGTCACCACTACTCCTGCGCCCGGACGGATCGAAATTCGGTAAGTCCGAAGGTGGCGAGCAGGTGTGGTTGGACGCGGCGCGTACGTCACCGTTCAAGATGCACCAGTTCCTCCTCAACAGCGACGACCAGATGGCGTCAGCGCTCCTTCGCTTCTTCACCTTCCTCGACCACGAGACCATCGCCGGGCTTGACGAGGCCACGAGGACCGTACCGAAAGAGCGCCGGGCGCAGCGCGCCCTCGCTAACGAAGTCGTCGCCATGGTGCACGGCGACGACCCGGCGAAGAAGGCCGAGCGCGCCGGCGAGGCACTCTTCTCCGAGTCCATCGCCGATCTTGACGAGGCGACGTTGCTCGAAGTCGTGGCCGACGCGCCCTCATCGACGTGGTCGCGTGAAGAACTCTCGGCGGGCGTCGACCCGGTAGACCTCTTGGTGGGCAGCCACCTCGCCAAATCGAAGGCCGAGGCTCGTCGCTACCTCGAACAGGGAGGCGTGTACCTAAACAACATTCGCCTCGACGCCACGTCGCGCGTGGGTATTGCCGACGCCTTGCACGGGCGATACTTGGTGGTCCGTCGAGGGCGACGCCAGTTGCACCTCGTGGTCGCGGCGTGATTCGAGTCGCTGCCGTCCTGCTGGGCGCCGGTCTTCTGCTCAGTGCGTGTGGTTCGATCAGCGCCTCGAAGGCCATGACGAACTGGGTGGCCCAGAATGGTTACGTCGCCAACGTCAAAACACTCACGAACGACGCGAAACACGCAGCCCTCGCGCTACGTGATCCCTCGACGTCGAGCGCGTCGTTGCACACGGTGTGCGCGGTGTTGGATCTAGAGACCGAGCAGGAGAACTCCGCGCTACCGACGCCGGACAACCAAGCGACGACACTCTTGTCGAAGGCCCTCAACACACTGGGTGCAGGCGCGGTCGAGTGCTACGGCGCTTCCTTCGACGTGGCTAAGCGGGCGAAAGCTGTGCGCAGCCTTTCTAACGGCGTCGCGTACCTTGCCGAGGCGTCGGCGAGGGTGGCGAGCGTCTCCGTGCCCTAGTTCGACTGAGGACGCAGATCGATCTCGAGACGCAAGACGCCGTCCTCGAGCGTCGCCGTGGCGTCGCCCAGCATCGCGTAGTCCTGGAAGTCGATTTTCGCGGCCTCAATGAAGCGCAGACGCTCCGGCCCTTCCACCGGCGGCAGTCCGCGGCGCTTCACGGCGTCGGCACGATCACGAAAGCGCTGGATCATCTCACTGGGGTCAAAGGCTGTGCTCACAGGCAAATGCTAGGGGTAATAGATCGAGTTCGAGTTGGTAGTATGAATACTCAACTCAGGGTTGTCGAGTTGTGGTCGCCGCCAGGTATTGGCCCGCGACCAGTGAGGAGTTGACGTGAAAAAGGGTCGCCATCGCCGTTTTGTAGAAGCTCGTGAAATGAAGCGATCCACGGGTCCGCGTGCCACCACCTGCGTGGAGTGCGGCGCCCCGCCGGACGACGTACACGCCGAGTGGTGCCTCGTCGAGGAGGACCGCTACGACGAGATCCTCGGTTCACTACCTCGTACGAACTTCACCGAAGAAGACCCCCTCGCCGCTGAGGGTTAGCCCTTTTTGCGCAGTACCGGGTGTGCGAGACGCGTGCCTTGGGGCTGTGCCGCTCGATTGTCCATGTACGCGCGGAGCCGGTTGTAGACCGTGGTGCCCACCATCGCCGTGAGTTCTTCGCGCATTGAATCGACCACTCGAGTCTTGCCCACGAAGGCCGAGGCCGACTCGGTGCACCACCAGTGAAACTCTGAACCGCCCGGACCCCAGTCCCGGCGATCCCACTGCGAGATGCGCGTGACGACGTGTCCATCGTCTTTGACCTCGTCGTCGCGGTGCAGCGGAAGCTGCCAACAGACTTCGGGTTTTAGCGGTATGTAGCTCTCGTTGTTGTCGATAGCCATGACGTGCAGGGCGCAGCCCGGTCCCCGGGCGAAGTCGGGTCGATTCAAAAAGATGCAGGCGTTCTGGACGAGCTTTGAAACGATTTCGCCGTTCTTCTTCACCCGCGTGGTGCCGTTCTTGCCCTTGGACTTGAACTGCCACTGGTCGGCGGTGAGGCGCTTTGCGGCCTTCTCGACGCGTCGCTGGTCCTTTTCGTCGGTGAAGTGCGCGCCGTAGCTGCAGCATCCCTGAACGAGTTCGGGTGTCGGTCCGGTAAGGACGCCCTGGCAGCCGTTGCCGAAGATGCACGTCCAGTTACTCTCGAGAAAAGTCACGTCGAACATCCAGGTTCGCTCGCGTTTGGTGTCTTCAAAACTCACCCATTCATGGGCGTCACTGGGGATGGAGGTCACAGTGAGAACTTTAATGTGTGTGGCGGGTTTGGCGAGGTACCTCTAGACTTTGGCCATGACTTCGATCGATACCTTTGACGTATTAACGCTCACCGACGAAGCACGCAACGTGGTCCTGGACGCGCTCAACAGCGAGGCACCGAGTGAGACCTTGGCGCTGTGGGTGGAAGTAACTGGCACGCGCGGTGCGGGGTACTCCTACGACCTCTACTTCTCCGAGTTGAACTTGGCGCCGGAGGGTGCCGCAATCGGACGCGACGGCGACGTCACCATCATCGTGCCCGCCACCAGTGTCGAACGTCTTCGCGGGAGCCGACTCGAGTTCGCCGCCGAAGGTGGCGGGGGACTCGTCCTTGTCAATCCCAACAGCCCGACGCCGGAAGAGGTCAACCCGGGAATCCCCGAAGATATCTTGGCCTTCGGCGTTGAGGGCCCCTTGGCGACGGTCGCCCTGGTCGTCCTCGACGAGCAAGTCAATCCTTCAATCGCGTCACACGGTGGACGTGCCGATTTGGTGGCGCTCGACGAAAACGCGAAGACCGCGTACATCAAACTTTCGGGCGGTTGTCAGGGCTGCGCGATGAGTCGTATGACCCTCACGCAAGGTATCGAGACGATGTTGCGCGAAGCAATTCCCGAGCTCGTTTCCGTGCTCGACGTCACCGACCACGCGTCGGGCGTCAATCCCTTCTACTCACCAGAGTAAGAACCACCGGGCGGTTCAACCTAGAATTGAACAATGTTGCGCTTCCTCACTGCGGGTGAGAGTCATGGTCCGTCACTCAGTGTCATCGTCGAAGGACTCCCGGCGGGTCTCGCCGTAGGGGTGGAGGAGATGGCGAGCGAACTAGCCCGCCGCCGCCTCGGTTACGGGCGCGGTCCGCGGATGCGTTTCGAGCGAGACGAACTTCGCCTCATCGGCGGCGTGCGTCACGGTCGCACCCTCGGTTCACCGGTCGCGGTGGAGATCCTCAACTCGGAGTGGCCGAAGTGGGAAGTTGAGATGTCGCCCGCCCCGGGCTCGCCGAGTAAAAAACTCACCGCGCCGCGACCGGGCCACGCCGACCTCTCCGGCATGCAGAAGTACGGCTTTGACGACGCGCGCGACGTCCTCGAACGCGCGAGCGCGCGCGAAACGGCGGCTCGCGTGGTCGCTGGTTCACTCGCTAAATCGCTTCTGGCGGCCATTGGCGTCGAGATCATCAGTCACGTGGTGCGCATCGGCTCAGCGACGTCACCCAGTGACGCGCGCCCACTGCCCGGTGACCTCGAACGGGTCGACGGGAGTGAAGTGCGCTGCTTTGACGCGGCCAGCGAAGCGGCCATGATCGCCGAGATCAAAGCCGCGGCCAAGGAGGGCGACTCACTTGGCGGCGTCGTCGAGGTCATCGCCTACGGCGTACCGGTGGGACTGGGAAGTCACGTGCACTGGGATCGTAAGCTCGACGGTCTCTTGGCCGGAGCGCTCATGAGCATTCAAGCGGTCAAGGCCGTGGAGATCGGTGACGGAATGGCTCAAGCGGCGCAGCGCGGCAGCGTCGCGCACGACGCGATCGCCGTTGATCAAGGATTTACCCGTGGCGGGGGCTACGTGCGCCGAAGCGATCACGCGGGCGGACTCGAAGGCGGCATCTCCTCGGGCGCACCGATCATTGCCAAGGTCGCGATGAAGCCACTCGCGACGCTCAATCGTCCGGTCCTCGAAACCGTCGACGTCGCGACGGGTGAGTCGACCGTGTCGTTCAAGGAGAGGACCGACGTCACCGCGGTTCCGGCTCTGGGGGTCATTGCAGAAGCCATGATGGCCCTGGTGCTCGCGAACGAAGCGCAACGAAAGTTCGGTGGTGACTCTTTGGAGGAGTTCGTGCGCAACCACGACGCCTACGTCGCGAACCTGGGCTCCACGGCCTCGGCCGCCCGTCCGGACTAGCCGTGGCCCGAATCGTTCTGGTGGGACTGCCGGGCGTGGGCAAGTCCACACTGGCCAGGGCACTGGCCGACGCGTGGGACTGCGCGATGATCGACACTGACGACGTCGTGGCGATCAACGTGGGCGTACCGGTGGCACAGTATCTACGTGAACACGGCGAGGCAGTCTTTCGAGAGAGGGAACTCGACGCGTTACGCGAAGCACTCAGTGCCGACGCGGTCGTTGCGACGGGCGCTGGCGTGGTGGTGACGAGCGCGGCGAGGGAACTGTTGACGAAAGAGCCCACGTACTGGCTCGACAGCGACGACGAGACACTCCTCGAACGTGTCAGTGACGGTGAGCGCCCGTTACTCGGCGAGGACCATGGTCAGGGGATCGCGATCTTGCGCCTTCAGCGCGAAGCTTGGTATCGCTCGAGCGCTCGACGACAGGTGGATTCGTCGGGGACGATCGACGACGTCGTACGTCGAATCCAAAAAGAGGTGGGAAGCGTGACGCCGTGAACGTGACCGTTGAGCTCGACGAACGCAGTTACGACGTCGTCGTGGAGGCCGACGCTCGCCACCAGTTGGCCGACTTGATAAAGAAAGGTGCGCCCCGCGCGAAGAACGTCGCACTCGTGACGTCGCCCTCGCTCGCGGCCCAGGCGTGGTTCGACGTGCAGAGCGGTCGTGATCAGTTCGTCCTCACCGTCCCCGAGGGGGAGGCGGCGAAGACGTTGCACTCACTCGAAGCGTTGCTGGAATCGTTGGCGCAACGTCGACTCTCGCGCGACGACGTGATCGTGGGTGTCGGCGGAGGAGCGATTACCGACCTCGCCGGCTTCGCGGCCGCCACGTACCTTCGCGGGGTGGCCCTGGTCCAGATCCCCACGTCGCTCGTCGGCCAGGTCGACGCGGCCATCGGTGGCAAGACCGGCGTTAACTTGCGCGCTGGCAAAAATTTGGCGGGCGCGTTCTACCAACCGCTCGGCGTCCTGTGCGACACAAGTGTGCTGACGACGTTGCCCGAGCGAGAAAGAAAGAGCGGACTGGGCGAAGTCGCGAAATGTTGGCTCCTCGAGGGGCGTGGCGTGGACGAGCTCTCGACCACCTCGCTGTCGAGCCTCATTGAACTCTCGGTACGGCTGAAGGCTGGGATCGTGTCCGACGACGAGCGCGAAGGGGGAGCGAGGGCACTTTTGAACTACGGTCACACGCTCGCGCACGCGCTGGAGAAACTCTCACTGCGCGATTCTCCGGACGCACTTCGTCACGGCGAGGCCGTGGCGATTGGCCTCGCCTTTGCGGTACGCCTCGCCAGAGCCCTCGGGCGCGTGGGTGACGACGAGGTGACGACGCACGACGCGGTGCTCGAGCAGTTGGGTCTCGTCACCGTGTTGCCCGCGCACTTTGACACCGGCGAAGTGATGGACGCCATGGGCCACGACAAGAAGGCCCACCACGATCTGAGCTTCGTGCTGGCGGGATCCTCGGGTTTTTCGGTGGTGGCGGACGTGGACGAGTCGACCGTGCGCGACGTACTCGAACGATTCAAGGGAGAACTATGAGTGGCGAAATCTTGTTGTTGTCGGGGCCAAACCTAAACCTTTTGGGCGAACGCAGTCCAGAGATCTACGGCGCCAGTTCGCTGGAAGAACACGTGGGACGATTTCGCGAACTCGCGAGCGCGGCGGGTTACAGCGTGCGAGACCTGCAGTCCAACTTCGAGGGTGATCTTATTGAGGCCGTGCACGGTGCCCGAGGCAGGAGTGTCGCGATCGTCATCAACGCCGGTGCCCTCACCCATTCATCGTGGGCCTTGTGCGATGCGCTGGCTACCTTTGAGGGCGTGAAGATTGAAGTTCACCTGTCCAACCCCGCCGCTCGCGAGCCCTTTCGTCACGTCAGTACGCTCGCGGGCGTCGTGAATGGATCGATCGCGGGCTTTGGTGCACTCAGTTACGACTTAGCGTTCGACGCGGTACGTCGAGTACTCGAAGCGTCCTAGATCAAGCATCGGGTGCGATTGCCTAGACTGGGCTGCGCACGAATCGCGAAAGGCACCTAGGCCCATGGCCGCAATCTCAACCTCGGACATCAAAAACGGCATCACCCTCAAGATTGACGAAGGGCTCTTCACGGTGCTGGAGTTCCAACACGTCAAGCCCGGCAAAGGCGGCGCCTTCGTGCGCACCAAGCTACGTAATGCCCGTTCCGGGGCCGTCATCGAACGTACCTACCGCGCCGACGAGCGCCTGGAGCAGGCCATCATCGACAAGCGCGACACCCAGTATCTCTACCGAGACGGGGACGACTACATCTTCATGGACCAATCCAATTACGACCAGTTGCCCGTCTCGTCGAAGAGCCTGGGTGAAGCCACGAACTTTCTGAAGGAGACCGGCAAGGCCATGCTGATCTCCTACAACGACGAGATCATCGGCGTGGAGCTACCCGCGTCGGTCGAGCTCACGATCGCCGAGACCGAGCCTGGCGTGCAGGGAGACCGCGTGTCGGGCGCGCGCAAGGCCGCCACGCTCGAGACTGGTTACGTCGTCCAAGTGCCACTCTTCGTCGGTCCGGGTGAGGCCATCAAGGTCGACACACGCACCGGCGAGTACATGACCCGAGCGTAGGGTGAGCGAACTGGGACAGCGGCGTCACCTCGCTCGCGAACGAGCCCTCGAGCTTGCGTACGAAGCGAGTATGAAGGGCCGCCCCTTCAGTTCAATCGTGAGCGAGTTGGTGGTCACCCCGGATAAGTACACCGTATCGATCCTGACGTCCACCGAGAAGAATCGCTCTCGCATCGAAGAACTCATTGCCGAGAACTCCCACGAGTGGACGCTCGATCGGCTCGCTCTCATGGACCGTTTAATCATGTCGTTAGCGCTCGGCGAGTTGATCATGGACGACGCACCGCCCGTTGCGGTCGTGCTTGACGAGTCCGTAGAGTTCGCCAAAATCTACTCGACCGAGGGCTCGGCGTCGTTTGTGAACGGCGTTCTAGCAACGTGTGTCGAGCATCTAAAGTAAAGCCATTCCACCCTCTTAAAGGAGTTGCTTCATGCCCGGCATGAGTCAACAGTCAGTTAGTTTGACGAATGGCCTCGTGGTAGCAATGTTTCGCCACTCTCTCTTCGTTACTGGTTTGATGTGGCTGGCGGCCATCGCGATCGTGTTGATGGTGGCATTGGTCGCTTCTCGGAGAATTTTGACTTTCAACATGTCCAACGAGGGTGTTAGCGAACCGCGAGCTCGGACATACCTGCGTTGGGCATTCGGCGCGATCTGGTTGTTCGATGGATTCCTTCAATTTCAAGCTTCGATGCCGCTCGGCCTCGCGAACAACGTGATCGCGCCGCTCACGACGAACACACCCTCGTGGTTGCACTCGTTGATGGAACATGGGATCTTTCTCTGGAACAGCCACCCCATCTCGTTGGCCGTCGGAACCGCGTGGCTGCAAGTCGGCATTGGATTGGTGTTACTCGTGTCAAATGGACGCACCGGGCGAATCGTTGGCGGTGTCTCTTCACTGTGGGCTGCTCTGGTGTGGCTTATTGGTAATGGGGCCGGCGGCATGTTCGTGTCAGGCGCGTCGTTTTTATTCGGATGGCCGGGCGCGACGTTCTTCTACGTTGCCGCCGGCGCCTGGCTGTTCGTCAAGCCCGAGGTGTTTCAGCGCCTGTTCTCCAAGGTCACGCTTCGAGTATTGAGCGTGATCGCGGGATTAGCCGCGCTTTTGCAGTTCTTGCCGTCGACGCAATTCTGGCACGGGGGTAATACCAACGCCCTCACGACCATGACGACGTTTATGACCAAGACGGCCCAACCGCATGTGCTGGCGTGGTTCGTTCGTCACGTGGGCTCTCTCGCGGCGATGATGGGCGGAGGCTTCAACGTCGTGATCATTCTTTGGCTGGGCGTCTGCGCGGTCGGTCTGTGGATGGCCGCGGCTCAACAGTGGCGCTGGCCGGTGTGGGCCCTCGTCATTGGCTGCGTCTTCTTCTGGTTCGTTTCGGAGGACACGTCGATCTTTGGGGGACTTTCCACCGACGTAAATTCGCTGCTCCCTTTGGCGGTACTCGCGTGGTGCGCGTCACCGACGTTGCGAGTACGTGAGCCACGCGTTCGTCGGTTGCCTCGTGAGATGACGAGCAGTGCCGGCGCCGTGGTCGCCACTTTCGCCTCGGCCATGATCCTCTTCTCGATGGTTTTGATGGGCGGCACCACGTTCGCGAGCGCCGAGACGACGTGGTACCAAGCGCACAACGGTCCCGCGTCCGCCACCACCCTTAGGGCCGCGACGTTTACGCTCACGGACCAGTTCAACAAGACGTACTCTTTGGGTGAACATCCGAAGCGAGTCACGTTGTTGACCTTCATCGACCCTCGTTGCTACACCGACTGTCCGTTACTCGCGAAACAGCTCGAACACGTGCGCGCCGAGTTGTCCGCGAACGCGAACCTCGACATCGTCGCGGTCGCGGCCAATCCGTACCACGAGAACCTTACGGACCTTCGCACCTTCATCGCCGAGCGCGGGCTCGCGCACTTGAAGAACTTCCACTTCGTGACTGGAAAGCTCTCGAAAGTCCAAGAAGTCTGGAAGTCGTACGGCATTGGCGTATCAATGACGTCCAAGGACAAGATGAGCATTCACTCCGATTTCATGTTTCTTATCAGTCCCAAAGGTGAGTTGCGCTGGGTTATTCCCGACGACCCGCTATCGAGCTCGTCCGGTGTGGCCTCAGCTGTTTCGGAGTTACGAGGACTGCTCTCGTCGATGGGCGTGAACTAACGGCCCAGGCGTGTCGACGCGGCGACCCGCTCGACAGATTCAGGTCGAACTGACGTACTCGACATGTGGGGCTCGGGAGGAGTGCCATCGAAGCCGTCTCCGCCGCTTGAGGGGTATTCTCGAGCGCTCAGCGTTTCGGTTTAGAGGCGTCAGGATGGCTACCTGGCGAACCGCGATGGACTTTTCGGAGGTACTCATTGTAGGCGTCGAGGTTGGCATCACTCCTGGTGACGGCCACTTCTTCTGGTGCAAGACCCTCGTTCCTCTCATCTTTCAACAGTTTTCGCCACATGAAGACTGCGTACCCGCCAAAGATGGGCCACTCGAAAACGTAGGCCCAGGAAAGTGAATTACCTGAACGGGCCCGTAAAAACTCGAAAATGAAGCCCGTAACACAGAGAAGCTCCACAAAAGCGAGACCCAGGTGAATTCCGAGAATTCTCTTATTCTTTTCTTCCACAAGTCTTCACATTAGTGGCGCCGCTCGTTATTCTTAGTTCGGAGTTCCATTGGGGACGCCTCGTCGCAAGGAGTGGAAAATGTCAAAGGGAGGGAGACTCGCAACGGTTCTTGGGCTCTTCTTGGTGGCTGTGGGTCTTGTGGTGTGGGCGGTTTCCTCATACCTCGCGCCAGGTGTACCCGGAGGAACTGTTGACTACACCAATACTCAGCCGGCAGGCCAACCGGTGAATCTCACGCTTGAGACTGTTGGCTCGATTGGATACGGCGCACATCCGTCCTGGGTTTCGTACTTGACTAAGGATCCGCACACGGGCAAGTGGGTCCAGGAAACGTCGTGGAAGTTGCCGGCTAACACCGTTGTTCACATGACCATTTACCAGTACGACAGTGGCAGCCCACTGCGTAATCAAGAGTTCGGCCAAGTCCTGGGTACGATTGGCGGAAGCGCCACTTTGAATGGAAAGTCCTTCACCGCGTACAACTCGAACACCGGTACCGGTGTCGGCCACACCTTCGCCATTCCCAAGCTGAACTTGATCGTTCCGTTGGTCGGTGTCGGTGGGGCCAACATTTGCGGGAGCGCACCTTGTCTCAAGACGTTCCCCCATAACACAGAAACGTTCAGTTTCAAGACACCCGGACCTGGTGCTTACAGCTGGCAGTGCTTCGTGCCCTGCGCGTTGGGCTACCTATTTGGCAATGGAGGCGCGATGTCGACGCAGAACTACATGGGCGGAATACTGGAAGTGGTGCAATAGTCATGGCGTCAGAGAACTCATCGAACAATGATCCGAATCACCTTCAACGGATAACGCTCATCTGGATCGTTGTGTCCGTTATTGGTGACGTGTTGTACTGGTTCCTCGTCGGACCCCACGTACCTCCAGGGAGAATGACCACAACGGCGAAGGACAATCAGGAGGCTTTCAACGTCCTCTTCCTCATCGCGTTTCCCGTCCTGGTCGCCATCTGGGAGTACATGTTGTACGCCGCCATCAACTGGCGATCGAAGAAGGCGGGCGTACCCGAGTCGGTAGGTGGACCGAAGGCTGCTGAAAATAGGAAGTTGCAAACTTCGTGGATCGTCATCACGACTGTCGTCGTGCTGCTTCTCGCGGCCTACGGCACGGTGGAAGTTGTCGTGGGCAAGGGCTCGGGCGGCGGCGAAGGTCCGAATCCAATCTGGAATCCGAGTGGCGCCATCAAAGCCGAGACGGCTGCGTTAGCGGGGACCGCAACATGGTCGCCCAACAGTAACGCCGTGCTTCCCGTGCAGGTCATTGCGCAGCAGTGGAAGTTCACCTACCGTTATCCGACGTTCGGGGGCTTTGAATCTCCGTATCTCATCTTGCCCGTCAACACGGACATCGCCTTCAACGTAACGTCACTCGACGTGATTCACAGTTTCTGGGCGTACCAACTCGAGGTCAAGGCGGACGCCAACCCGCAGCAGAACAACGTGGCGTATACCAAGACACTGCAGCTCGGTAGTTTCGTGGTTCGCTGTAGCGAGTTGTGTGGCATCTGGCATGGCGCGATGTTCAACTCCGGAAACGTGGTCTCACAAGCGACCTTCATGGCCTGGGCGACCAAGACTGAAGCTGCGAACGCGCAGAACACGAAAGTCTTACCGCCATTTGCTTGGACGTATACGCCCGACGCCAACGGCGCGGCCGGTGGCTACTACATCGACGGAACTGTGACGCCCTACAGCCCATCAGAGATCTACGGATCAAAGCAACCCGGATCGTGATGATGATCAACTCGGAAATTGAGCAGACAGTAGTGACAAAGGAAACGGAGATCGCGCGATGACAATTAGCGCTGAACGACCGACGCAAGTTGACGACCACAGTCCTGTGTCGCCCGTCGCTGTCAGGGAACGAAGAGGGTTCGGCAGCGGCTGGCAGGGCCAGCACCTCGGTACTGCGATCATCGCGGGTTTCTTGGGTTACATTTTCGGACACTGGCTCGGGAATTATATAGCAAGCAGTTACACCTACATCGCCAACAGCGGTCAGAACTCGGTCGCTGACCTCCTGGCCCTGGTGTTCATGGTCGTGGGATGGTACCTCGGCATTGGCGCGCTGAACTATCCGCTCGCCAAGATGGTTGGCCGTGAAGCAAAGCACGAAGTTGAGTACACGGGATTTAGTAAGTACTTACGTTACAACTTGGACCACAAGGTCGTCGGCCTGCAGTACGTGGTGGGCGTCTTACTGTTCTTCTTTACTGGTGGGCTCCTCGCGATGGCCATTCGCACCGAGTTGCTCAATCCCACGACCCATATCTTCAGCGCCGATACGTACATCAAGATCGTCAGCGAGCACGGGACGATCATGATGATGATGGCGACGTCGATCGTCGTCGGGCCACTGGGTAACTACTTCATTCCGCTCATGATCGGCGCTCGTCGCATGGCGTTCCCGCGCATTGAAGCGTTCAGTTTTTGGACATTCCTGATCGGCTATGCGGTCATCTTCTCGGCCCTGCCCTACGGTGGTTTTCCAACCGGTTGGACGGGCTACGCGCCACTGCAGACCCAAGCGGGACCGGGAATGGTCTCCTATCTGTTCGGCTTCGCCATCATTGGCGTGGGCATGATGACGGCTGGGTTCAACCTGGCGATCACCGTGATCAACTACCGCGCGCCGGGCATGACCTGGAGCCGCGTGCCCGTATTCGTCTGGGGCATTCTGTCGACGACGGCGCTGTTGACCCTGGCGACGCCCGTGCTCTTTTCCGCAGGTCTCTTTGGCTTGCTCGACAAGACGGTGCAAACGGCCTTCTTCGTCACCGAGCATGGTGGCAGCTCGTTCTTGTGGGAGAACCTGTTCTGGTTCTTCGGTCACCCCGAGGTGTACATCATGGCGCTGCCGGGCTTTGGCATCATTGGCGAGATCATCCCCGTCTTCACAAGGAAACCACTGTTCGCTTACCGGATCGCCGCGGCCGGGATGATTGGCGTGGCCCTCTTGTCATTCTTCGTGTGGCAGCACCACTTGTTCCAGAGTGGTATTGACCCGGACATGCGTCCATTGTTCATGCTCACGACGGAGCTCATTTCCATTCCGACCGGGTTCATCTTCCTGGTCGGCATGGGTACGCTCTATCGAGCGAAGATCAGATTTGAAGTGCCGATGCTGTTCTGTATGGCCGTGTACTTCAACTTCCTCATCGGTGGCGTGACCGGAGTCTTCCTCTCGGACGTTCCCGTGAACGTCACGGTGCACGGCGGGTTCTTCGTGCTCTCGCACTTCCACTACACCATCATGGGCGGTCTCGTCTTCGCGTTCTTCGCGGGTCTTTACTTTTGGCTGCCGAAGATGACCGGAAAGACGATGAACAAGAAGCTCGGCCTGTGGCACTTCTGGACGATGT
>PLNQ01000114.1 GCA_003141815.1 Acidimicrobiaceae bacterium | reverse complement strand
ACTGGACCGCGACGCCGAGCGTGGTGCCGAGACCCAGCCAGAGCAGGTCGCGCGATCCACTGAGTGCTGAGAGCAACGGTGTCGGGTCGACGAGGTGGAACCAGATCAACACGGCGATGCAGACCACGTTGTTTGCGACCGGCACCCAAGTCCCCACGCCGAAGCGTTTGCGAATGTTGAGCAGAGACGTCGCGATGCCGATGAGGCCGTAGAAGAAGATCTGGGGCACGAACCAACGGAGCAGTTCGGTTGCCACGGCGCGTTCTTGGACCAAGACGGCCGCCGAGCGCACGGTCGACGTGTGTTGCAGCGCGGTGAAGCCATCGATGATCCACGGCGCGCAGAACCACGACACGGCGGACGCCACGATGAGAATGAGTAGCGCCCCGGTGATGACACTCGAGATCGAACGCCACGCGCGTCGCTCACCGTCGAGGGCGAGGCGTTCGACGAAGACGGGAATGAACGTCGCCGTCGCGATGCCGCCGAGCACGATATCGAACAACATGTTGGGCACGGTGTTCGCCAAGTTGAAGGCGTCCGAGATCGGCGTGAAGCCGAGTACCCACACAAGCACGAGAACGCGAATGAAGCCGGTGATCCGTGAGACCAGGGTGCCACTTGCCATCGAGGCGACGCGTGACGAATGTGAGGTTTCGATGCTCATCGGGCGTGACGGCCCTTCGAGCGTCGACGGTTCGTACGCCACCACCACAGCGCGAGCACGACCAACGACGCGAACGTGAGCACGTAACCAACGACGGACGCGCCGGCGATGCGAACCTGGATCGCGCTTCGCGCCAGGACGACTTGGCCGTTCGGTGTCGTCAGCACCACCTGCAGCGTCAGCGAGCTTCCTTGGGGATTCTCGGTGGGCACGCGAATGGACTCGGTGGGCGAGCTCATGGTGACGGCGACAGCCTTGCCCTTGGGAAAGGTGACGCGGTCCGTGACGAGATGCACGACGACGTCGACGGTGTAGGGCGCGCGCGAGATGAGGGTGATGGGCAGCGACGTGCCCTGGCCCGCGAGCGTGATGGCACTCGCGTCAATCGAGAATTGGCCGAACTGTGCGTTCAGCTGGTTGTTCGCGGCGTTGATGGCGCTTTGGCGCTGATTCGCGTTGCCGAGTATCTCCGTTCGCGCAACCCCGACGCGAAGGGCGAGCGCTTCCGAACCGGACCTGATGCTCTGCGCGTACGAATTGGCGGCGCCGATCAACGTGAGCAGCGATGAGACGTTGTGCGCCGACCAGGTGGACGAGCTTGTCGTGTGGTTGAGCGTTCGGATCGCGGGAGCGCCGTTCGTGCCGATGAGCGAAGAGTTGAAAGACGGCGTCAGTGACGCGAGCTGACTAAACGGGTCGTTCTCCAGGCTGCTCAGCAGATCGGTCATGAAGGTCGTCGACGCTGAGCCAATGGTCTGTTCGATGACGACGGTACGAATCGAGCGCGCGTTGGGATATTCGAAGTGTTGGAAGGCGAGCCACGCCACCGTGAGAGCGGCACGACGTCCTGGCTCGATGGATCCGTCGCTCACGAGCGCGGACAGGGGACCGTCGATACTGAGTGCGGTCAAGGAACCCGCGCCGTCGACGTGAAAAGGCGCTCCCCACGTGAGCGTGCTGGATGGAGGTTGGGTGAGTTGATCTTCGGGCAGCACGACGTCACTGACCCCGCCGCCGGCGAGTGCGAGGAGACTGGTGGGCGTCTGCGCGCCACTCAAGAGCACCGGTTGATCCACGTAGACGCCGGTCAGCGATTTGAGAACCCGCTCGGAGAGCGCAAGCTGCTGGGGGATCTGAGTCGTGAGACCGTTCTCCGAAAGACCGGCGAAGTCAATAGAGCCCGGGGGCGCAACGGCGGCTCGATGCTGGGGGCTCTCGAGCGCTTTGTTAAGCGCGCTACGCCACAGCGTTCCCGCGATTTGATTGAAGGCGATGGCCGTCAGCGTTTCGTAGTCCGCGCTCAGCGTGAGCGGTGACGAAGCGAAGTGGCCCAGCGTGTTCAAGACGCTCATCGAGCGTTTGGGGTGTTGCAGGGAGGTCCGGTTCAGCGTCTCCACCAGTGCGACCCGGAGGGGCTTGGCGACGGGCGTCGTCTTTATCGCCAGGAGCGACCACTTCGTGAGCGTCACGCCGTTGACTTGGAGACGGTAGCGAAGCGGGTAGACCCCGGCGCAGCCCGTGCTCGCGCACGTGAGGTGGAGTCGGGCCTTGACACCATGGCACGAGCGCAGGGGTGTCTTCAGTTTGCTCCTGTAGATCGAGACGCTGAAGGTGGCCTCGCCGCGCTGCAGGCAGTTCAACGCGAAGGTCCCCGTTGACGAGATCGCCGGCGTCGTCGCGCCCGTGCCCGAGACGATGGGGCTCAATGCCGAGGCCGTGGTGAGTGCCGGGAAGATCGTCACGTTCGCGCTGGCGTTGGTTTTCGCTGGCGTGAGACGCACCGTCGTGGCGAAGTGCAAAATGCCGCGCGGCGACAGGGTCGCCAGTACGTTCTGGTGCACCACGGTGAAGCCTGGCGTCGTGTTAGCCCACGAGGCCGAGGGCCACGTCACCGTTGCGAGGCTGAGGAGTACGACGCTGAGCGCCCGCCACCAGGTCGTAAATCGGTGGGACATGCAGTTACAGGCTACCTGGGTGAGACCTCCGCTTCGGGAGCCCGTAACCTTCATTCGCAGTGACTTCCTTTACCAACGCCCACGATCGACTCGCGGAACTCGCGCTGTTGTCGCGTCCGCTCACCGAAGCGTTCGCCGACGCGGGCTTCTCTCTCTACGCCGTCGGTGGTTCCGTTCGTGATGCCTTGCTCGGCGAACAGCGACGCGACGACTTCGAGATTGACTTCACGACGAACGCCCGACCCGACGATATTGAGCGACTCCTGAAGCCCGTCTGCAGCGCGTTATGGCGGCAGGGAAAGGCTTTTGGCACCGTTGGCGGCACCCTTCGCGACAGTGGTGTCAAGGTCGAGATCACGACGTTTCGCTCGGAGTCCTACGTCGATCACTCCCGTAAGCCCTCGGTGGAGTGGGGCGACTCGCTCGAGGCCGACCTCGGTCGTCGCGACTTCACCATCAACGCGCTCGCGCTCGACGTCATTGCGCTCAACGCCGAGGCGCCCGACGTGCAGACTCTGTTTGACTTTCACTACGGCTTTCGCGATCTCAACGATCGCGTACTGCGCACGCCCATCGATCCCGAGATCCTCTTCGCCGACGATCCCCTGCGGATGTTGCGCGCCGCGCGTTTCGCTGCGCGCTTCGAAATGAGCATTGATCCCGCGCTCGAGGCCGCCGCCACGAAGATGGCCGAGCAACTCACCAAAGTGTCGCCCGAGCGCGTGCGCGGCGAACTCGACCTGCTCTTACTGACCGCGCAGCCCTCGCTCGGTCTGGACTTCATCGTGCGCACGGGATTGGCGGAGCACTTCTTTCCCGAACTGCCCAAACTCCAGCTCGAACAAGACCCCGTGCACCAGCACAAGGACGTCCTACGCCATACCTGGGCCGTGGTCGACAAGACCTCGCCGTCGCTAGTGCTGCGCCTCGGCGCGCTCTTTCACGACATCGGTAAACCCAACACTCGTGCGATTAGCGACGAAGGTGTGACGTTTCGTTTCCACGACGTAGTGGGCGCGAAGATCACGCGCAAACGAATGACCGCGCTGAAGTACTCGTCGGACATGATCGACGACGTCTCGATGCTGGTCGAACTGCACCTGCGTTTTCATACGTACAAGTTGGGGTGGAGTGACAAGGCCGTGCGGCGCTACGTACGCGACGCCGGGCCCCTGCTCGAAGAACTCAACGAGCTCACTCGTTGCGACTGCACGACGCGTAACGCGCGTAAGGCGGCGATCCTCGCCGAGCGTATGGACGAACTCGAAGACCGAATCGGCGTTCTTCGTGAACAAGAGGACTTGAGTCGCCTTCGTCCAGCTCTCGACGGAGTCGCCGTCATGGAACTGCTCGGCATCGCGCCCGGCCGTGCGGTAGGCCAAGCTCTCGACTTCCTCATGGAGATCCGTCTCGACGAGGGTGAGATCACGGCTGACGAAGCGGCGGTGCGGCTCAGGGCGTGGTGGGCGAGTCAGTGACTGACGATTCGGCGCTGACTGGTTGGCGGGAGCCGCAGTGCGTCAAGATGGGACTTTGACACGAACGTTTCGACCCCTTTTCGCGGTCGTGGTGATCGCCACGTTGTTCTCGCCGTTCCTCGCCGGTGCGACGGCCAGTGCCGTCACGGTGCCCTAGTGCGCGTACGCAAATATCACGGTGAGCGTGGGGGCCACGTACCGCGGGGGTGCTGGGATCGCCTCGAGTACCCGTCTCGTCCCGCTCTACTTCAAGAATCACGGTGTCGCGTGCCATCTCCCCTTGACGGGACCGGCGGTCATCGCCTTTCGCGTCGCAAAACTCTCGTCAACGCGCACAACCACGCAAGATGCTCTTCCGGCTGTATGGGGTGGGCAGAAGTACGTCGTGCTCCTAGCGAACGCGCGCGGTGAAGCAATCGTCGAGATCGCCGCGCTCTCGAGCGCCGTGATGAAGAGTCATGCCTGTGGCGTACAGACGGCGAGCGGGCTCAAGATTGAGGGTTACGGACGACCCCTGGCCAACTGGATCTACTTCGCCCACAAGCTGGCCAATGTCTGTTTTTACTCGGGCGCCGCTCCTATCACGACCAACGTGAAGGTCGTGTGGGTCGGTCACAAGTGAGACACGCGCGGCGTCGCTGAGTCACCGTAGTGGTCAGCCACGTCGTGCGAGTGAGACGTGAGACCTAAGGCCAGACTGGGTTCTCCGCACCGTCGTCAGCGAAGGCGGAGACCATGTCGTGGGCCTCGTCGTCGTGGAACTGCACGGGCGGCGACTTCATGAAGTACGCCGAAGGTCCCAGTAGCGGTCCACCGATGCCTCGGTCGAGCGCGACCTTGGCGCAGCGCACGGCGTCGATGATGACTCCGGCCGAGTTGGGCGAGTCCCAGACCTCGAGCTTCAGTTCGATGTTGAGTGGCGCGTCGCCAAAGTTGCGGCCCTCCATACGGATGTAGGCCCACTTGCGGTCCTGGAGCCACGGCACGTGGTCGCTCGGTCCGATGTGCACGTCGTCGGGGTCGAGGTCGTTGAGCTCCAACTGCGACGTGACAGCCTGGGTCTTGGACACCTTCTTCGACTCCAGACGCTCGCGGTCGAGCATGTTCTTGAAGTCCATGTTGCCGCCCACGTTGAGCTGATAGGTGTGGTCGAGGGTGAGTCCGCGATCCTCGAAGAGGCGCGTCAGAACGCGGTGCACGATGGTGGCGCCGACCTGGCTCTTGATGTCGTCACCGATGATGGGCACGCCCGCGTCGCTGAACTTCTTGGCCCAGACGGGGTCCGAGGCGATGAAGACGGGGATGGCGTTCACGAAGGCGACGCCGGCGTCGATCGCGGCCTGGGCGTAGAAACGCTGGGCCTCTTCCGAGCCGACCGGCAGGTAGGAGACCAGGACTTCGGCCTTCGCGTCACGCAGCGTTTGGGTCACGTCCACTGCCTCGAGGGGCGACTCTTCGATCGCGGCACGGTAGTACTTGTTCAAGCCGTCCATGGTCGGTCCGCGCATCACGGTCACGCCGAGTGAGGGGACGTCGGCGAACTTGAGGGTGTTGTTCTGGCCGCCGTCGATGGCCTTGCCGAGGTCGTTGCCGACTTTGGAGGCGTCGACGTCGAAGGCCGCGACGAACTCGAGGTCACTGACGTGATAGCCGCCGAGCACCACGTGCATGAGGCCCGGGACGTGGTCGCCGTCCTTCGCGTCGCGGTAGTACGTGACGCCCTGGATGAGTGAACTGGCGCAGTTTCCTACGCCGGCGATCGCCACACGAATCTTGTTCATGGCTTTCCTTTCTTACTTCGCGTCGTTGGCGAAGGTTTGCTGATTACTTCGTTCTGTGGTTAACAGGTCGTCAATCCACGCGAGATCGAGCTCGACGCCCCGGGCGGCGTGTTCCATCACGCCGCGCGCGTAGTCGTCGAGTTCTTCGTTGTGCGAGCCCGCGCGCACCTCGGCCAGGCGCTCCACGAGGTCGGTGCGGCGACGCTCTAAGAGGCTGACGCGACGATTGGGGGTGAGGTACTTGGCGAGGGCCATGCGCAAAGAGAAGTTCTTGCCGTCGTCGAGCGTGGCGAGGTCGCCGAGCAAGAGGATGAACTCTTGACGACCACGGTCCGTGATGCGATAGACCTTGCGACCACGTCGGCCGAGTCCGGTCGTCGCGCGCAGCGATCGAAGGGACGCGCGCTCGCCCGAGAGCGACCCCGTCGAAAGCGGGCTCTGACGGGGTGAAATTGGCGAGACTGCTTCGACCAGTCCGTGACGCTCGAGACGAGCGAGTGCGGGGTAGATCGATCCGAAAGAGACGTTGGCCCATACACCGAGTCGTTCACGAAGCCGACTGCGAATCTCGTAACCATGGTGGTCACGGTCCATCAGCAGGCCCAGGATGGCGATGTCTAACACGCGATTGATTATATCATCTCGATATATCGAACGTGACGGTCTGTGCTGTTCCGTCATTTCCCCGGAGCGCCTTCGGCAAACTCGGGACCTGATGGCGTGCGGTCAATGTCAC
>PLNQ01000124.1 GCA_003141815.1 Acidimicrobiaceae bacterium | reverse complement strand
GCGCAGTGACGAGACGTCACTGCCCGCGTCGGGCTCGGAGACGCCAAAGGCCGCGAGCTTGATGTCGTCGGGGGTACCAAAGCACTGCGGCACCCACTCCATCTGCTGTTCGGGCGTCCCGTTCGCCACGATCGCGGCCACCCCCAAGGTCGTGCCCATGATGGACATGCAGAGACCGGCGTCACCCCAGGCCAACTCTTCGAGCGCAATCATCATCGACAGTCCCGTCGGGTCCTTGATGGCGTTCATCAAGAAGTCGAGGCCGTACACACCGAGTTTGGCGGCCTCTTCAATGAAGGGCCAGGGCGTCTCTTCGCGCTCGTCCCACTCGGCGGCGATGGGTCGCATCTGCTGCTCGGCGAAGCCGTGCAGCCAGTCACGCAGTGTGATTTGGTCTTCGTTGAGTTCCATCGAAAAATCGGTCATGTCGCACCTTGGGGCTCAGAAAAGTTACTTGCTAGTAACCAAACGTACCGTAGGGCACGAGATGGCACAATAAAACAACCGCCGCCCGAAGGCGGCGGTTGTTTACAACGAAGAAATGGTCGTTAGTTAAGAATGACGCGCTTAGCTAACGGGCCACGATCGCCGGGTTCGATGTCGAACTCGACGGCCTGACCTTCGACGAGCGTCTTTCGCCCGTCACCTTGAATCTCCGAGTAGTGAACAAAGACGTCTGGTTGGCCATCGACAGCGATGAATCCCCAACCCTTTTCGTCGTTGAACCACTTGACGGTTCCTGCAGCCACTGTGGGCCTCCTTATTACTTTTACTTCCGGAACTCCGGTTTTGGGAGGGAACCACAACGGCAACCTCAGGGATAACGCTACTTGGTGAGGGCCTTAGAGAACAAGAGGATTTATGGACGACGTACAACAGTGCCAGAGGCCCCATCTTCCACGATCCAGCCCCTTTGGACCAGTTCGTCACGCAATCGGTCGGCGTCGGCCCAGTTCTTCGCCAATCGGGCAGCGTCTCGTTGGAGAACGAGCCTTTCGGTCACCTCATCGACCACGTGGCTACCCGCGAGTAGCGAGAGCCCGAGCGCGCCAAAGAGAGCGCCCACGGACTGGGCCAGTCGGCGAGCGGACGCCTCGTGACCCTCATCGGCCATGGCGTTGGCGCTACTTAGGGCGTCGAAGAGTTCGGCCACGGCGAGGGGGGTGTTGAGGTCGTCATTCATGACCGTGACGACGCGTTCGTAGAGTTCCAACGACTCGTCCTCCCAGTCGTGCGACGAGGCCAGTTCGAAATACTCGCCGCCCATGACGGGTAGTTCAAAACGGCGAGCCAATGAATCGAGCCGATCGAGTGCCCTCTCGGCGTCGGCGATCGTCGACGGCGTTACTTCAATGGGCGAGCGGTAGTGCGACCGCAGGACCAGGAGTCGATAGGCACGCGGGTCGGTCTTTTCCAGCAGGTCGGTGAGCGAGGTGAAGTTGTTGAGCGACGTGCTCATCTTCACGCCACCCACCATGACCCAGCCGTTGTGCGCCCAATGACGCGCAAAGCCCTTGTGCGCGGCTTCGGCCTGGACCCGTTCGTTCTCGTGGTGGGGAAATTTGAGGTCCAATCCGCCGCAGTGCAGGTCGAAGTCCTCACCGAGCAGGTCGAGCGCCATGACCACGCACTCGGTGTGCCAGCCCGGTCGTCCCGCGCCGAAGGGCGCGGGCCAACTCGGTTCGCCGGGCTTCGCGTTCTTCCAGAGGGCGAAGTCGAGGGGCGAACGCTTCTCGTCGTTGCCCTCGACCCTCGCGCCCGCTCGCAGACTTTCTAGGGGCTGACCGGCCAAAAGACCGTAATCAGGCACCGACGACACGTCGAAGTAGACCCCGTCGCTCGTCGTATAGGCGACGTCGCGCTCGAGGAATGACGCGATCAGCTCGACCATCTCCTCGATGTAGTGCGTCGCGTGCGGCGTGTCGTCGGGCACCGCCACGCCCAGGCGCGCCATCGCGTCCCACCACTCAGCCTCGTACTGGGTTACGACGTCAGCTTCACTACGAGACTCGCGATTGGCGCGCGCGATGATCTTGTCGTCGATGTCGGTGATGTTGGAGACGTAGTGAACGCTGAGTCCCTGGAAGGTGAACCAGCGCCTCGCTATGTCCCAGACCAGCGTGAATCGCCCGTGGCCCATGTGCGGCAGATTGTCGACCGTGGGGCCACAGACGTACATCGCCACGCNNATGCCTGACGCTTCTACGCCCTCTCCCCACGCCGTACCCGAAAAACCCACCGTCGACGGCCTCGAAGAGACCTGGCTGGCCCGTTGGGAGGCGGAGTCCACCTACCGGTTCAACCGTGACGCGACCCGCGAGACCGTCTACAGCATCGACACCCCTCCCCCCACCGTCTCGGGTGAACTGCACATCGGGCACGTCTTTAGTTATACCCAGGGCGACGTCGTGGCCAGGTTCTGGCGAATGCGCGGCAAGGACGTCTTCTACCCCATGGGCTGGGACGACAACGGGTTGCCCACCGAGCGGCGCGTCGAGAACTACTACGGCGTGCGTTGTGACCCGACGCTCCCCTACGATCCCCACTTCGTAGCCCCCGAAAAGGCCGCGGAGAAGAAGATCTCCATCTCGCGACGGAACTTCGTCGAACTCTGCCACCTTTTAACGGCCGTCGACGAGGAGGCCTTCAAACGACTGTGGCGCTACCTCGGCATCAGCGTCGACTGGACGCTGGAATACACGACGATCTCGCCCGAAGCCCAGGCCATCTCTCAGCGCAGCTTCTTGGAGATGCTGGCCCGTGACGAGGTCTACTCCAACGTCGCGCCGACCCTCTGGGACATCGACTTTCGAACGGCCGTCTCCCAGGCCGAACTCGAGGACCGTGAACGGCCCGCCACGTACCACCGAGTGGCCTTCCAGCGCGCTGACGGCCAGGGCACCATCGACATCGAGACCACCCGACCCGAGATGCTCGCGAGTTGCGTTGCCCTCGTCGCCCACCCTGAAGACGAGCGCTTCAAGGGACTCTTTAATGCGAACGTCGTCACGCCCCTCTTCAAGGTCGAAGTGCCCATCCTCGCGCACGAACTCGCCGACCCCGAAAAGGGATCGGGCATCGCCATGATCTGCACCTTCGGCGACACCACCGACGTGACGTGGTGGCGCGAGCTGAGTCTTCCGACACGCGCGCTCATTGGACGCGACGGCCGATTCCTCCCCGCGACCTTCGGCTCCGAGGCCTTTCCGTCGTTGGAGCCCACTGCCGCGAACGCGGTCTACGCCGAGATCGAGGGCCGGACCGTCAACCAGGCGCGCGCCACCATCGTCGACGCGCTTCGCGCTTCGGGCGACCTCGTGGGCGATCTTCGTGAGATCACCCACCCGGTCAAGTTCTACGAGCGCGGCGAACGGCCCCTCGAGATCGTCACGTCACGCCAGTGGTTCGTGCGAACCCTCGAGAACCGTGAGGCCCTCCTTCGCCGCGGCGAAGAGCTCCACTGGTATCCGGACTTCATGAAGCACCGGTTTCGTACGTGGGTCGAGGGACTCAACGTCGACTGGAACATCTCGCGCCAGCGATTCTTCGGCGTGCCCTTTCCGGCGTGGTACCCCGTCGACGAGAACGGCGAGATCGATTTCGACTCGCCCATCGTGCCCGCGCTCGATCAACTGCCCCTCGACCCGTCGAGCCACGTGCCCGACGGCTACGAAGAATCCCAGCGCAACCAGCCGCTCGGCTTCGCGGGTGACCCCGACGTGATGGATACCTGGGCCACGAGTTCGCTCTCGCCCGAGATCGCCGGTCACTGGGGCACCGCGCTCTTTGAGAACATCTACCCGATGGACCTACGCTTGCAGGGACACGAGATCATTCGTACGTGGTTGTTCTCAACCGTCGTGCGCAGTCACCTCCAGCACAACAGCCTGCCCTTTACCAACGCGTTGCTCTCGGGCTGGGTGCTCGATCCCAATCGTAAGAAGATGAGCAAATCCATCGGCAACGTCGTGACGCCACTGCCGCTCTTGGAACAACACGGCGCCGACGCCCTTCGCTACTGGGCCGCCTCTGGCCGCCCGGGCACCGACACCGCCGTCGACGAGGCACAGATGAAGATCGGTCGTCGACTCTCGATCAAGATCCTGAACGCGTCAAAGTTCGTGTTGGGTCGCCTCGAGGACACGACGGCGCTCAGCCCCAGTGACGTCACGGCGCCGTTAGACCGTGACCTTCTGGCTCTTCTCGGCGAACTGATACGAGAGGCGACGACGTCCTTCGAGCACTACGACTACGCGCGGGTGCTCGAGCGCACCGAGTCCTTCTTCTGGTCGTTCTGTGACAACTACCTCGAACTCGTGAAGATCCGCGCGTACGGCGAAGGTGACGACACCGACACGATGTCGGCGCGCGCGACGTTGACGATCGCCCTCTCAGTCCTGCAGCGCCTTTTCGCACCGATCCTTCCCTACGTCAGCGAAGAAGTGTGGCACTGGTGGCACGACGACTCCGTGCACCTCGCCGCGTGGCCGAGTGTCGAGGAACTCGGCACGCTCTCGGTGGACCCCGGTTCGATCTACCGACCGGTCTGTGACGCGCTCGAAGCCATTCGCCGCGAGAAGAGCACCGCCAAGGTCTCTCAGCGCGCGGAAGTCTCACGATTCGTCGTCAACGCTCCCGAGGAGTTCGCCGCCGCGCTACGCGCGAGCGCGAACGACCTCGTCGCCGCGGGCAACGTGCACGAGATGGTCGTGAACGACGCCAGCGAACTGAGCTTTGAACTAACGCTCGCCTCTAGTTAGGCCAACGCCACGTCCGACGCCGCGTCGCGCACGATGACGGCGTCCTCGTTGACCTCGTAGAAGGCGAACTGGTCCCAGGCGCGCGTCAACGCACGTACGTCCTCACGCGAGAGGCCGCGTAACGCGACGCCCGATTCGTCGGGCCAGCGGCCCTGGTGGTCCCGGCCAACCGTCTCGAGGAAGGCAACGCCGCGACCCTGAAGAAAGGTGCGCAGCGCGACTCGACGGGCCTCGTTCTCTTCGTCGCTCACTACCTCGGAGAACGGGTTGTCCGAGGTCACGACGAAGAACGGACCAACGATCGACGCCGCCTCTTTCGCGTCGAGCCAATTACCTTCTTCCACCTCGACGAGGAGACGTGTTGGCGGGACTTGGTAGCTCGCGATGAGTTCGGGCGTCAGCGTCGGGCGCGCGGTCACGACCGACGCGGCGAAGGCCACCGCCGCTCGTGTCGTCGCGGACGTGCGCGGACTCGCTGTCACGTCGAACGCGTGTTGGGTGAACGGCAACTCGACGTAGTAGACCGGCGCGAAGGCGACGCTGCGGTACTTCGCGACGAAGGCACGCGCGACGTTGACCTCCACGAGCGTGTCGTTCACGCCCTGGACGACGAAGAACGGTGGCGAGTCGGGCTTGATGAGCTCGTAGGGCGAGAGCGAGAGGTAGACATCCTCGTGACCCTCGTAGGGAAGCTGCACCACGCGACGCTCTAACAACAGGCGAATACCCCGGCCCAGTCCGCACCAGTGCGCTTCATCCCCGGTCATCTCGAGCACGCCGTAGAACGAGAGCGCGCCGCGCACCGACCAGTCCGTGACGTCACTCATCTCCGCGGGCCGCCACGTGGGATCCTTCGTGCTGAGCGTGAGGAGCGACGCCAAGTGCCCCCCGGCCGATCCACCCGCGACGACGATTCTGTCGGGGTCACCGCCGTACGTCGCGATGTTCTTCTTTATCCAACCGAGCGCCCGCGTGGCGTCTTCGATCTGCGCGGGCCACGGAAAGCGCGGCGCGAGACGGTAGTTGCTCGCCACCACGATCCAGCCACGACGGACGAACTCGTGCAACATCGGACGACCCTGCTCACGTTTGTCACCGAAGGTCCACGCACCACCATGCAAGTAGTAGATGACGGGGGCGTCCGTCGGCGTCGTAGAGAGACGCCACACGTCGAGACGGTGCCGGTCGAGAGGACCATAGACGAGGTTGCGATGGAGTTGCATGTCGCGTGGGTGAAAGGGGATCAACAACAGCGTCCGCCACCACCGGCCAAAAACGTCGTCGTTCGCGCGCGGGATCTCGAGAGGACGATCGGGTGCGGACGCCATTGCTCTTCGAACAATGGTCCGCGACATGAAGAGGATGATGATCAGCGCGAGATTCTCGACAACGGCGAGGCCCGCGACGACGAACACGAGCACGCTGAGCCAGTGGGTCTTCGGCCACCCCCACCACCAGAGGAGCCCGAGCAACAACCCCTGGACGAAGATTCCTTGGCCCGCCAGTTCACCGGCTGCCCAACCCACCGGGTAGGCGAACGCCGCGAAGAGACCCCGTCGACCTGGCCGAAGCGCCGTGGCCGCCGACAGGACCAAGAAGGCGCTGGCGAGCGCGACGAAGTAGGCCATCCCCTTATTCTGACTGCTCTTTGTGACAACGTGCCGTCCTATGCTCGACACCGTGTCAACCTGGCCCGCTGCGCTCGAAAAACTGCGAGGAACACTCGGAGTCTGGACACTGACGCTCGACGCACTCGCTCCTCGTAAGAGCGCGGAGATGGCCGCGGAGATCGAGTCGCTTGGCTACGGGGCGCTCTGGATTCCCGAGGCGTGGGGTCGAGAGGCCTTCACTAACGCGTCACTGCTTCTCTCGTCAACGTCGTCGCTCGTCGTGGCGACGGGCATCGCCAACATCTGGGGACGCGACGCCGTCACCGCTGCGAACGGGGCGAAGACGCTCACGGCCGCCTTCGACGATCGCTTCGTGTTGGGTCTCGGCGTCAGTCACGAGCCGTTGGTTCAGCGACTTCGCGGTCACGAGTACGCCGCACCACTCAGCGTCATGGAAGAGTTCCTCCTCGCCATGGATAAGGCCCCCATGTTCGCCGAGGAAGGGGCGACGCGCGTCGCGCGCGTGCTCGCGGCACTGGGACCGAAGATGCTCGGTCTCGCGGCGACCCTCACCGACGGCGCGCTCCCTTACCTGGTGACGCCCGAGCACACCCAACGCGCGCGGGCGATCTTGGGCGACAAGTTCTTGGGTGTCGAACAGTCAGTCGTACTCGGACAGAGTCGTGAAGAGTTCCTGCGACGCGCGCACGAGCACTTGGCGTTCTACACGGGACTAGAGAACTACCAAAACAGCTGGCGCCGCCTCGGCTTTGGCGACGAGGACTTCGTACGCGGTGGATCGGATCGACTCTGTGACGCCATCGTCGTTCACGGCGACGAAGAGGCCGTGCACGCGAGCGTGCAGGCACATCACGACGCCGGTGCCGATCACGTCTGTCTCCAAGTGCTCGGCCACGACCGCCAAGCGCTTCCCCTCGAGGAGTGGCGACGACTCGCCGGTCGCGCGTAACGAGCACTTTGTCGCGCCCACTACGCTCGCGCGTTCGTCGGTGAAGTTCGGCCTATCCGAACGGAGAAGAATCACTCCGCATGGAGTCTCGTTGGCGACGCCAACGTGTACTTTCAAATGATGGCTGATGCAGCAAACACGCACTCCGCGAGTGACGTACTTATCGAAGCGACGTCACGTCGACTCTGGAGCGAAGACGAGAGCGAACTTCGTATCTTGGACATCTGTAGCGAGACGAATCTCAGCACCAGCGTCATCTACGGGCACTTTGGTTCGCGCCAAGGACTCATCAACGCGTCGCTGTTACGCATCTTCGCCCTCGTCACCGACGAGATCATCGAGAACCTCACGACGTCGGCGTCGCACACGCTCTCGAAGGGCTCCTTCGTGAACGCCCTCTTCAATCTGCTGAACGACGCCGACTACCAAGAACGTCTCAATCGTCAACGCCAGATGTTCTTCCGCGTGTCGGCGACCGCACTCTCACGACCAAGCATTCGACCGGGTTTCTTAGAGCTCTACGACCGCTACATCGAACGAGCGGACGCCATCCACCAAGACCTGCTGGACGGGGGGCACTTGGGCAAGGAACTGACGGCCCGCCAGTGGTCGCTGTTCTTCGAGGGCCAGATGCTGAGCCGGGCCTTTCACGGCCTCTCATCCAACTGGTACAACCAGGACGACTGGTTGCGAAGCACCCACGAGATGCTGAGCACGGCCAATCCCAAGATCATCTCTTAGTCGTCTCGTCAAACCTCGCTAACGCAGCGCACCCGCGCTACAAGCGGTCGTCGGGTCCCATGATGACGACGGAATCACGACCCGAGGATCCCCGAATCGCTTTCACGAGTAACGCCACCATTCCCATCCACACGAGCTCCACGAAGCCGATGCCGATCCAACCGAAGGTGATCGTCAAGAGCCCAACGAAGAATCCCTTGAGGATGCCGAAGTGGATCATGCAGGCGACCTCCAGGGGGAACCACGCGAAGAGCCAACTCACCAAGGGCGCCACGAACACCGCGCCGACGCGACGTTGCCAGCCGAGGTAGACGCCAAGGAGCGCCGAGACGCCAAAGCCGAGCCACGTGACGGTGGCCGAAGGCGCGACCACCTCGATGAAAAGAACGACCGTCATCAAGAGAGCCCAGAGGACCATCGGAATGGAGGTGTTGCCGCGGGCCCGCTCGCGGAACTGAATAACGACACCGCTCATGTCCCCAACCTAGCGATTCTCTCGATCCCCGGGGCAGCCGTCACGGTACGCTGGCGAAATGTCCAGCGGCGTCCTCGCGATACTCGGCTCGGGTGAGACCGCGCCGGGAATGACCAAGGTGCACCGAGATATCCTCGCGTCGTTCACCTCGCTCGACGCGGTCAATCTCGACACCGCCTACGGCTTCCAGCTAAACGTCCCCCAGATGAGCGAAAAGCTCGAAGAGTACTTCAACATCTCGTTGCAGACGAAGCTCACGACCCTGCACTTCGCCTCCTACAACAAGGCCAGCGAACTCGAACGCACGCTCTTCAAGCAACAAGTTCGCAAAGCCAACTACGTCTTCGCCGGGCCCGGGAGTCCCACGTACGCACTCGCCCAGTGGTTCCCACTTCACTTTGGCGACGATCTGCTCGAGGTGCTGGATCAAGGAGGCACGGTCTGTTTCGCCTCCGCGGCGGCGCTCACCCTCGGCGCCTTCACGGCACCCATCTACGAGGTCTACAAGGTCGGAATCGAGGAGCCCCAGTGGCGCGAGGGACTGAACGTACTCGCGGCGTTTGGCCTCAACTGCGTCGTCATCCCCCACTTCGACAACAACGAAGGGGGCAACTACGACACCCGGTTCTGCTACCTCGGTGAGCCACGACTACTCGAACTCGAGGGCCAACTACCCGACGGCGTCGCCACCCTCGGCGTGGACGAACACACGGCGTTGATCCTCGATCTCGCGACCGACACCGTGACGGTGAGGGGTCGCTCGAACGGCTACTGGCGACTCAACGGTGTGACCACGGTTCTGGCCAACGCCACGACGACGAGCCTCGACGCCCTCCGCACGATCGCTCCCACTCGCAGCCAGGCCGCCCCGAGCACACCAGCGACGTCGACGACAAGTCCGACAGCGTTGGGCGAGCGCGCCGCCAAGGGTGGCACGTCCGGCCTCGAAGCGCTCGCGCAACTCGTCCAGCTCGCGACCACCGGCGGAGAGGGCTACGTCGACCCCACGCCGCTCGTCGAGGGGATACTCAGCGCCCGCGTCAACGCCCGCGCGAACGCCCAGTACGAACTCGCCGACGAACTTCGAGACACTCTCCTGAAGGCTGGGGTGGACGTCCAAGACGGCCCCGAAGGTACGACCTGGTCCCTCAGAGGGGCTACGTGAACCACCGGGGCCGAACATAGTTTTACTTAACGGACAAAGTAACCGCGACGCCCCCACCCGAAGGCGGGGGCGTCGCGGGACCACCTAAGCAACTTCGTTATCGAAGGTTGTACCGAACCGCTGCCCTCTTGCCGTTGGCCAAGATGACGGTAAAGCTGTGAATGCCAACCCTCACGCCTGACCTCACGGAGACCCTGACGACCAAGTGCGCGCCCGTGTCATGGATGACGCGCGCGGTGACACCAGGAACATTGCTGATGACGCGCGGGGCACCGTAGAATCCCGAACCCACCAAGGTTACGGTCCGAGTCTGAGCGACGAACAGCGCCCCAACGACACGAGAGATCTTGTAGGGCAGGATGAACGTCACCGTCGTCGCCGCAGAGTTGGTGGCAATGTACGTGGTGTCACCGGCTTTCGTCGCGGTCACGACGCACGTTCCGGCCCTAGCGGCGTGGAGGGAGTTTCCCGTCAAGACGCATCCGGCTGATGAACCAGCCGCGAGCGTGTAGGTCACCGCTCCGGTACCTGATCCGCCCGCCGTCGAAAGTGTGAGCGACGTCCCGACGTTGCCCTTCACGGTGCCGATCGTTAACGCCGTCTGGGTCGCACCCACGTTCGTGGTGTGTGTTGCCGCGACGAGCGTTCTAGTGGAGTCGGTTGCCGTAAGCACGCACGCGCCCGTGACTCCGATATTCAGTGCGCTAAATGTCGCGACACCGGCGATAGCCGTAGCAGTGGAGGTTCCACCCAGGGTGCACGGCGACGTAATCGTGATCGCGTCCGCCGATCCAATGCCCGTTGTTTCGACGTTGCCGTTGGCATCTTCAACCGCTACTTGAAATGCCGTCAAAGTGGTACCCGCCGTCGACTCTGATGTTGGCGGCGCGGTCCTGAAGACAACCTGGGTCGCGGCGCCCGCCGTCAACGTGACGACGGTGCTCGTCGCCGTGGCGAGAGTCCTCGTCGTGTCTGTTGCCACCAACTGGCAGTTAGTTCCGCTCTTGATTGTGACCGCAGTAAATGTCGCGACACCACCGATGGCCTGGACGCTCGTCGTGCCCGTCAGCGTGCACGCCGAGACCAGCGAGATTACGTCCGTGGAGTACGGCGTGGTCACATCGACGGCGCCGTTACTCTCCTCTACCGACACAGTAAAGGTCGGCAGAACCGTTCCGGCACTTGCAGTCGCTGGCGGTTCGTTGGTGAAGCCCACTTGGGTCGGCACCGTCGACGCGAAGGTGACGACGGTCGGGCTTGACGTCGAAGACAAATAGGCACCAGCCGCGGCCTGACTGACAGTGACCGTGCACGTACCCGTACTCGTGGCGCTCAACACGCCGGAGGTTATAGAGCAGCCTGCGGTGCCGGCGGTTGTTACTGCGTACGTCACCGCGCCCGCGCCTCCGCCACCAGAAGAGGTCAACGTGAGGCCAGTGCCGTAGCTACCGTTCACGCTCGTCAGAGTAAGTGCCGTTGCGGCGGTGAAACTGAGTGCCGTGCCGTACGCGTTACCGCCGCTATCCGTCGCCTCAACATTGAACCAATAGGTTGTGCCAGGCGTCAGGCCAGTAGCGCTGCCCGCCACGGACGTGGCTGTGACGTTTGCATTCAATGAATTCGGAGTCGCGGGAACAATCGCACCACCGCTACACGTAACGACATGGTTAGTGACATCGGCTTGGACAACGGCTTGGCTACCAATACAGAACTGGATCAAGGTAACCGGGTTCGCTCCACTGGCAACCGATCCGTTCAAGGTGGCTGTGGCAGTCGCAATTGCGCTAGCCGCGGACGTCGTAGCAGTACTCGTAGTGGCCGCCGACGCTGGCAACACGCCTACTAATGCGACACCAGCCACCATGAGGGCCGTTGTTGCGCCCAGTGCCACGATCGACTTGGCCATAGATCGAAGTGATCGACGACCTACTTGGGGATTCACTAAGTTCGTCATTGACTTTCCACCTTTGCACTGCCCGTCAGGTTCGAACACCTAAACATGTGCGTTATGGGTACTAACCCAAGCATAGATATCTAGGAGGAACAAACCCTTTGCTGTTGTGTTACAGTTCGCGGTTTTTTGGAAGTGAGGTACATAATTCAATCACCGGATTAGCGAAACCCTTATTTCACACCAGCTCTCCAATGACGACGCTTGCACAATTTCAGCACATGGACTCGTCATAAACCTCCGAGAGGTACGGCGAACATTCAGCAGAAAAGCCAACGGAACAATAAGGAAGGCCCCCTCTTTCGAGGGGGCCTTCCTTAGATACTGCTTGGAGTGAAGTTACTACCTGACTGAGTAGTTCGCCCGACCCGTCTTACCGTTCGCCAAGCGAATGGTGAAGGTGTAGGTGCGGTGCTTAGTACCAGCCTTGGTCGTCACGAAAATCGTGAGCAAGTGACCAGTGTCATGTGCAACACGGACTCGTGTACCGGCAGCGCTGCTAGTGATCCTTGGCTGGCCGTAGAAGCCCACACCCGAGATCGTCATATGCACTGTCCGGCCGGGAACGGCGTAACCGTGCGCACCCGTGACATGGAAGGCTGCCGGCTTCTTCGGCGGCGTCGTCGCAGCAGGCAGGACGACCGCTGAGGTGGCAGTGCCACCGTTGGCGTTCACCACGGACAACGTCACAGCAGCCGTACCCGGCGCACCAATGGTGCAGGAAACGGTGATCGACGTCGCACTAACAACCGTCGCAGTGCCACAGGTGCCGTTCGAGGAGAGCACTACCGTCGCGCCAGTCAGGAAGCCCGTACCAGTGATGGTGAAGGCGTTCGTCGAAGCAGGCGTGGCGGTAACCGGTGAAACTGCGGTGATCGTAGGTGCAGCCTGAATGACTAGACCAGCAGGAGCGACGGCCGTAGCCTTCGAAGTACCACCGTTGGGGTTAGTAACCGTGTATCCATCAACGGTGTTCGTGTCGCCAGCGGCAATCTTGACGGTCGCGGTGAGTTGCGTACCAGCGAGGTTCACGCCGGTGACAGTCGCCGTAACAGCAGGGTCAGCGACAGCACTACCGTTGACGAAATTCGTCACCGTGGAAGTAGCCGAAAAGCCTGACCCGTTAATCACGATGGTCTGAGCCGTAGCGCCAACGCCAACGCCGGTCGTTCCGGTCACGTACGTGATGGACGAGATGGTCGGTGCGAGACCAACGGGCAGCGCGAAGGGGGCCGCGACCGACTGGGCGCCGTAGGCATCGTATGACAGCACGTTGATGAACGTCGTTGTCGAAGCGGCAGTAGGCGACCCGGTGACAACGAAGTTCTCCGTTGTCGGGCTCACGTACTGACAGACACCGGTGAGTCCCGTAGCAGTACCAACAGTGACGGTGCAAGTCGTCGTGACGCCGAAGCCCGTTCCCGTCAATGCAACGATCGTACCAACCGGGGCACCGACGGCAAGACCCGTGGGTGCGGCCGAGGTGACCGTGGGTCCAGCAACGGTAAAGGCATTCGGGAAGTACGAGCCGTCAACAACAGCCGAGTGCGGTCCAGTGAGAGCACCACTGGAGACTGTCAACTCACAGGTGAGCGACGTGCCAGTCTGGCCACCGAGACACGAAGCGGCCGTTGTGCCGATTGAAGCGGCGGCATCCGACACGGTTGACGTGCCCGCAGTGGTCTGGGTAGGCGTCGTGTACTGGCTGAAGCCCGTACCCGTGAAGGTAATGGTCTGCTGAGGCGCGCCGGGTGATACTGCGGCGGCCGCCGACAAACTCGAAGCCGTGATGAGCGGACCAACAGTGGACTGCTGACCGAGTCCCAGTGCGCCAGCGACGGTTGAGTAGGAGTCGGTATTACCGGTCGTGTTCGTCACCGTGAGAACACAGGTACCTGCCGCCGAAGGGGTCCCGGTCACAATTACGGAATCCGTCATCGTGCCGGCGCCGGTAACTGTTCCAGTGCTACTGAGAGCAGCTCCCGTGCAGGTAGCAAGCGTCAATTGCGCGCCGGAGGTGAAGCCGCCGCCAGACACTGTAATCGGGTACGTTCCAGCAACAAGGGGAACGGCCGATGGGCTGATCTCGCTGATCTCATTGCCGGTCACCGTGAAGAGAGCGGCCGAGGGGATCTGACCACCGTCGGGGTTAATCACCGTGAAGGTGTAGGTTCCCGGGGTCGCGGGCGTGGTGTTCACCAAGTTCTCGGGCGTAACGGACACCGTCAACGTCGAGACAGGAGCAGCTATCGTTCCGCCACTTGCCGTGACCGTAACACCGGTCAATTTGGTGCCATCAACGGTGCTCGTCAAGTAGACCTTTGGAGTTCCGACAAAGCCGGCACCCGTCAAGGTGACCGTCGCCGCCGTGTTAGCGGTGGTGTCCGCCATGCCCGTAGGACTCACTGAAGCGACCGTCGGCGCAGCGTTCACAGTAAACGCAGCGTTGAGCGTGGCGGTTCCGTTGTTGTCCGTCACGGTAATCGGGTAGCTGCCAGGCGTCGTCGCGGATGTCGAAGCGAAGCTGCCGGTCATAGCCGACGTGCTCGTGTCCACCACACTCGTAAAGGTAACTCCCGGAGCGGTCGTTGTTACGGTCGCCGTCGTTTCTCCATCGCCAGCAAACCCACCAGCAATCGAGAAGGTACCAGAGGCGCCCGTACCGAAGTAGGCACCGGTCGTGGTACCACCAGAGGCGGTGGTGGTAAAGCTCGCGCTGGTGAGAGTGACCGCCGCACCCGCAACTGAAGCGATAGCCATAGGCAGCGCCGCAGCAACGAGCACGGCGCCAGCAGCAAGTGCCTTCACCAAGTGGCGTTGTATCCGTCGTGGATTATTCATGGTCAATTCACTCCATTCATAAGGGTCGAACTTCGTCAACCTTTAATTTTTAGATCATGCGGGACAGCAGTAAAACTCACAAGGTAGCGCCTCGTGACATGACACGGCCGTTTCCTTAGGACCAAGTATAGGTAACGCGCGCAAGCAAGGCGAAGTGCTCAGGGATTTCTTTGGTCGAAAGGGTGATAGAAACCCGCGATTGATGTCTCGGACAAAGTACCTGGTCAACAGGGAGAAAAAAACAATTTCGGCGACGACACTGACGCGCTTGGTCACGCCGTAAAAAATCGTAACCATATTGTAAGCCGGTGATTTAGTGATTTTGCGCCACTTTTCGTTGATCATTTGATCTCACTTTTTTCAGTTGGACGCACCACAAATCGCGCACACACATCATCAAATCGTGTCGAATGTCGTCCCGAAACGAACGCGAAGGCAACGGTACGTCTCAACGTCGGTTGATGTAGAGCAGGAGGTCGAACATCGGTCCGCGATGTTGTTCTTCGACGACTGAATTCAGTGGTCGCGAACTTCGAACGATGATCGAGTTCTGAACGCGACGCCCGACACTTACGCAATCGCGCAGCGATTCGGTCCCATCTCCAAGTCTTCGGCGCTGCCGTGGACCTCGGCTTGACCCACGTTGATTCGTACGATCTGCTGGTAGTTCCCGGGACGGTCTTTGACGTTCGCGAGCGCCCAATCGACGAAATCGTGCTCGTTCAGGGCCAAAGGTGCCAGTACGTGACGAAGTGACCCGAGCGCGCGAGCCACGAACTGACCGGCGTGAACCTCAACGCCGGGGCCAAAATGGGCTGGAAACACGGTGATTTCGTCGTTTAGGGGCAAAACGCGATCGTGGAGGCTCTTAAAGAGGTGGTGAGCGAAGGCCTCCGCCTGATCCGCCAAGTCAGGCCGTCCGACGCTCTCTAGAAACAACGTGTCGCCAGTAAAAATGGCCTGGTCGCCGAGCTGGTACATGGTCGAGCCCTCAGTATGTCCGGGGACGCTGACCGACGAGACGCGTAGATCCACGCCGGGCTTGAGTTCAATGGACTTTCCGTCAGCGAGCGGCTCGAAGTCAAAGTGAAAGTGATCGGCGGGATTGAGCCACAGCGCGGCGCCGCTCTCAGCGGCGAGGGCGCGAGCACCGCTCAGGTGGTCGGCGTGCAAGTGCGTGTCAAGGACGTGGGTGATCGTCCAGCCATAGTGACGCGCAACACCTATATATTGGCGTATCTCACGTGAGGGATCGATGACCACGGCGCTCGAGCCTGCGCCAACGACGTACGACAGGCACCCCTTACCGCGGCGACGAAGTTGTACGACGGTGGCGCCATCAAAGTCAGCCGCGACCTGGTCGTACGTCGAACCCCAGGTCGCCATACCGCCGTCGAGCACGCGGCTCACGATTCCGCGTTCTGCGAGGAGTTCGGCGCCTTCCTGTGCTCTGGTTCCCTTGGCGCAGACGAGGACCAGGTCCCTGTCACGCGGTACGTCGGCAATACGAGACTCCAATGACGCAAGGGGAATATTGTGCGCGCCTGGGATCCGCCACTCCGCGACTTCGTCAGGTTCTCTCACGTCGATGAGATAGAGAAGTGGATCCTCGAGTCGCGCCAAAAGTTCGTCGCCACCCATCATCGAGGCCGCATTTTCCAACACACCAACAGCCTAACGGGCACATTTTCGCCGGACACGACGAACCGTCACCATGTAGATTCAAAATGGGGAGCCGCAAGTGGCGCCAAGAACGACGAGTAAAGGGATGAAGTTTCCAATGTCGGTCAGCGAAGTCAGTGCCAGCGAAGCGTTCGAACTCCTTGACGGCGACGCCGTTCTACTCGACGTACGAGAAGAAAACGAGTGGGAAGCTGGTCACGCGCCTATGGCTTCGCTAATTCCTCTCGCGGAACTGCCCGACCACGTCGATGAGCTCCCGCGCGATCGCCTCATTATCTGTACTTGCCGCTCTGGAGGTCGCTCTCTTCGCGCCGCGACGTATTTGGGGGAGAACGGCTTTGACGTGGTCAACCTCTCGGGCGGCATGTTGGCCTGGTTCGCCGAAGACTTGCCGTTCGAGAGTGACAGCGGCGACGCCACCATCGAATAACTACCGACGAAAATCGGGTTTGAGGGAAACGCCGCTGGCGCCTTAAGTCTCGCGGTTGAAGCCCGAGCGCCCTCCCCATGGTTCGAACAAGGTCTCATCCTCTTGTAGCCCGTGAAGGGCGAACCGAACTTCGGGACCAAAACGAATACCCCAAAGGTCAAAGTGACGACCGGCTGACCAAGGGTCGCGCCACTCGTCGTATCGAGACCGAAGAGTGTTACCGAGTCGAAAAACTGGCAGTCCCAACGGGATTCGAACCCGTGCCTCCACCTTGAGAGGGTGAGAACGCTTCATAGTCGCAAGAAGTAAAAGTGCTGGTCACCAGGTCTTTCTTCCGGTCAGTATCTGGTTTTATTTTGGCTTGGGCGCTACATGGGCGCTTAGCCTTCACTTTTCTCGCCGTTTCGGCGTGATGTAGACCGTTCTAGGAGGTTCCAGTGAACCGCAGGATTGCCGTCAGTATCGCCAGCGTTGCACTTTGCCTCAGTGGCCTCATTGTCGCTCAGGCGGGCGCTGCGATAAAGACGGTTGGCGCCTCCGGTGGCTCAGTGACTTTGACAGCCACGGTGAGGAACGCCAAGACCTGTGCTTGGTCATCGAGTCCAACGATTGCGGGATTCAGAACGACTGTGAAGTGCAAGACCGGCACCATCGCTCGGTCGGCCAGGTTCACGGCGAACACATTGACCACGGCGAAGTCGTACGCGGTCACATTGACCGTGCGCGGCAAGACCACGACTGTCGATCACTGGAAGGTCAATCAGGCCGGGGATACATCCACAACCACGACGACAACCACGACAACGACCACGACCGTGAGCCCCGTGACAACGACAACCGTGACCCACATCTTTGATCAAGCAACAAGTATCGATTATTTCGCGTTCGGGTCGTACAACGTAACAATCGGTAATTTGGTCAATGCGACCGAATATGCCGATCTGACAATCACTGGCCTCTCATTGTCGCCCGGCGGTGGGACAGTGAGCTTCTACGATGAGTTTGGAAACTTCATTTGTACTGGCATCGTGGACACGAATGAGTTTCAGACAGTAACCGGTTGTGTTGGAGTTGGACTTGCAACCGCCCCAGTCACGCCCATAAGAGCCGTCTATTCGGGAACTCAGTTCGGCTACAACGACGGGCATGGGACCTCCTATGCAGGAGCGTCAACGTAGGGGGCCCCGATACATAGAGTCAAATGTCAAATAGCCCGCAAAGCAAGCAAGCACAGTAAAAATCGATGCGCTGATAATCGGTGGATTAGACCTCGTAATGGTCAGAGGGGACACATATGAAGCGCAATATTGCCGTCAGTATTGCCAGCGTTGCACTCTGTCTTGGTGGCCTCGTTGTAGCGCAGGCGGGCGCTGCGACAAAGACAGTTAGCGCCTCTGGTGGCTCGATGGCTTTTACCGCGACCGTCAGAAACTCGACGACTTGTCACTGGTCATCGAGTCCGAAAATTGCAGGATTCGCAAAGACCGTGAATTGCAAGCCGGGTTCCATCGTTCGCTCGGCCAAGTTCAAGGCGAACACATCGACAACAACGAAGACGTACGAAGTCACGTTGACAGTACGTGGCAAGAGCACGACCGTCGATCGCTGGAAGGTCACTCAGGCTGGAAATACACCTCTTGCCACGACGACAACCACAACAGTCACGACGAAGCAACCCCCAACGGCCATTGCAATCGTGGCAAGTAAGTCGCCCGCAACCGTGGGCGACACGATCACGTACTCAATGACTGTCGCAGATGTCTTGAGCGCCACGCAGAGTGCCGTGTACATGACCGACAATGGCGTGACTATCCCGAACTGCGTCGGGCCTACGCCAACGAATCAGGGCTCGCTTGTGTACTCGTGCGACACGACGTATGGCGATAGCAACGTTGGCGATCATCTGGTCGTCGGCGTGTTCCTTGGCGACGCCACGCACGGACAGTCAGCGGGGCAACTTAGCGAGCTAGTTCAGGCGTCAACTACAACCACGACTACAACTACGACTACAACGACGACAACCACGACGCTCCCGAGGCCGACAGTCAGCATGTCCATCACTGCGATATACAGTTGCTTGCCGGCCGACTGCCTTTACGGTACGAGCGTCTCAGACGCGCCGGTCACTGGCCCAGTGCCCGTCAAGTCATATGTTGACCTGACGGCTACGGCAATCAGCAGCGACGGAACTGATCCATCTCAAGGTGGCATAGGCGACTCGTGGTCAATCAGTGAAGTTGGAAGTTCGACTCCCGAGGGCCAGCTCGACATAATCGGTGGTTCCTATTACGGACAAGCCAATTTTCAATTTAATTCTCCAGGAACTTACGACATTCACGTCGCCATCACCGGCTGGGGGGACCCTTACAGTCCTGATTACGCCATTCCAGCTTCGGCTGATTACTTGTTGGTGGTGCAGTGACGCTCTGAGCAACGGTGCACTCACTCAGACAGTCTTCTTACCGGCCAGACCCGCCGCCAGGAGATTCAGCGCGTAGAGGTACGAGAGGTCGGCGAGCTTCTGTGGAATGTGACCGCTGTGAGATGAGAGAAGTACACGATCACGCGCCGCGTCTTTGTGCCCACGCCCTCCATAACCATGAGTCGCATTTCTTCGTATCCTCAAATATTGGGCGACGGCTCGGTCGAAGTTCAGCGTCCGGTCGATAGGTGGACCTACGCCCGACGGCCCCGGAACTGTAATGCCCGAACTCGAAACTCTTCCTCCAATAGTGAACGACTTTCGCATGTTAAACAGAGCACTCACGGCATCGGTTGCTCGTGGAAGAAGAACTGGCCATGCATCTGCTGGCATCGACGAACGAACGGTATCCAACACCCCCCGAGCGATTGGCGCCTCCACTAACTGGTCGAAGTTGATTCTGCTGAGCATTTCGAGCGTGTCAAGGGCATTGAAAAACAAGGTCTGTCGGGCAAATCCATCTCGATGCTGGACCGAGATGGATTGGACGGCTCTAAACGCTTGGTCAAGCGTGAATACACTTTCTTGATGTTTGGCCACATCGTAAGTACCGTCGCCCGCCCGATACCTGCAAGGATCAGTCGCCGAAGACAGGAGCGTATTCAGTCTGCCGACCCACCACTCCACGGCGGCACGAATCGCATCAGGTGAGATTGAGGGAGCGGCGCTTGTCTTTACCCCGCCTGGTCTGCCAAATAGGTTGAGAAACTCATTCGGCTCGCCCGATCGCCCAGCTATTGCGGCACCGAAACTAACGACGAGAACCCCTGTGTCACATAGGTAGCTATGTCCCCACGCGAATGGTGACAACGACAACAGAAGCGGGTCAAGAAAAGCTCGTAGGCCCCAGGAGAGATCATCGGTGAGATCCACTCCCCCTTCAAATGCGAGCCCTCCTGGTCCCGCGAGGGGAGGAGTTGTAATAGAAGCTGGATCATCTTTGAGGCGCATTAAGACACGCATTATCGTCATACGGAAGCTCAAGGCCCCATCGACTTCAATGAAGTAAAGGGCTGACTCAGGGAACTCGGAGCGCACACGAACCATCAATGCGTTAACTGTTGAAGCGAAAGACTCACTGTCGGCAGCCATCATCGACAAATCGAAGAGATACATTAACTGCGTCAAGTCCTGCACCGAGTTGATTTCTTCAACAGGTCCGACACGCTCAATTTCGGCTTCCATCAACAAGGAGAGATCCGATGCGCGAGTGATCCTCTTAGCGCCAGCCGATTCCAGGACGGGATGCTCTTCAATACTGGGTGCGTGACGGGGTCCCAATATCTCATGCAGTGTCAACATCGGTCGCGATCCCGCTGTCGCTATTTCCTCTAGAGCGATTTGCCACATTGAGGGATCGGACGTGGAAACCGCGTCCCAGCCGATAGCTTGCATAAATGCGCCGGTGTCGCCTGCGAACAGCCACGTGGGAAGGGAAACGTCGACCCGCGCAACTGTCATTGTCCACCTCTCAAGATCGGCGTGCACAAGGGTATGCCTTCTTGCGATTAGCCGACGAAGTCGTCGCTGCTACTGTCCGTGAATCGATTCATAACGTGCATCATTTGCTCCCGTAGTTCAATGCGAAGTCATGCAGGGACGCTGAACAAAGTGATCGTTGGTTAGGCGGAAGTACACAGGTCTCGATCCAACTTTCCGGCTCTTGCCCTCCGACTAGCTGATAGATCACAACCCCACTCGCAGGGTATGCGCCACCAGATGGTTCGCCGGTGCCATACACGTGCGGCGGGTCAATGAACTCAACGGCATTTTTCCCGAATGGAGTCGCTGTTTCGGGCAATGGTGTCGCTGGACATGACGACCCGACCTCTGCCCATCTTTGTTCTGCGGTTTTGAAAAATGGGCACGCTTGCTCCAGTGCACTACCGGTTGCAGCGCCGGTTTGTGAACCGTTTATTACTTCGACTGTTGAACCGGCACTGAGTGCATGGTCACTGTTGGTCCAGATGCCCGAATTCGTCGGTGTAATTGTCAGACCACTTGAACCGTCTGCGCCAACAGCAGCAGAACAACCCCAGCCTGGAGGCCCAAGTAATTTCATAAAGCCCATTGAGTCGGAGTAGATGACCAACTTGCCAGCCGATCCTGGTGGCAGCATCTCGTTCTCGTGGGAAGGGAGGTTTGCTGCCTTCATTGTCGGCAGAGCAAGAGATGTTTTACAAACATGGAGGGGAAGTCTCTCGGAGATAGGACTCGACGAGAGACCATTGGTGTGGTGACTCCTAATGGTGAACACCACCACACTGGAAACAATGAGCACCAGAACGACGACTGTCGAAACGAGAAAAGACTTGCGCGAAATGCGACGTCTAGCCTTCGGCTTGTTGTCCACTGGGTCCTGTGTTGCTGGTTGAACTGCGGCGCCGCAGTGCTCGCAGAACCTTGCGTCTTCGGGAATCCTCTCACCGCAACTGGAGCAAAACATGGCGACCTTCCCATCGTTAGCCCTGACGGTTCAACATGAACCTACCCTCGACACGGAAGACCAACCCAATGACTTCGATGGCCCGCTACTCGTCCATTTCTCTGTTGCGAAGGAAGACCAAGGATCGCATGGGCTAGTCCAAAGCTCTTGACTCTCGATCAATTGGAATCACGGTTGCAGGTATCACCAGCGCCTCAAGAGCGTCTGCGAGGACTCGATCACGGTCCTTACCCAGCCCCCGATCGGTCCACTCGAGTAGACGGTCAAGAATTAAGGAGCCTCTGCTTCTGAACGAGAAACTCCTCGTCGGTCAGTATTCCCGAATCCCGCAAAGCGACGAGTTTCGTCAACTGATCGGCTATGTCCAACTGTGGGACAACCGTGTTGGCGGACGTCACCACTTGATTGCCATGAGCCGCCTTCACTGCGTCGTCGATCATTCCCTTGACCTTGTCACCGTCTTCTTTAGGAACGCCGACTAAGCGGATCGTGTGACCGCCAGAAGACTCGACAATGATGTTTGTAAATATCAATCCTTTTTCGATTCCGACCTGCGCTACCTGCCGAAAATGGATCGCTTGAGTTCCAGATTTGCGAATCGCATGATTCTCGTGTTCCTCAATACGATCTGGCCATACTCGAATTACGTTTGGAGAAAAGATCCGACCTCCCTTGAGTCGCGAAGCCTCAAGTGCATACAGGGGCTCGGCCACTCCGTCGCCAAAAATACCTTTCCCCAAGCTTTCTTCATCGGCAGAGTCCTCTAAGTCGATCGGTAACAGTCCGTCGTTTTTCTTGCCAAATGGCATCTTTGCCACAGATCACCCCCGAGAAGTTGCTGACGTAGGAGGAGCGTATCAGGAGTCAATTTCCGCGTCTGTGGCTGAGAAATCTGCGTCCGCGTGTGCGCGAAGAACATCCGCCAGTTGACGTCGCAAGTCCTAGCGAGTTGTTGTCATGCGATGATCCCGGTCAGTCATCTCTAGGAGGGTGTTGACTCTCGATCTATGGGAATGACTGGAGCTGGCTTAACAAGGGCCTCCAAAGCGTCCGCGAGAACTCTGTCGCGGTCTTTCGTTGCGTGCTTGTACCTAAGTGCCGCATTGACTGACGAGTGCCCCGCACGGTGCATTAGTTCGGCCGTAGTCGCGCCCGTCGCGGCGGCCAGGGTCAAACCGGTGTGACGTAGATCGTGCAAGTGGAGGTCGGGTCGCCCAATTGTTCGCCGTGCTTTAGACCACGCTCGCTGAAGAGTAACCGCCGTCACTGGAGCACCGGATTCCATCGTGAAGACGAGAGCATCGGCATCGACTGCCGTGAACTGCTCCAAGTGCCCGATCATCGCTTGAGTCACATTCCCCGGTACCGACAATGTTCTGCGACCTGCCGCAGTCTTAGGCGACTTAGTAAAAGAACTTCCGTCACGAGTGAACGTTCGGCTCTGCTCGATACGAATTGTCGCGTGCATCGAGTCGATGTCTTGCCGCCTTAAGCCGAGTATTTCCCCCCTGCGAAGTTGGCACCAAGTAGCAAGTAGGACAACCAGACGCAGGCGCTCGGGCATCGCTGACGTAAGCGCGTCGACCTCCGCGACCGTTGCGATTGGCCGTTCTGCGGCGTGTTCACTTCCCGCTCCATCTACCTTGCACGGCGAGGTCAGGATAAGCCCATCGACGACTGCCGTTCGCATGATTGTTGACAGGAGGCGGTAAGCCTTGGCTGCCGCAGCTGGATGGTCCTGTGCGATGCCGGCGTGCCATCCTCGAATCTTGGATGGTGCAAGTCCTGCAAGAGTTGTCTGTCCTAGCGAGGGAAGTACGTGCCGATCTAGAACGTGCCGGTACAACTCTCGAGTTCGTACTGCCAAGTCTGGCCGGCGCTCTAGCCACTCATCAGCGTACGTACGAAGCGTTATCAGTCCGGCTCTTGGGTCGATCCATGCACCGCGACGAAGATCAGCCTCAATCGTTGACAGATACGCGAGCGCATCTGCCTTGGCTGCAAACGTGCCTGCCGAATGAAGCCGCCCGTCGTGCCAGTAGGTGGCCTGCCAGCGACCTGATGACCGTTTGCGAACTGACCCAAAATGCCTCCGTGTGACCATACCGACCTTCCCCTTCTCTATTCCGATTGCCTTGGCCACGACTCATGGTGCGCAGCATCGATTTCGTCTAAGCGTCCGATCAAGTAGGCAAGAGCCTGCCCCTCCAAACTTTGCGTCTCAACCTCGATCAAGGCGGCGTCAAGGATGCGTCGCGTCTCTTTGCGCGTCGCGCTGCTGCTGGTCCTGTACGTTTCCAGCGTTGCGTCTGAGTTCGCTGTCATCGCTCGCCAGTGCTGACTGGCAGGGTCTAACTTTGGCGGGTTCACGAAACTCTGCTCAATATTTTGGAAACTGTCGCCGGGTACCACTGCGCGCCACCCTGGCCCGTAGCAACGTCCTCTGAGTTGAGGTCATTAGCAATAGCTGCGAGTGTGCGACCAGAGGCACGCTCGGCCGCGATGCGCTCGACAACGTCCCTAGGCAGACTGGCGCGCCGTCCAAGTTGCGTGCCCTTTGCCTTGGCCCGTGCCAGGGCCTTCTTCGTACGGTCGCTAGTCATCGCACGCTCGTATTCAGCCGCGACGCCGAGCATTTGAAACACCATGCGGCCAGCAGGCGTGCTGGTGTCTAAACCGGTGTCCAGAGCAACGACTGAGTAGCCGCGCTTGTCAGCCTCGGAAATGAGCCCTACAAGGTCACCTATCGACCGGGAAAGCCGGGAGACGTTGGACGCGATCAGTACGTCGGCGTCACCTTTGCGGAGGGATTCCAGGGCTGAGGCCAACACCGGGCGCCTGCGGGTCGATTTGCCCGACTGAACCTCAGTGGTGACTTCCACGATCTTGAGGCGATTGCGGACGCAGTAGTCGTTGCACAGGGCCGCCTGCGCGTCGAGTCCGAGACCGCTTTCGCCCTGCTCGCTGGTGCTAACTCTGGTGTAAATGATTGCTTTTGTCATACCTCGAATTATACCAAATGACCGTATGGTATACAAGCGGTGATTTATTGGCTTCTGAAGGGCGGCGTCTGGTGGCGTTTTAGGGGTTTTCCCTGACGAAGAGGCAGGAATGAGGCCGGACCCGCCAGAATGGCCTCCAGCGGGCCTCTGGAGGCTAATTGTGGTCATCTTGGGCCTCGTCGTACGCCTGGACCTCCAACATCACCTTGAACACGTCCATGCCCGTGGGATCGCCGCCGTCGTAGGCGGGCGCGTTCGTCAGTTCGGTCCTGGTCTGGGTTGAGTACTCGCTTGGTGCCTGGTGCGAGAGTTTCCACTTAGCGGTTTCGGCAGCCAACCGCCGATCCTCGTTGCTGGCGCTTTTCCAGGCTTGGGCGTTTTGACCGGGTGTCATTGAAAAGTTCAGAACCATTTCGCAACGCATAATCCATTCGTTGTCCACCCTCTCTAGCGCCCTCAAAAATTCGACGCATTTCTGGTCCATCGGAGTTCTTTTGCTTGCGGGGATTGACGATGCCTCTTGGCCCCTGATTCGCCAATTTCTGATGGACGTGTCAGACACACCGGCCAGTTTCGCTGACCGTTCTAACGACAAACCCATAGCTCGAGCGGTGAAAAACTCTTTCTGAACCTCAGGCGTCAGCAGGGTCTTGCGTCCTGCGCCATTCGGGTTGCGCTTTGATGATGGTGCGCTCACGGCCTGCCCTTAGCTGCTAATCCTGTCATGGGTTTAGTCGCGGCAGAAGAATTGCGACGTTCGTGAGTTGAAACTGGGCCAGCGAAGATGTAGCCGGTCTTTAGGTACGGGCTCGAGTCCTTGTGACAGTGCGCGACACGGTGGCCGTTAATAGCTCCGTGAAAGTGGAACGTCTCGCAGTACCGGCGCCACACTTTCCACTGATCGGTGAACGCGTCGACGGGTAGTGCATTGAGGGTAGGAATCCCGCCGTTAGTCGTCATGATTTTTGACTTCCAAAAAAGGGCCCACAATGTCGTAGCCGGTGTCTTTGTAAGGGCTTGAATGAGACGAACAGTGCGCCGCACGGTGTCCGTCACCCGCGCCGTGAAAGTGAAAGACCTCGCAGTGCTTGCACCAGACTTTCCAACGATCAGAGCGCCCGTTGTCGAGCGTGGCGTGAAGTATGGGGATCGTGTCGGCCATCAGTTCAATCTCGCTTTGCTCCAAACGGGCCATTAGTTCGACTCCGCGAAGAGTTCAGCGTCGGTCAATCCCGTTGGCTTTGTGACGGATGTGACGGATGTGACCGCTACTCGGGGAGAGGGACACAGAGGCTCGTCGTTAATCCCGACTACATCCGTCATATATCTCTTTGAACTCTCTACTACTCCACCCCCATCATCGGTAACATTTGTTGGCCTTTCGGCGAACGGAATTGTGTAACCCTCTCCCATAGGGTCCGTC
>PLNQ01000186.1 GCA_003141815.1 Acidimicrobiaceae bacterium | reverse complement strand
ATGCGAGGAATTCGTCGTAGAGGCAGCCTCGTTCGACACAGGCGTGCAGTATTCCCACCCAGCGATTCGCCAGTTGGCGGATCGCTTTTCGATGGTGCTTGTTGCGAGCGCGCAGCACGTCGTAGCAGGCGCGCGCGCCGGGTGACGGGAGGAGAGAACTGAAGGCCCACTGATCGAGCGCGCCCGCTAAACGCTTGTTGCGACTGTGGCGCGCGAGGACGACTCTAGATTTGCCCGACGCTCTAGTGATCGGTGACGTGCCGGCGTAGTGTAGTAACTCGGTTGTCCTGTCTCACTTTGGCCTCGGTTGTTCTGTCTCACTATTCGGCCCGGCTTCGGTAGTCCTGTCGCAGTGGCCTCGGGAGTTGTGTCTCACTTCGACGTGGCCTCGGTTGTTCTGTCCCACCCGTTCCACTTGCCCTATTGACCCGAACGCGAATCTCGCGTTGTCTGGATTTCAGTCCAGAGCGTGGGGAGGCAGCAATGTTGGTGGAGTTATCAATGGTTGAACAGCGCTATCAAGCCGTTCGCGAGGTGCTCGATTCAGGCGCCACGATCACCGAGGTCGCCAAACACTACGGCGTCGACCGCAGGACATTGCACCGCTGGCTCACTCGTTACGCCACCGGCGGCCTCGAGGCGCTGGTGACCCAGTCGAATCGTCCCGACACGTGTCCCCACCAGATGGATCCAGTCATTGAGGCGCGTCTGGTTGAACGCCGACGCACGCACCCGACCTGGGGGCCGCGCACCCTGGCCACGAAGTTGCGCCAAGAGTTTGGTGAGCGCGCCCTCGCGCGCCGCGATCTATCGCGCCCTCGTGCGCCATGAACTGATCGTCCCGGTTGCGCGCAAGCGCACCAAGGACAGCTATAAACGCTGGGAGCGCACGAGGTCCATGGAGCTCTGGCAGATGGACGTGGTCAGTCGCATCTATCTCACTGACGGCACCCAGTTGCACTGCATCACCGGCATCGACGACCACAGTCGGTTCTGCGTGAGCGCCAAGTTGGTCGCTCGCGCGACGGCCAAGCCGGTCTGTGACGCGCTGCTGTTGGCGTTAGAGCGTCACGGCGTGCCCGAAGAGATCCTGACTGACAACGGCAAGGTATTCACCGGCAAACTCCAGCACCGTCCGACCAACGTGCTCTTTGATCGAATCTGTCTCAACAACGGCATCAAGCACCGACTCACCGCCCCCTACTCACCAACCACGACCGGCAAGGTCGAGCGACTGCACCGCACCATGCGCCGCGAGTTCTTCGAGCTGAATACTTTCGACACGCTCGAAGCGACCCAGATCGCTCTCGACAACTGGGTGCGCGACTACAACACCCAACGACCGCACCAATCGCTCGGTGACGTGGCGCCGACGCAACGCTTCGAACTACGACGCCGAGAACCATTCGAGGTGATTGACGGTGAGGTCACCACCAAAGAGCACGTGGTCCTCGCGGCGAAGTCGCTGCGTCGCGTGGTCGATGAAAAGGGAAGGGTCTCGGTGCTGCGTTTTCGCTACCACGTCGGCAAAGCGTTCGTCGGCGAGAGCGTCGACGTCACGAGTGAAGGAGGTCTCTTGAACGTGCACCACCATGGCGTCGTGATCGCCACGCACGCCAAGCGGCACTTGCCCGAAGCCGACGAGAAGTTCACTGACCGGCCCAAGGCCGCTCGACCGACCAAGGGTGATGAGGTGTTGCGCGCCGTCGACAATCAAGGGGCCGTCAGCTTCGCCGGCATCTCTTATCGTGCCGGCAACCCCTATCGGGGAATGATCGCGGGCGTGCGCATCGTCGGCGATACAGTCCAGGTCACCATCGACGGCAAGCTCATTCGAACCCATAAGGCACGCCACGATCGATCAAAAGAGTTCGGAGCGTTGGCAATGCCCAACGGCAAACCAAGGAGGAAGAGTGTCGCATAACTACCGAGGCCAAAGTGAGACACGGGTGGTGAGTCTTTACAAAGCCCTAGTCCGAGGCATCGCCCTCGAACCAATTTTCAGCAAAACACCGCCCCAAGCGACCGTTGTCAGCAACGCAGTCAGCAACGCGAAAGTGAGACCCTGTGGCGGGCTTTAGAGGTAATGGCGAAGGATCGGTCTATCAACGCTTGAGAGTCCAAGGATCCGTTCGCTCCGGCGCGGCGAAGAACGATTGATCCTTCACGGGTCAAAATCACGAATCTTTATATCTCGTTGGAACAGTACAACCGGATGCTTCCGCTGCCGTCGTCGACGATTGTAATGACAAGGCGCAACTTCTTCCACGCTGACGCCGTCTACGTGACTGATCAATTCGACGGACTGAATCGCGAAAGGTTTAGCGTTGACAAATGTTCTTCTAAACCGCGGAGCTTTCTTTCGTATGCATGTGTCGCGCGACCGTTGGGACTCACGAGGACAAACCATGATTACTGTTTGGCGGGCTGCCCCGGTCTCCATCCCGGCACCTTGGGATTAAAAGGAACTTTTGAAGTGTCGATGCCAGACGAAGTTATCGTGCAAGTCGATTGATTTCAAGGAAAAGCGTTGTTCCCCGTCGGTCTGGTTTCGTGGTGTTGTAGAAATATGAGGCCCAAAATGAGGTTCTCCTCGGGTTCGTGCAGGAGAATTGGGGCATCCGGCTCGTGAATTTCCGTGCGACACTCACGAGCCGTCGGACATTCAATCCTTTGGTTCGGCCCCCGGAAGCTCGGGGAAGTGATGTTCTATGGACGAGGATTCGTCATCGTCGACCAGAGACTCAGCTTCTAAGGCCGTCAACTGGTCGGACTTCACGCTCAATATGTGACTACGCATCATCGCGCCCGATTTTTCGACGTCGAAATCGACGATGGCCTGGATGATGTGATCGTGCTCGAAGACTGACGCCTCCATCCTGCCGGGGATGGTCTGTGTCATGTGACCGATGCGGATCAGGTGATCGCGAAGATTCGCGATGAGCGCTCGAATACGCCGGTTCTCTAGATTTTCGAAAAGGATCGAATCAAATTCGTCGATGAGTTGTACCAGCCGCAGAATGTGACCATGGCGAAGCGCTTGGCGCGACTCTTGTGAGATGCTCTGGAGACGCTTTCTCATGCTGTCGTCCATGGACTCGGCGGCCTTGCGCGCGGCTTGGACTTCGAGAAGTAGTCGAAGTTCGTAAATCTCTTCAAGGTCGCGATGCGAATAGCCGCTGACGAAGGCACCCTTGAAGACTTCGGTCTCGACGAGTCCGTCCATCTCGAGCCAGGCCAGCGCCTCACGGACCGGTGTCTTTGACGTTCCAAGTCCCTCGGCAATCGCGGCCTCACGGAGAGGATCGCCGGGACGAAGACGTAAATCGAGGATCGAGCTTTTCAACTCGTCGTAGACCCAATCGGTCAGCTTGCGTCGACCGCCGTTGCGACCCACTGGGACTGACCTGAGCTGGCCAAGGTGTTGAGACGAATATGTCAAGGCAGTGACCGTTCATTTTTACCCGCTGATGCAATCATTCGCAGATTATATGTTCGAGCGTCGTTTGTCGCGGGCGCGTGAAGTCGCCTTTGACGGTGCGGTTGGACGGCCGCGTCCCCGTTCATTGCTAGTGATCCGGATCGTCAACAATGGGCCACGCGGGAGTAGGCGAGACACCCAGGCGTCGCAGCACGTTGCGGTCGATGGCCTCGACTCGCTCGCGAGCTTCACCTACATCGATGCGTGTGTGTTTTCCGTTCTTTAGAACGATGTCGCCCGCGATGATGACGGTGTCGACGGAATAGCCGGTCGCGCCGTACACCAAGCTGGAGATGGGGTTGTGGAGTGGTCGCCAGTCAAAGTCCTGGGTATTGAAAATTGTGACGTCCGCCTGCTTCCCTTTTTCGAGGCTTCCGATTTTGTCGCTGAGGCGTAGTGCTCGTGCACCGCCGATTGTCGCCATCTCGATCGCTTGTTCCGCCGTCACGGCCTGAGGATCACGACGCGCGTCGCGAGGAAGGAGAGCCGCGAGGTACATCGATCGACACAGATCTTGATGATTGGATGCGTTCTCCGCGTCCGTGCCAAGCGCCATCGCTACTCCGGCCGCCAGCAGTTCAGGCCACTTACCGGTCTGCGTGGTGCCCTTCGACAGCTTCAGTGCCGTACTTGGGTTCTGGCCGACGCCAGCGCCAGACTCGGCGATCATCGACACTTCGAAGAGATCGAGCGACGTGACGTGGTTCATAAATACGTGCTCGTTGAGCGCGCCGATACGGTACATGTGTTCCACCGGACGATGGCCGAAGGCGTCGAGCTCTAATTTCACCTCTTGTTCGCTCGTCGCCTTGTGCAGCACGAAGAGCGAATCAGCTTCTTTGGCGAGAGTGGCGGCCGCGATAGTGAGCTCGTCCGAGCAGGTACCAACGCCCTCGATCGTGACCGCGTCATCAATCAGAGGGTGATTGAAGTCTCGTACGGTCTCGAGGCCCTGCTCGAGGCGTCGCAGTGCGCCGTCACTATTCATCCTCAACCAATCGGGACAGTTCGCTCCGGCGACGCCACCTTGATCCCAAGTCCACGGCCCGACGCGACAGCGAATGCCGGAGGTGTCAAGCGCCTCCAACACCGCTGGCAGGTGGATGCAACCGGGCTCTTCGAAGGTAGTCGTGCCGAAACGAATCATCTCAGCCGTCGCGTGGAGCGTGTAGGCGTGCATCTCTTCTTCACTGAGTGACGCGAACGTGGGGTACACGAAGTCACGAAGATTGACGAGAGTCACGTTGCCGTCAGGCTGCGCGCCCTTGGGTGTGGTGAGCAGGTGACGGTGTCCGTTAATGAGACCCGGCATCACCACCATGTCAGTCGTGTCGATGACGCTGTCGGCGTGATAGCGAGCAGCGAGCGTGGCGACGTCATCAACCGCGACGATCGAATCGCCCGTTATTGCAACGGCACCGTGTCGGAAGATTCGACGCTGCTCGTCAACCGTGATAACCCAACCTCCGCTCAGGATGAGATCGACCCGTTCGCGGTCTAATCTCGCATCCTGAGCGGGGACAACGTCTGGCGCCACTACGACTCTTCGACGCCGGCCGTGTCCAGATCGGCAGAAGCCGTTGGCGTCTCGAGGTTGATCGCCGTGTTGCGGCCAAACTCGATCTTTCGAAGCGGCCAGTACACGAGAGCTCCGACGGCAAAGCCGACGTAGAAGGAGATATCGGCTCCGTCAAGAGACTTCGAGACCGAACCCACGACGAGCGATGTGTCCATGAAGGGAATCATGGCGCAAAAGCCGACGACCAACGCAACGAGGGCCGACCAGCCCTTCACGAGACGGCGAAAGTCCATCAACTGCATGAGTCGCGAGTGAGTGAGCGAACTTTTCGTGTAGTACCAGTCGATCACGAGCACTGAACAAAATGGAGCGATCCAGTAGGAGGCGAAGAGGAGGATATTTTCAAATCGTCCCGATGTGTTCGCCTGGTGCAGCCAGAGAATCAAGAAGAACGCGAGAATGGTGGAGTACAGCGCGGTCCAGTTTCGCTTCATCTTGATTCCGCCCGCCTGGATGGCGAGCGAGCCCGAGTAGTCGTTCATCGCATTGCTCACGACGGCGCCAAAGACGATGGCGAGAAGCGCGATCACGCCGAGGAAACCCCCGCCGAGCAGCTTCTGCACGCCGGCCGCTGTCTGATTGGTGAGCACTTTGGCTCCGGCGAGTCCAATCGTGTACATCCAGATGTACGAAATACTCAGACCACCAAGCGTCCATAGAAAGATCGGCACCGACGGTGTGTCCTTCTTCTGGTAGCGCGAGTAGTCGGCCGCGTAGCTGGCCCAGCTGAAACTGCCGCTGAAGGCGATTGTCGACATGAGAACAAACATCGCGACGGCCATCGCGCCGTGCACACTTCCGTGCATGGGCAGGTTTCCCTTGTCCAAGATCCTCCAGGAAAGGACGACGTAGAGGACGCCGAGAACGATGCTGCCCCACTTTTGTGCCTGGTGGATGAACTCATATCCGAGAAAGCCGATCGCGCCTTCGAGCGCGAGGACGATGATGACGCCGACGTAGAACGGCACGTGAAAGAAGAGTTGCGCAGCCTCGCCACCGAAGAGGCCGACCAGTCCGTCCCACGCAACCGAGCTCAGCCACTGAACCAACGCCGGCACCGAGATCGTCTTACCGAAAGGAAGACGGGCGAAGGGCAGCTGTCCCATACCGGTCTTGGGTCCCCACAGGGTGAGATACGCAACAGGTAGGGCGCCAAGAACGATGCCGATCACGATCGCAAAGAAACCCGACCAAAATCCGAGGCCAAGAGTGACTGCCAACGTGCCCACGAAGACTCCCGAGAGTTGCATGTTGGGAGCGAACCACACGGTGAAGTTTCTCCAGGACGCGCCGTAGCGCGCATTCTCTGGAATCGGCGACATCCCGTGCGACTCTGCAGCAAACTCGCCCTCGCGCGTTGGCCGCGTTCCTTCAAAAACGCCTTCTGACATGAAGCCCCCTATATAAATGTCGGACCAACCCGAGCATCCCAATCATCAATTCGAGCAGAGCCACGAAGGGCGAGAATCGAATATCAGATTTCTGATACTAACTTCGAAGTTCTCATTAGTCAATCTCATTCTTGAGCAATTCCGAGAGCGAGAAATTCGGGCAATGTCAGTCTTTTCCGTCGAAGCGTCTTGACATCGACGTGGTGGTTGTGCCTAATATATGAGATATCTGTGTGGCACTCGGACCTCGGGCTGCCGCGTTTCGACGTTGAAGGGGAAAATCGTATGGGGACTGTCGTAGGCGCGGATCCGAGAATTACTGCCGTACTGAATCACTTGGACCTCGATCGGGTCGTTGAGTTAGTGCAGGAAGTCTGTCGAATTCCGAGCGTGCTCGGAAGCGAAGGCCCGCTCGCCGAATTTCTGGTGTCGGTCATGAAGGAGTCGGTCTTTGAGAACGTCGCGCTACAGCCAGTCCTGCCCGAGCGTCCCAATGCCATTGGCGAAGTGAACTTTGGACCGGGTCGTCGCGTGGTGATGACCGGCCACATGGACACCAAGCCCGTCTCGCACGGTTGGAACCTCACGACTCCCTTCTCTGGAGATCTCATCGACGGCGCCGTCTACGGACACGGCGTGATGGACATGAAAGCAGCGCTCGTCTGTCAGATCGTCGCCATCGAAGCCGCAGCCCGCAGCGGCGTCGTGACCTCAGGGACCTTGGCGATGGCGGCGGTCTCTGACCACATGGGCGATCAACTGGGATCGATTGCGTATTTCGACGAGTACCGCGCAGACCTCTGCGTGCTGGGCGAACTCACCGACAACGAGGTCTGCTTGGGGCACCGAGGTCGTTACTACTTCGACGTCACGACACTCGGAAGGTCGGCCCACACCTGTCACAAGCATCACGCCATTAACGCGAACGTCCTCGCAGCACAGGCAGTGCTGACCCTGGACCGGTCGCGACTTGAGCCGGAATTGCCAGAGTGGATTGTCAAGCTGTTCGGCCCCGAGACGTACGTCGTGCCCGGTCGTATCTACGGAGGACTGGCTCCGGGGGGTCCGTCAATGATTCCCGATGAGTGCGTGATCCGCGTCGACTGCCGCCCCCAGCCGGGAGTGAGCGTCGAAGAGGTCCGCCGAGAGATCGACCGCTGCCTCGCGGAAGCAAAAGAGCTCGACCCTCGTTTCGTAGCGTCGGTTGAGGTAGCCGACGTGAAGTCGGGTTATCTCGCCAAGCCGGACAGTGAAGTGGTTCGCCTCATGGTCGAGGCAGTCGAATCGGTACGGGGCGGCACACCCGCGCTCGTTACCGAGAACTGGCTCGGCGACACGGCAAGCTTCGGTGAGGCGATTCCGACGGTCATCTTTGGACCCGGAGGTCCACCCGTGTACTGCCCGGACGAGCACCTCACGGTTGAGGACATCGTCGAAGCCACCAAGGTGTACGCCGCCTACGCTGCTCTGGCTCTTGGTGATGGGGATGCCGCGCGGGAATGAGTTCGGGGGTGGCATCAACGAAGGGGAGACAGCCAGTGCGGGTACTCCTAGCGAAGCCGGGACTCGACGGCCACGATCGCGGCATCAAGGTCATCGGCATGGCGCTACGCGACGCGGGGGCAGAAGTCATCTATCTCGGACTTCGTCGCACCCCCAACGAAATCATTCGCGTCGCTCGCGATGAGGGAGCCGACGTCATCGGACTGTCGGTGTTATCGGGGGCACACCTCGCGCTCTGTGATCAGATCGTTGCGGAACGACTCGCCCTCGGATGCGAAGAGATTCCCATCGTGGTCGGTGGGACCATCAACGAAGCGGACGTTGTGTCGCTCCTCTCTGCGGGCATTGCGAAGGTCTTCCCGGTGGGAAGCAACATTCACGAACTGGTCGACGCGGTCATCGAACTAGGTGTCGCGACGTGAGCGAGGATGGGGGAGACAGGGGTCGCGCGAAGGTGCGCGTCGTACCGACAACGGTGACGGACTCGGGCTTGGAAGTAAAGGCGATTTACACCGAAGACGACGTCGTCGGCGGTAGTGACGCTCTCGCGGAACGACTCGGCTTACCGGGTGCCGCTCCCTTCACTCGAGGTCCCTATCCCTCGATGTACCGAGGTCAACTGTGGACGATGCGACAGTTCGCGGGATTCGGCTCGGCGGAAGAGTCTAATCAGCGCTTTCACTATCTCTTGTCGCAGGGTCAGACGGCGCTGTCGGTCGCCTTCGACCTGCCAACGCAGCTGGGCTACGACTCAGGTCATCCCTTGGCGATTCCCGAAGTCGGGCGAGTCGGTGTGGCCATCGACACTGCCGACGACATGGCTTCGCTCTTCGAAGGGCTGCCCTTGGACACGATCTCAGTGAACTTTACGATCAACGCGACGGCCCCCATCATTCTCGCGACATATCTCGTCGCAGCTGAGCGTCAAGGTGTGAGCTACGAGCAGTTGAGCGGCACGCTGCAGAATGATATTTTGAAGGAGTTCCTCGCCCGTAAGACCTTCATCTATCCGCCCGACGCATCGCTACGACTCACCGGAGACGTAATCGAGTTTGCGTCGCAGCATCTGCCACGCTTCAATCCAATTTCGATCACGGGATATCACGCGCGCGAAGCGGGCTGTGACGCCGTGCAAGAACTCGGTCTCACGATGTCCAACGCGATCGCGTACTGCGATCTCCTCATTGCCCGAGGACTCGACATCGACTCTTTTGCCCCACGACTCTCTTTTCACTTCGCCACGACGCTTGACATGTTCGAGGAAGTCGCGAAGCTTCGAGCCGCTCGTCGACTCTGGTACTCGATCGCGACGAATCGCTATCAAGCGAAGGATCCCGCCTCGGGCCGTTTGCGTTTCTTTTCGGGAAACTCAGGAGCAACCCTCACCGCCCAACAGCCACTCAACAATCTGATTCGTTCCACCATTCAATGCCTCGGCGCGGTGCTTGGTGGCGCACAGTCGATTCACGTCATGGGTTACGACGAAGCCTTCGAGATTCCGAGCGAAGAGGCCGTCACGCTGTCGCTGCGCACCCAGCAGATCATCGCTCTCGAGTCCGGCGTCGCGCGCACGGCCGACCCACTCGCCGGCTCGTACTTTGTCGAGAACCTCACAGATCGAATCGAAGAGGCGGCACGTCAATTGATGGAGGAGATCGAGCGTGAAGGCGGCGCGGCGCGGGCAATCGAGACGGGTCTCTCACAGCGTCTCATCGCCGAATCGGCGTATCGCTACGAGCTCGACGTCACGTCAGGGAGGCGCCCGAAAGTTGGCGTCAACATCTACGCCGACGACAGCGAGAGCCAGGAACCTCCGCTGTTCTCCGGTGACCCGACATCGGCCGATCGTCAAATTGCGAGGACGGCGCGACGAGTGGCCGAGCGCGACGCGGGTGGTGTCACGACGATGCTGACCAAGCTTCACGACGACGTGGTTGCCGGAATCAACGTGATGCCGTCCCTCATCGATGCCGCAAGGGCTGGCGCAACGCTCGGCGAGATGGCCGACGTCTTTCGTGGCGAATTCGGCGAATTCCGTGAGCCGAGCCTGTGGTGACGTCGCCTCTAGAAGGACTGCGCGTCCTCGACTTGACACGCTTCGTGTCGGGTTCTTACGCGACCATGGTGCTAGCGGCTCTGGGCGCCGATGTCGTAAAGATTGAGATGGGTGGCGGAGATCCCTATCGAACGCTCGGTAACCACGAGCCTGAGGACGAGACCGCGCTCTTCTTGTCGCTGAATACGGGCAAGCGCAGCCTGGCGGTCGACTTTCGCTCGAAGGAAGGGCGTGACATCATCGAGCGTCTGCTCGCGGTGAGTGACTTCTTCGTGGAAAACTCTCGGCCCGGAACCCTCGATGCCTACGGACTGGACTATGACTCCGTCCACGCTCGACATCCGTCCATTGTCTATGGCTCGATCTCGGGATACGGCGAAGTGGGCCCCGAAGCGCTGCGCGGCGGCTTTGACCTTATTCTTCAAGCCGAGAGCGGACTGATGAGCGTGACGGGCGACGAGCGCGTCGGCCCCGTCAAAGTCGGTGCGCCCGTTCTCGACGTCGGCTCAGGTCTGAGCTGTGTGGTGGGACTACTCGCGGCCCACGTTGAGCGACAACAGAGCGGACGTGGACGTCTCGTGAGCACGTCGCTCTTTGAGTTCGCTCTGGCGAGTCTTTCGGCCGTGGCGGCTGAGTACTTCGCGGAAGGATCAGTGCCGGGGCTGCTCGGCACGCACTCTCCGACGTTCGCTCCCTATGGCAAGTTTCAAACGTCCGACGGGTGGATTGTGCTCGCGGGTGCTGGCTCGGAAGATCTCTGGCAGCGCGCGTGCGCCGTGCTTGCACGCGATGAGTTGATCGCAGACGAACGCTTCAAGGACAACGCGACGCGTGTCATACACCGAGACGAGTTGACTTTGGAACTCGAAGCCACGCTCAAAACGGAGACGACCGCAACCTGGTTGCAGCGCTTCAGTGACGTGGGCGTACCCGCAACCGAGATCAAGGACATCGACCAAGTGCTGGACAGCGAGCAGGTTGATGCGTTGGGCATGATTCAGACACACTCCTTCTCCCGGGGCGGAACGTACCGAACTCTCGGAGCGCCCCTGCGACTCGACCACGTGGCCCTAGACCCTCTTGGGGCGTCACCGGAACTTGGTGCCGACACGGATGCGGTACTCGCAGAGCTCGGCCTTGATCGTGCGACCATTGATGACCTTCGCGCGCGTGGCGTGATTGGCAGGCGGTCATGACGAACGAAGCTCCTCGCGACCAGATCGACAACTTGAGTGAACAGGCGCAGTTGGTGATCCAACGCACGATTGAACTGACTCGAATTCCGGCACCGACGGGCGAGGAATCGGATCGAGCGAAGCATGTCGAGCGTTGGTGGAACGAAGACGGTGTCACGGATGTTTCATTCGACGAGGTCGGCAACATCTGGGGGTGCGCTGTCTCAGGCGACGGCCCCGCGGTGATCGTGGCGGCACACCTCGATACCGTGTTCTCGCGCGACATCGAGCATGTCACACGCCGCGAGGGAACACGATTGTATGGCCCCGGAGTTGGCGACGACACAGTCGCGGTGGCTGCGCTCAGTGTCCTCGGACGTATGCTCGCCGACTCTTCTCTGCGAAGCCCTGTCTGGCTCGTGGCGACGGTCGGCGAAGAGGGGCTTGGGAACCTTCGAGGCGCGAATTGGGCACTGGAGCATGCTCCATGTCCCGTTGATGCGTTCATCGCCGTCGAGGGCAACTACTTGGGTCGTATCGGCGCCAAGGCGGTCGGTTCGCTACGCTGGAATGTCGAAGTGAGGGGCCCCGGCGGCCACGCCTGGGAGGCGGCCTCTGCGCCCAGTGCCGTCGACATCGCCGCTCGTATGGTCGCGGCGATTGGCAACGTGAGTGTTGAAGCGGGCAGTCGTTCACTCAACGTCGGTACGTTCGCGGGCGGCGAGGCCGTAAATGCCCGTGCGCAGCGAGCGACGTTCATGATTGATATTCGTGCCCTCGATCCCGAGGCGATCGATCAACTCGAAGCGGAGTGTCGCGCCATTGTGATGGCTCCCCAGGTGGATGGCGTCGAGGTGAGCATCGATGAGATTGGCCGGCGTCCGGCAGGCTCGATTGACGAGCATCACTCGCTCGTGCGCGCCGCACTTGACGCCCTCGCACTCGGCGGTCTTTCATCGGAGATGATCGCCTCGAGTACTGACGCGAATGCGGCACATCCTCGAGGAATCCCGGGAGTCGCGCTCGGAGTCACGTATGGCTCGGGTGAGCACACCGCTGAGGAATGGATCGATCTCGATTTCATCGGAGCGGGACTACGCGCCCTTGCAGATACCGTAATTGGCTACGTACGTAAGGTGGAAAATGTCTAATCCTGATTCAGTTGCGACACGAGGAGTCATTCTTCAACCGGTTGACGCCCCGAGTGATTTCGTCAATATGGTGAGTGATATCGAGTCACTCGGGTACACCAATCTTTGGTGCACTGACTCGTCACTTCACGCGCGCAACGTGTACTCGTATTTGACGCTGGCCTCAAGCAACACGACATCGCTGCTCGTGGGCACCGCGGTCACGAACCCATTGACGCGTCACCCCGCGATCACGGCGTCCGCGGCGGCGACCATCGACGAGGTCTCGCGTGGGCGAATGTTGCTCGGCATTGGCGTCGGGGACCGTCCACTGTTGGCGCTGGGCTACAAGCCAAGCTATCTCGCAGACTTGGAAGCGACGATCGATGACTTTCGCCGACTGTGGAGCGGCGAGACGGTGGATCGTAAAGCTCGAAGCTACGAACTCGACGGCGCGCACATGCGCATTCCGGCTCGGAGCACCATTCCCGTTTACATCTCGGCGAGCGGACCGAAGACCTTCGAGCTCGCTGGTCGCGTCGCCGACGGTGTGCTGGTCATGGTCGGACTCTTTGATGAGGCTATCGAGTGGGCGATCTCGTGCGTACGTAAAGGCGCGGATGAGGCAGGCCGCGAGATGCCACACATTGCTGTATGCGCGTACGGCGCGATCAACGATGAGCATCCCGAGGAGTCGATGATTCCCGCACGCACGATTGCGTCGTGGTTTCCCCAAACGGCACCGTACGTGTGCGAACTCGCGAACCTCGAACCTTCAATAGTCGATGCAGTTCGATCGGCCTACAGCGGCGGCGAGTTTCAAGAGGCCGGAAAAGCGGCGAGCCTTCTTCCCGACACGTTCGTGCGACGGGTGGCGCTGAGTGGCACTCGCGCCGATGCGACCGCGCAAATTCAAACGGCGTTGCGTGCGGGGGCGGACTCGGTACAGGTCTTTCCCTTGGGGCCAGACCGTATGGCGACGGTACGTGCGTTCGTCGACAGCTGGAACGCGGCGGTGACCTCGGCGTGAACCACGACCCGTCTCAATCGAACGATGTTTCCAGTGAGGACCGTCCCTGGCGGATCCTCGGGATTCATCACGTTGCGTTCGCGTCCAGCGACGAAGGCCCCGGTGACGCGCTCGCGAACGTGCTCGGACTGCGTTGTGAGCACGCTGAAGAGGCGGAGGGGTTTCTAGAGGAGATGATTCCCGTGGGAAACGCGTCGCTCCAACTACTGACGGCGACGGGACCGGGCACGGTCGCGACCTATCTCGAACGTCGAGGGCCAGGACTGCACCACGTCGCACTGCTCGTCAACGATGTCGATGCGATCACGAGTGACCTGTGCGCTCGAGGGGTTGACATGGTGGACCGGGTGCCGCGGCCCGGGGGAGCAGGCACCCGCATTGCCTTCGCGCATCCCCGCGCATTTGGCGGCATGTTGATCGAGTTCGTGGAGGAGTCATGACCACCTTCGACTTCGATGCGCCACTTGCCGCCCAGCTCCACGAACGAGGCAACTCCATTTGGGAGGCGGCGCACGAACATCCCATGATCGCCGACATCGGTGCCGGGTCGCTCCCTCACGACACGTTCCGGTTCTACTTTGAGCAGAACATCATGTACTTAGAGGAGTACGCGCGCTCGATCTCGTTCATTGCGACGAAGGCTCCTGATGACGACGCCCTGAACGTTCTCGAAAGGTTCTCGCGCCAGATTGTCGAGAACGAAATCCCCGCGAACCACGGCTTCCTCGAGCGTCTTGGTGGAACCCTTCGGGCGCGCTCGCTCAATGAGATGACGCCGGTGAACTACGCCTACACCCGTCACCTGCTCTACACGACGTCTCAGTTTTCACCGGCAGCAGGTCTCGCGGCGATTCTGCCGTGCCAGTGGAGCTACGGCGAGATCGCAACTCGCCTCGCCGCGCACGTGCCCGAGGACAAGATCTTCGCGGACTGGATCGCACTGTTCGCCAATACCGCGTACGACGCGCTCGTGCTTGACACGGTGACGTTGCTCGATCGGCTCGCGACAGATGAGGGCGCGGGGGTTCGCGAGCTGGCGCCGTACTTTGACTGGTCGTCGCGCTACGAACTGGCATTCTGGCAGATGGCCTATACATGTGGTCGCGACAACGCCGTGCCTCACATCGAGCTCGACGTGAGCAGTGACAGATCGAAAATGAAAGGAACATTGTGATGGCGAAGTCGAGCATTAGCGAATTGGCCCCCGAGGGGGCCCGAGCCTTCGTACAAGGACACCACCACCTCTTTATTGGTGGGGAGCGCGTCGAAACAGGCAGGAACATCGACGTGATGAACCCGGCGACGGGTGACACACTCACGGAAGTTCCGCTCGCCGGAAACGTCGAAGTTGACGCCGCGGTCGCCGCCGCGCGACGAGCATTTCAGGGATATCGAGGGCTGTCCGGGTCCCAGCGCGCCAAACTTCTCTGGGCGCTGTCGACGTTGATTGACGAACATGCGGCTGAACTCGCCGCGATCGAAGTCCTCGACAATGGCAAGCCCCTCGGCGAAGCTGTCGCCGTCGACGTCGCGCTCGCGGCCGAGATCTTTCGCTACTACGCGGGATGCGCTTCGACACTCGAAGGTGCCATTACGTCGAACTCGGTTCCCGGAATGCTTTCATTGGTGCATCAAGAGCCCATTGGTGTCGTCGCGGCACTGACGCCGTGGAACTTCCCACTGCTCGAGACTGCCTACAAGCTCGGCCCGTCTCTCGCGGCGGGCTGCACCGTGGTGCTCAAGCCCTCGGAGTTGGCCCCGTTGTCGACACTTCGACTGATGGATCTCATTGAACGTGCTGGATTCGCGAAGGGTGTCATCAACGTCGTCATCGGTGGACCCGACGTGGGCGACCTACTGGTGCGTCACACGGGCGTCGACAAAGTTGCCTTCACCGGCCAGACGGAGACCGGTCGGATCATCTTGAAGGCGGCCGCGGAGGATTTGAAGCCCGTCAGTTTGGAACTGGGCGGCAAGAGTCCCAACATTGTCTTTCCCGACGCTGATTTAGAGGCCGCGACCGGCGGAGTCTTCGGCGGAATCTTCTTCAACCAGGGTCAGGCCTGCGTGGCAGGATCGCGGCTCTTGGTCCACGCCTCGATTGCCGATCAACTTGTCGCATCCGTTGTCAAGCGTGCGAAGTCCGTGCGACTTGGCGAGGGATTTCAGCCAACGACGGACATGGGCCCACTCATCTCGGCGGCGCATCGCGAGCGAGTACTGGGCTTTGTCGATGACGCAGTGAGTGAAGGCGCGATCCTTGCGACGGGCGGCACCAAAGCCAATGTTGAGGGTCTGTCCGGCGGGTACTTCGCGTCTCCGACAGTGCTCACGGGCGTGCGGCGCAACATGCGTGTCGCTCAAGAAGAGGTCTTTGGTCCCGTGTTGTCGGTCGTGACGTGGGAAGACGAAGACGAGCTGGTGGACATCGCCAACGACGTGCGCTACGGCATCGCCGCGGGCATCTGGACGAGTGACACCGCCAAGGCAATGGCCCTCGCGTCTCGCCTCGAGGTAGGGACTGCGTGGATCAACACCTATGGGATGTTCGACGTGAGCGTGCCTTTTGGCGGACGAAAGCAGTCGGGCGGTGGTCGCGAACTGGGGCACGCGGCCCTCACGCCGTATCTCGTTGCGAAGTCCGTGTGGGTGAATTTGGATGCACGGCCGGTGAACTCCGGTCAGTCGATTGGTAAGTGAGTAGAGCGATGGGAGAAAACTGATGATGACACGGCTACTCATCGAGCACGGTTCGGTGTTGACAATGAACGACGCCGATGAGCTGATCGAAGACGGAGCGGTCCTGATCGAGGACGATCGCATCGTCGACGTCGGCACGACCGCTGAGGTGCGCAGCCGCCACGAACTTGCAGGCGTGCGCGTCATTGACGCCACCGACAAGGCGGTCCTGCCGGGCCTCGTGGACTTGCACTTTCACACCGCGATCGGCAAGGGATGGTCGGACCACTTGCCACTGTGGGAATATCTCGACACTTGTTGGTATCCGATCATCCGAGCGCTGGACGACGACGCCGCCTACTGGGCGGCGCTCGCGAGCTATCTCGAGTCGATCAAGTGCGGCGTCACGACCGTGAACGACATGTACCGCAAGCTCGACGCCCTTCGCCGGGCGGCGGAAGAGATCGGGATCCGCGCCGTGCTCGCGAACGACATCGCCGACGACGAGCACGGTCTTGACACCCTGGACGATGCGCGCACCGCGCACCGCGAGCACCACGGCGCGGGCAACGGGCGCATCGAGGTCTACGTCGGCATCGAGTGGCTGCCGCTTGCGTCCGAAGAGCTACTGCGTGGCGCACGGGCCCTCGCGGATGAGCTGGGCACCGGGATTCACATCCACCTGAATGAGTCTCAGAGCGAGGTCGACAACTCGATCGCGCGCTTCGGACGTCGGCCGACCGAGGTCGCCTACGACTGCGGGATTCTCGGACCGGACTGCGTCGCGGCGCACTGCGTGTGGCTCTCAGACCGCGAGATTGATCTCATGAAAGAGACCAACACCCAGATCTCACACAATCCCTCCTCGAACGCCAAGCTGGGCAACGGGGTCGCCCGCCTGCCCGAGATGCTGGCGGCGGGCCTCAACGTGGGGCTCGGTCACGACGCGGCAGANNCATCGCGCCACGCGCGTCGACGCCAGCTTGCAACAGGCCCCCGACGTGCTCGCGATGGCGACACGTAACGGCTCGAAAGCTCTTCGCCACGAGACTGGCCAGCTCGTTGCCGGCAAGAAGGCCGACGTCATCCTCGTCGAGTTGAAGAGTGCAATGTTCACGCCACTCGTCAAAGGCAACCGCGATCACCTCTCCTCACATCTCGTCTTTGCCGCCAACGGCAGCTGCGTCGACACGACCATCATCGATGGTCAGGTCGTCATGGAGGGTCGAAAGGTCCTCACCGTCGATGAGCCCACGGTCCTACGTGAGGCCAACGCGGCCTTTGCGCGAATGTTGGACGTCGCAGATGTCACGGTCGGTCGATGAGAGCTCGTCGTCGTAGCAGTGTAAACAGTCAACGAATGGAGACATCATGAAGGCAGCATTTCTAGCGAAACAAGACGAGTTCGTGGTGAGCGATCTCCCCGATCCGGCAGTGGAGGGGTGGGCGGTCGTGCGGACGAAGGCGGCTGGCGTCTGTGGCACGGAGCTGCACATCCTCGATGGCATGATCGAGCCACCGCACTTTCCCTTCGTTATGGGTCACGAAGCCGCTGGTGTCGTCGTGAGCACCCCGACGGGATCGAGCGTGAAGCCGGGCGATCGCGTCGCGATCTACAACATGATTGGCTGTGGCAAGTGCCAGTGGTGTCGAAGTGGCAACGAACAGGTGTGCTTGGACCCTGTTGGACAGTTGGGTTTCACTCTGGACGGGACATTCTCAGATTTAATTGCCATACCGGCGGAGAACTTGATCTCGCTGCCCGAGCAGGTGTCCTTCGCCGATGCAGCACTCCTCAGCTGCGGTGGCATGACGGCAGTGCACGCGATTCGACTTGGGAACGTCTCGCTTGGCGACACCGTTGTCGTCAATGGCGTTGGCGGGGTCGGCTTGATGGCCATCCAAGTCGCTTTTGCCGCGGGCGCGCGCGTCATCGCGATTGCCGATAGCGCGGAGAAGGCCGCGCTGGCAAGTGACGCGGGAGCGTTCCACGTTGTCGTGCTCGACGACGAGGGCTACGCCGCTGTGCCCACCAAGGTGAAGGAGGCGACCGGCGGAGTCGGTGCCACGCACTTCATTGAACTGGTGGGGACGTCGGCATCGATGCTCGCGGGAATACGCAGCCTCGCTCGCCACGGCGCGTTCGTGTCCATTGGCTACACGAAAGAGGAGTTCGCTTTTCACCCCATCGAGCTCATCCTCTCTGAGATCAGAATCCTCTCATCGGTGGCGGCGTCACGACGTGACCTCGAAGCGGCGATTCGCCTCTGTGCCGACGGGCGCCTGACGACGGTGATCGATACTCGCTACGCCCTCGCTGACGTTGAAGTAGCGCTCGATCGTTTGCGCGCGCGGCAGGTCTCTGGTCGAAACGTCTTGGTGTGGGAGTAGCGATACATGCGAATTGACGTCCACAGCCACATCCTCGCGTTGTCGGCGAATCCGGAGTTCACGGCGGCTTATGGCAGGGAGGGATCGCTCTGCATCTGTCGCAGCCAAGGACATCTTCCTTCGCATCGCATGCCTACCGACGACGAGTGGCGGGGGAGTGGCTTCGCCGACGAGGGGTGGCTGACGATTGGCGCCGAGCAGAGCTTGGCCGACCACGAGGGGTTCGACAAGATCGTCCTACTCGCGGTGTCGCCGCAGTACCTCGACGGCGAGCTGATTGGCACCGTCGATAACGCGGGACTCACTCAGGTGCCGGGTCCACCAGATCCCGAGAAGTGCAACGACTACGTCGCGGACATCGTGAAGCAGGCCCCCGATCGATTCATCGGTTTCGCCTCGGTAAACCCGCTCTTTTCTGGACCGGATCGAGCGGCGGCGGAACTCGAACGCAGCGTCACCGAGCTCGGCCTGAGCGGCGTGAAGTTGTACCCGATGTATCAGCACTGGTCGCCGGACGATCGCGAGATTGCCTTTCCTGTGTTCGCGAAGGCAGCTGATCTGGGGATTCCCGTGATGGTCCACCAGGCGGGCTCGACGCGAATTGACGCTCGGCTCTCGCTCGGACGACCCGCACTTCTCGATGATGTCGGTCGCGAGTTTCGAGACCTCGTCGTGATTCTTGCGCATTGTGGGATCCCGTGGATCGACGAGGCCATGTTCATGTTGACCAAGCACCCGAATTTCTACGCCGACTTGAGCTATCACCTCGCCACATTGTCTCGGCGCAATCTTTATCGGTGGTTGAATTCGCTGGAGGACTTCTTCGTCCCCCTCGAAAAGCTCTTTTTTGGCAGCGACTATCCCGGATTTCTCTATGACCCCGTTGCTCTAGGAGAGAAGCTAATGAGTGTGAACGATGACGCCGACGGTCCCTTGATACCTGCGGGAAAACTTGACGGTCTCATGGGCAACAATGCCGCGGCCGTGTTGCTAGGGGCACAACTTTAAGGACGCTGAACTTTACCCAGTAGACAAGTCAACAATAGTTTTCCAGCCCTTCACCACTTGGCGAGACATTGGTTCCGCAATCAGTGACGATTTCACGATTCACTGACCATCGACTCATATCAACAGTGATCATCTGCGTCGATATCCTCGGGAAATGAACGATGAACCAATGATTCGGGCAAAAGAGTCTCAAAGCGTCATCCGCTCTCGCGTGTGTCGTGTCGGCTGTCCGCCGCGAGTCATACGGAGGCTACTGTCCAGGAGTCACATCGGGCGGGTAGATTTCCGACGTGAACGAATATGGGCGACCACATCGCTGGAAGGAACCTAGCGTGATGACCAGCCGCGGCAATCTTGGACTTAAGACTTCAGTGATAAGAGTCGACCCGTGCAGCAGGGTGTGCACTCGGGGTGTGCAGAGCATTCGACCAGGGGTTTTATGCAGCACGAGATCGATTGGACGCGGCCTCCAACTTGGTACGGCCCACTATTGTGATGTTGCAGAATTTCTGGGACAAACGAACCCCCAGAGACTAATCGTCCTTCCTCGGCTGGTAGTTCTTGCTCGGATTGAGAGTGAAGTGGCGAATGAGTTCGCCGTCTTCGGTGATGACGCGAACGTCGAGATCGGCCATCAAGATGATGATTCGCTGTCCCCGATAGCGCCGACCGAGACTGATGTGGTGGAGTGTGCGCCGGTAGCGCAAGGTCGCGCAGCCGGTGTCGTCGACGTGGTCGTGACGAACGCGAGTCTTCGCGAGTAGTCGCTGACCCGCGAGCGTGGGCGTCGCCTTGTCCAGGGCGCGCCAGGCGTGCATCGGTGGACAGTTCCTCGCCTGATGGGGTCGTTGCTCGTTGTAGTAGCGAACGAAGCCGTCAATCTGACGCTGGAGCTCGTCGATGCTCGACGCGGCTGGTTGTTTGCGCAACCACTTATTTAAGGTTCTCCTCGGGTTGGTGTG
>PLNQ01000080.1 GCA_003141815.1 Acidimicrobiaceae bacterium | reverse complement strand
CAAGACCGAACCAATAGAGCGGACGGTACATTAACTCTTGAAAAGCATTGATGTTGTCTACCGAGAAGAACTGACAACTCATATAAGGAAAGATGTAGTTCGGGCTCGCTCCTGCACCTTCGGCGAGAGTGATCGTATCCGTGCTTGCGGCGCCCGCGCTGCCAATGGTCCCAGTAATCAGGCCCAAAGATAACGCCGCCATCGCCGTTCCAACGGTTACGAGAATCCGTAACTTTTGTTTGAATTGCATGTGTTTATTGCCTCCCAGTGTCACCGAAGTGATCACGCTCTTCACGCATCCGCCACGATCGGCGGTCTGGGACTCACTGTACAAGAAGGTAAGAGGATAGACACGGTCAGGTAATGATCAAATAAGACCACCGACATAATCTAAGGTTTGGTTCCAAACGACCGTCGTGACGTCGGCAACCCTGTTTTGATTGGTGTTTGTGGAGTTTTTCGAGTTCAGAGTTCACGTCGTTGGCGAACCCAATTATGGGTACTTTAAGCCAAGTTTGGTGCCTTTTGAGGGCCGATGACCCCACTTGGCAACTCAGAGAAGCGAATCTATCCCTCCGCGCTATTCCCGGCGTGGGTCACACGAGTCGCGGTCTCACCCGCCGGAACGGTTTCGTTTACGGCCAAACGAACCTCTTCCCTTGTTCATCCAGCCGGCGATGAGACGAATACGTCAGCTCTGCGACGTTCCGTTAGAAGTAGTAGTACTCGGGCATGAAGTTGCCGAGGGGACTGGGTGAGAAGCCGATGGAGCTCTTGAGCGTCTTGACCACCTCGACCGTCTGTTCGACCTGAGGCTGATAGAGCACCGGCAACTGTTGCGCAGCGTACGAGGCGTAGCTCGTTAGATTGCCGGTTCTCGACGTGGTGGCGTTAATAAGCGACGCCATGTGAGTGTCGTTGTACGCACCAAAATTGGCCGTACCCTTGAGAGTGAACAGTTCCTCGCCGGAAGGAAAGTAACTGTTCGCGTAGTTCCATCCCGTTTGGAGCACACAGAGTTGATAGATCGACGTCGCAGAACAGTCGGTCACGACGTTGTTGGCGGTGTCGTAGTTGGGTGTGACGATCACGCCGATCTGAGCCCAACTGGCGATTTCTTGATTAAACGCGGTGTTGAGTTCGGGTGAATTGCCGGGCCAGACGATGTTGAGGTTCAGCGTGTAACCGGCGTTGATATTGGCACCGCATTCGGTAGCAGTCGTTCCCGGAGACGTACAGGTCATGACGCCGCTCACCACGGTCCAGCCGTGGCTCGTCAACAGCGCCTTGGCCTTGACGAGGTCGTACGGGTAGGGGTTCGCGAAAGGCTTTGAGAGTGTCGTCGGCGTGGCGAGTGGTAGGGGGCTGTCGATGGTGTAGCCGTAACCGTTGAACGCGCTTGACACGATCGAAGACTGGTTCACTGCTTCCTGGAGTGCCTGGCGCACGTAGAGTTCGGCGATAGCCGCCGATTTGCTGTTGGCCGGATTGAAGTTAAAGACGGCCTCGCTAAATCCCCACAACGAGCCCGCCTCGAGGTTGTACTTCGCGTTAAGAGCAGCAAGGTTCGGTCCGGTACTCTTTGTCGTCGCTCTTGGCGGCAGCGTCGACGGGTCGACGTAGCCCACGTCAATGGTTCCGTTATCGAGCTCCGTGGTCTCTTGGTTCGCCGACGTAAAGGCCACTTCCTTCACGTGTTTCACCCGAGCCTTTTGCGGGCCGGAGTAGAACGGGTTTGCTTCGAAGGTGGCATTGCCGGTGCTATCGAATGACGCGAGCTTCCAAGGTCCATCGGCACCGCCTTGCCAAAAGGCTGTACTGAACGTCTTGAACTTTGACGCGAGGCCCGAGAGGTAGGTCTGCACTGACTTGCACGACGCGATCGTCGAACCCGCGCCGTAGACGCCGGTGGAGCAACGACCGTTCTGCGAGGCGGACACTCGATCCCAGCGGGTGGGCATGGGCGTGATCTGTGACAAGAAGTCGTCCGTCAGCCACGTCGGGTTCACAGCTCTTTTGAAAATGATGCGGACGGTGTTGCCCGTCGCCGTCACGGTGCGGACTTGGTCCGGGATTCCCATTCCCTGCTCGTAACCACAAAAGGCGAGGGGGTCGGACACGTACATATTGAGAAAGAACTTCACGGACTGGGCGTTCACGATTTGGCCGTCAGCGAACCTCCACCCCTTCATGGAGAGCGTTACTGACGTGTTGGTCTTGCTGTACACCGGTGGTTTAGCCAGTGAGAGAGCGGCACTCAGACCCACGGAGGGACCCACCCCAAACCAATAGAGCGGACGGAACATCAACTGTTGAAACTGGCCAATGTTGTTCGGCGAATCGTAAAGGCAGTTGGCGTAGGGGAAAATGTAGTTAGGGCTCGCGCCGGGCATCTCGGCGAAGGTAATCGTGCTGGTCGCCGCAGCTTGACTTACGGTGGGCGCCGCCAGTGTCAACGCGCTCAGCGCTACCGCAAAAGCAATGGGGAGTCGAAATCTGCGTAGAAAGTGCATTGTGAGTTGAATCCCAGCGCCACCTGGGTGGCCACGATCAAAGTGCCGGTCCGCTTTTTGCGGTCCAGCACAAACTTTAGTGGCGCGTAGTGCGCTCCGGGGCGTCATCAGCCGCGTTGATCAGCACGAAGACCTCGTTCAACGAGTGGAGGACAGCGCCCATTTCAGCGCCGAGTTGGCGTCGGCGTGTTCAAATTTGAAGTTTGATCCGCGTAGTTTCTCTGGCGTCACTCGTTGGCTCGTGAGGATAAGTTCGTCCGCCATCTCGCCACCGAGTACTGCCTTGAGCACTGGCTTTGGAACGTTGAGGAGCGCGGGTCGACCGAGCGCGCGCGCGAGCACACGAGTGAACTCTTGGTTCGTGACGGGATTGGGAGCCACGAGATTCACGGGACCCGTGAGTCGGTGGTCGATCGTCCACAGCAATGCGCGAACTTGGTCAAAGAGAGAGATGACGCTCATCCATTGCCCGCCCGTGGCGTAGCGGCCGCCGAGTGCACTTCGAAAGAGGGGAAGTTGCTTCTTCAGCACTCCGCCCGTCGAGCTGAGGACGACGCCACTGCGTACATGGGCGACATCCACGCCACGGTCCTCGAGTGGGGACGTCGCCTGCTCCCACGCGACGCACACGTCGGCGAGGAAGCCCACGCCGCGACTTGACGTTTCGTCGAGGATCTCGTCACCGCGCGATCCGTACCAGCCAATCGCGGAGGCGTTGGCGAGAAAGCCCCCGCCGTCGGAAAACTCACCGAGTGCGTTCGCCAATAACGCCGTGGCGAGAACGCGTGAATCGAGAATCTCTCTCTTTCGCGACGTGCTCCAACGACGATCGCCGATTCCCGCTCCCGCGAGGTTGACGACCACGTCGAGGCCGCCTACTCGCTTGAGATCACCTTCATCGACGACGCCGCGCGCGGGGTCCCAGCGAACGACGTCGGCGCCGTAGGTCGTCGTCGAGGGACGAACGAAGGTGATGACCGTATCGCCGCGCTCACGTAGCGCGCCCACGAGCGAACGGCCGATGAGGCCCGACGCGCCCGTTACACCGACGCGCATACCTGGTCCCAGCGTCGTCGCACGATCGCGGCGAGTTGATCGGCGTTCTTCAAGTGCGCGTCGTGATTGGCGTGTTCGATCTCGACCGTTTCGATGGACGGATTCACCTTCACGAGTTCAACGGCGAGCGCACGGTAGTAGTCGACCAGAACGCCGTCGCCGTAGGCGTAGGTCGCCGGCACGCGAAGGGCCTCGAGGTCGAAGGGTGCCTCACTTAACTGCACCGTCGCGAGGTCGCGCAATAGGGCAGGTCCGTCCAATCGTCGCGACTCTCGTTGGTGCTCACTGAGTCGATCCCAGGCCTTGGTCGAGACCACGTGGCGAAAGAATCGTTCTGCTTCGTGACGTGCGTCATCACTGAGGGGAGGACGGGAGCTCTCACGCCGCAAGATCCACGGCAACGGCGACTCGAAGTTCACAACCAGCTGGACTTCGGACGAGTCCCTCAGAGCGGCGCCGAATGTGATCAAGCCACCGAAGCTGTGGCCAAAGAGAATGACGGGCTGGCGCTCGGCTTCGCGGGCGATCAACCTCGACAGGTCGTCCACGTGAACGTTGAGGTCGGCGGGCCTTAAGTCGCGAGAACCCTGATAGCCCCTGCGGTCGTAGATCACGGCGTCGAGGGTCTCAAGTCGTCGAACGAGACGCGCGAACGAACCACCGCGATCGAGCGCACCGTGCACGCAGATGACGCAGGCTTGAGAGTTCTCGACCCGTCGTTCGGCGACGGCCAGACCCTTGACGGGAGCATTGGCCATGAAGTGGAGTCGAGCGGGCGTCTTCGACGGGGCGGTCACAGTGGAAACTTACCGGGGTTGAGGGCGCTCCCACTCATCGAATGCATCGTGTCGGGCCCTAGGCTAGAAGGGTGACTACGTCCCCTGATTCATCGTCAACTCGTCCGGCGAAGGGCTCATTTGGACCCAACGCCTGGCTCGTCGACGATATGTACGACCGCTTCCTCGCCGACCCGTCGTCGGTGGTGGAAAGTTGGCGCGAGTTCTTCGCCGACTATCAGCGTTCCACGTTGCCTACGGTCGCCTCGAACACCGTGACGACGACGACGCCAGCCCGGCCAGTGACGATAGACGCCGAAGCGACGCCCCTTCGAGGAGCCGCGGCGCGCATCGTCACCAACATGAACGCGAGCCTCGCCGTGCCGACGGCGACCAGTGTTCGCACCGTCGCGGCCCGACTTTTAGAGATCAACCGCAGCGCTTTGAACGAATCGCTCGCCCGTTCGAGTGGCGCGAAGGTCTCCTTCACGCACGTTATTGCCTACGCCATCTTGAAAGGTTTGGGCGAAATTCCCGCGATGAACGCGACGTTCATCGACGCCGTTGACGACAAGGGGACCCCCGGCGTGCGACGTCACGAACACGTCGGTCTGGGCCTCGCGGTTGACGTCCAGAAGAAAGACGGCACGCGCACGCTGTTGGTGCCGGTGATCCGTGACGCCGACACGATGGACTTTCGTACCTTCTTGCTGGCCTACGAGGATCTCGTGCGTAAAGTGCACGGCGGCGGGTACGGGGCGGACGATCTTGTAGGCGCGACGGTGTCGATCACCAATCCGGGGACACTCGGCACGGTGCAGTCGGTGCCGCGTCTCATGCCCGGCCAGGGCGCGATCTTTGGTGTGGGCGCGTTGGCGTGGCCGGCCGGCTTCGAAGCGGCCGACCCGCGCGCGCTCGCCGAACTGGGCGTGGGCAAGGTCATGACCCTGACGTCGACCTACGACCACCGAATCATCCAAGGCGCGGAGTCGGGACTGTTCTTGAAGTACGTCGCGGAGTGCTTGACCGGGGAACACGAGTTCTACGACGAAATTTTCGCCTCGCTCGGCATCCCTTACGAACCGGCCCGGTGGGCGAAGGACTCCAATCCGTCGTCGAACGAAGCAGAGGCCGAGCGGATCTTGAAGCAGATTCGCGTGCAGGCTCTCATAAACATGTATCGCGTCCGCGGTCACCTGAACGCTCACCTCGATCCCCTCAGTAGCGAGCCGCCGCCGCTGCACGCGGAGTTGGACCTGGCGTCGTACGGACTCACCATCTGGGACCTGCGGCGCTCCTTCGTGGTGGACGGCCTGGCCGGTCTGCACGAAGCGCCCCTCGAGAAGATCCTCGCCATCCTGCGCGACGCCTACTGTCGCACGATTGGCATCGAGTACGGCCACATCATGGACCCCGAGCAGAAGCGCTGGATACAAGAGCGCGTTGAGGGCGTCGACGCGACCACCAGTTTGGAAGAGCAGCGCCGGATCTTGAACGTCCTGAGTGAGGCGGAGGTCTTCGAGCGGTTCTTGCACACGCGCTACGTGGGCCAAAAGCGATTCGGACTCGAGGGCGCCGAGTCCACCATCGTCGCGCTGCAGGCCGTGCTCGACGAGGCCGCCGATCACGGCGTGAAAGAGGCCGTGATCGGCATGGCGCACCGCGGCCGACTGAACGTACTCGCGAACGTCGTCGGCAAGTCCTACAGCGACATCTTCTCCGAGTTCGAGGGCAACCTCGACGTCGAGAGCGTCCAGGGGAGTGGTGACGTCAAGTACCACAAGGGTGCGCGCGGCATCTTCAAGAATCCCCGCGGCGTCACCATCGACGTCTCGATGGCATCCAACCCCTCGCACCTCGAAGCGGTGAGCCCCGTCGTGGAGGGCATCGTGCGCGCGAAACAAGATCTCGTGATTCGCCCGAGTGACGGCACGGTCACGGACCAACCCTTCGTCGAGCACCCGTACTTGGCGGTGTTGATCCACGGTGACGCGGCCTTCGCCGGTCAGGGCGTCGTCGCCGAGACCCTGAACCTGTCCCAACTCTCGGGCTATCGCGTAGGCGGGGCGATCCACCTCGTCGTCAACAACCAAGGGGGCTTCACTACGGCACCCGAGTCGGCCCGCTCGAGTTTTTACCCGACCGACGTCGCCAAGATGATCCAGGCCCCGATCTTTCACGTGAACGGCGACGACCCCGAAGCCTGCGCTCGTGCGGCGCGCTTGGCTTTCGCCTATCGCGAGACCTTCCAGCGTGATGTGGTGTTGGACATTGTGTGTTATCGCCGCTACGGACACAATGAGGGCGACGACCCCAGCTACACCCAGCCCCAGATGTACAAGATCATCGACCAGATACGCTCCGTGCGAAAGCTCTACACCGAAACGTTGGTTCGTCGAGGCGACATCTCGATCGACGAAGCCGAGGCCGCGCTCAATGAGTTTAACGCTCGTCTCCAAAACGTGCTTGACGAAGTTCGTACCGTTCCAGTGCCCGAACTCAAGGGCGTCCCCGTTGCCGAAACCCCGGCGGACCGTGCGGCGCCCGACACGGGTGTCGACCGAGCGACGCTGATGGCGATCGCGCGGGCTACGGTCACCGCCCCCGAAGGATTCACCATCCACCCCAAGCTCGAACGTCAGTTCACGCAACGTCTGGCGCTCCTCGAGTCGGGCGAGGTCGACTGGGCGTTTGGCGAAGCGCTGGCTCTCGGATCGCTCGTCTTGGCGGGCTCGAACGTTCGCCTCACGGGTCAAGACACCCGCCGTGGCACGTTCTCGCACCGTCACGCGGCGCTCATCGACTACGACAACGGCCAACAGTACGTACCGCTCGCGAGTATGGGCGCGCCCGGGTTCTTCACGGTTCGCGACTCGTTCCTCTCGGAGTACGCGGCGCTGGGTTTCGAGTACGGGTACTCGGTGGAGGCGTCCAACACCCTGGTGGCCTGGGAGGCGCAGTTCGGTGACTTCGTCAACGGAGCCGAGATCATCATCGACAACTTCTTGGTCGCCGCCGAAGACAAGTGGGGCCAGCACGCGACGCTCGTGATGCTCTTGCCGCACGGCTACGAGGGACAAGGTCCCGAACACTCCAGTGGCCGCATCGAGCGGTTCTTGTCCCTCAGCGCGCGCAACAACATTCGTGTCGCTCAACCGACCACGTCCGCGCAGTACTTCCACCTCCTGCGTAGTCAAGTGCTGCGCGAGCGCCCCACGCCGCTCGTCGTCTTTACCCCGAAATCGATGTTGCGCGCCGTCCAGACGCGCTCATCGATCGCCGAGTTCGAACACGGCTCCTTCCAGACAGTGCTCGACGACCACGTGGCCGACGCCGCCCTCGTCACGCGCGTGGTCTTGGCGTCGGGCAAGGTATCGCATGAAGCATTCGGCCATCGTGACGCCACGACGGCTAACAGCGTGGCGGTCGTTCGCGTCGAGCAGCTCTACCCGTGGCCGGTCGCGGACATCGAGCGAGTGCTCGCGGGTTACCCCAATCTCGCCGAGGTCGTGTGGTTGCAAGAGGAGCCCGAGAATATGGGGGCGTGGCCCTTCGTGCACCTACGAATGCACGATCACCTGCGCCACGTTCGCGTGTCGCACGTGGCGCGCGCCGAGTCGGCGAGCCCCGCGACGGGTAGTGGACTGGTGCACGCCGCAGAGCAAGCGGACCTCCTGGCACGAGCGATCGGGTGAGTCCCGCAAAGAGTCCACGGCTTCGCGTCGTGGTCGACGGTTCGAACCTCGCCACTGAAGGGCGCGTCAAGCCCAGTCTCACGCAGCTCGATGAGGCCGTGACCGCCTTTAGTGAGGAGAACCCCTCCGCCGAGATCATCGTGGTCGTCGACGCCACTTTCGAGCATCGCGCCGCCCACCACGAACGCAGTCGATTCAACGAGGCCATGCTCGCGGGCGAGATCGTCACACCGCCGGCCGGCGCAGTCGGCCGAGGCGACGCTTTCATTTTGAAGATCGCCGACCGTATCGACGGCGTGGTGTTGAGTAACGACTCGTTCCAAGAGTTCCAAGACGAATATCCCTGGCTCTTCGACGTGGGACGACTCATCGGGGGCAAACCCGTTCGTGGCGTGGGCTGGGTCTTCACGCCACGCGTGCCAGTGCGAAACGTCAAAGTCACGCGCGCCGCGAAGAAGTTGGCCGTCACGTTGCCCAGTGGCGCGAAACCAACGATCGGCACGACGCTGACACCCGTGAAGACCGCGAAGAAGGCGGCGCCAGCGAAGAAGGCGGCGGCGAAGCACGAGAAGGCACCGGAGAAGGCGCCAGAAAAGGTGACGGAGCGGTCTCCGGCGAAGTCACCAATCAAGGCCACGAAGAAGGTGGCGAAGGCTCTCGAGGCGGTGAAGAAATCGCCGGCGAAAAAGACCGCGGTCAAGGTTCCCGCGACCAAGGCCGCGAAGAAAGTGGCCAAAGTCACGCCGTTGACGCCCGCTCCCGCACCCGCACTCACGCCAACGGTCGCTCTGCGACGCGGACGCCAGCCCGTCAATCCCGAAGCCGACTTCACCCTCTTCAAGAACACGTACCGCGTGGGGTCACGAGTCGCGGGTGAGGTGAAGGCCTTCACTTCTCACGGGGCCGTCATCAAAGTGCAGTTGAAGGGTGACAAGCAGGTCGAGTGTTACGCACCGACGACCTCGCTGGGTACGCCCGCGCCCGCACGCGCGAGGGACGTACTGAAGCGTGGCGACCAACGGACGTTCCGACTGGTGAACGTCGACAGTGATCGGCGAATCGCGGAGTTGGCCCTCATATGACCGACGTCTCGCTCGACCCGTTGGACTGGTTGCCGCACCGTTCTCCCTTCTTGTTCCTCGACACCCTGCTCCACATCGAACCGGGAGTGCGCGCAAGTGGCGAGTGGACGCCGCACGGCGACGAGTGGTTCTTCGCCGGACACTTTCCGGGACGTCCGACGACACCGGGCGTTTTGCTCCTCGAATCGATCGCCCAGTGCGGCGCGGTTGTTGTGCTGGCCGATCCACGCTACGTGGGACGTCTGCCCCTCTTCGGTGGGGTGGAGAATGCGCGCTTTCGTCGTCAAGTCTTACCCGGCGACACGGTGCTCGTCGAGTGCGAGATGACCAAACTCTCGGCGCGCGGCGGTAAGGGCTTCGGGCGGGCGAGTGTCAACGGCAAAGTCGCGGCCGAGACCGAAATATTCTTCGTTCTCGCCGACGCGTCGTAAGCGTCACGATTCGACGCTCGCCGTTACCGAACTCCTAGTGGAGGCCCTTCGGTAACACGGCTTCGATGAACATGGGACCGGGCGTCGCGTAGGTGCGTTCGAGCGCGACGACGAGTTCATCGGCGCTCGTCACGCGCACGCTGGGCACGCCCTGGGCTTGCGCCAGTCGGCTGAGATCGAGTGTGGGGTCGTCGAGTTCGAGCATGCGCGCACTGGCGCCCCCGTCGGTAACCGCGCCAACGCGTGTCAACTCCATGTTGAGAACGGCGTAACTGCGATTCGACAGTCCGACGACCGTGACGTCGAGTCCTTCGCGCGCCATAGTCCACAGCGCTTGGAGCGTGTACATCATCGAACCGTCGGATTCGAGCGCCAACACGCGACCCTTCGACGCCACGGCCGCGCCGAGCGCGACGGGAAGTCCGTAACCGATGGCGCCGCCGGTAAGGGTCATCCACTGGTGCTCGGGCGCGAAGCGCGTGGCGCCGAAGAGGTGGATGCCACTGGTGTTGGACTCGTCAGCGACGATGACGCCTTCTTTCAACGTGGCCCCCACGGCGGCCGAAAACGACTGCGTGGTTAGTTCTCCGCTTGGAGGAACCGTCGGCTCGCCGTGTTCGAGTGCCACGGTGGGCGCGCGGAGCGCCTCGACAAGTGCCTCGAGTGCGCCGAGGGTGTCGCTGCCCGGTGGTGCCACGTGGATGATCTCGCAGTTCTCCGGCGCGAGGCGACTGGGCACGTTGGGGTACGCGAAGAAGCCCACCGGCTCGGTTGAGCCCACCAGGACGAGAACTTCGGTCTCCTTCAACTGATCGACTGCGAACTCACTGACGTAGATAAGTCGCTCGGGGCTCGCCACGCCCGCCCCGCGGTCCATCTTGGTGGCAAAGGTCTCCATCATCAATCGCGACGATGTCGCCGACGCCACCCGCTGAGCGAGACCCGTCTGCTCTTTCGAGAGTGCGTTGCCGCCGAGAAAGATTGTGCAACGCTTCGATCGAAGGGCCGCCAGCGCTCGCTCGAACGTAGCGTCGTCGATGGCGCGTGGCGAAGGACGCTCGGTGCGCGGCCATGATGAAGGGACGGAACCGACGTCACTCCACGAAACATCAGCGGGAAGAACCAACGTCGCAACGCGACCGGGCGGACCGTACGCGGCCTCGATAGCGCGGGCGGCGTCACCGGCCAGGTCGTCGGACGACGTCGTGCGGCAGTACCAGCCCTCGAGAGCGTCAGCTAGTAGTTGCACGTTGCTTTGCAGGGGGGCGTCCAGGTGTGCGTGGTAGGTCGCGTGATCGCCCACGATGTTGAGAAGGGGCACGCGCGCGCGTCGCGCGTTATGCAAGTTCGCCCACCCGTTCGCGAGACCCGGTCCGAGGTGCAACAACGTGGCTGCGGGCGAGTCCTTCACGCGGGCGTAACCGTCGGCGGCGCCCGTGGCGACTCCTTCGAAGAGACAGAGGATGCCGCGCATCGCGGGCGCGTCGTCGAGAGCTGCGACGAAGTGCATCTCGGACGTACCGGGATTGGCGAAGCAGACATTGACGTCGTTGGCTTCGAGGGTGGCGAGTAGCGCGTGCGCACCGTTCATCGTCGTGGCCTCTTTCGTGGAACTCTTACGTCACCCGCTGCGAACTATACCCGTGACGATTCGTCACTTCGAGCGGGCGCCCTCACCTTCAATTCGTTCGAGACTTTCGGTGAGTGACGCTCGAATAGCGGCGAGACGGGCCTTACGAGCGTCCCCGGTGAGTGGTGCGTTTCGCTCGACGAGTTCGCGAATCACTTCCTCGATGGGTGCGAGGAATCGTGATGGCGATCGGTCGGGGTAGCGCGGATCGTTACGTCCCTTGCTCCAGGTGATGAGCAGTGAGTGTTCGGCCCGACTGAGTGCTACGTAAGCGAGGCGCTGCTCCTCGGCCAACTGCTCCGGCGTCGTCGCGTTGTAGTTGGGCAACTGCCCTTCGGCCCAACCGATCGCCGCGACGTGTTGGAACTCGAGTCCTTTCGCGCGGTGAATCGTCGACAAGGCAACGGCGTCGCGGTCCGTCTCGTTGAAATGGCGTGATGAGAGTTCCGGGGCCATGAGGTCCGACGCCGGCGAGTGTTCGGGCCCGCGCCGTTCGTTGGGAATATCCACGGCGTCGAGAAAGTTCGCGATGAGTTCGAGTTGCGCGTTCGTACGCGACAACACCGCCATTGATTTCCACGGACTGCCCGGTTGGTGTCGTGCGCCGAGCCACGTGGCGACGTGCTCGGCCTCCTCCTCGTCGGTGTTGTACTGGCGAACGAGGGGGACCTCACCCTCGTCTTTCGCGGGCATGATTCCGCGGGCCCCCTCTTCGAGCAGCGTGTTCGCCACCGCGATGATGTTGGCCGTGGACCGGTGATTTCTCGTGAGGTCCAGTACCACCATGTCGGGCCACGTGGCGAGGAGTTCGTTGATGAGCGTCGGATTGGCGCCGTTGAAGCCGTAGATGGACTGGTTGGGGTCGCCCACGCAAAA
>PLNQ01000143.1 GCA_003141815.1 Acidimicrobiaceae bacterium | reverse complement strand
TGATGAACGACTCGGACTACGGACTGGCTGCGGGTATTTGGACCCGTGACATTTCGAAGGCGCACCTGCTCGCTCGTAAGGTCCGCGCGGGCACGGTGTGGATCAACTGCTATCACGCCGTTGACGCCGCGATGCCGTTCGGCGGCTATCGACAGTCCGGGTGGGGCCGTGAAATGGGTCACGAAGTCCTGAACGCTTACACGGAAGTGAAGTCGGTCTGCGCACTCTTGTAAGGGATGTCGGTCACGCACTCGGCTCGAGTGCGTGACCGACTCCAATGCAGCGTGCCCTTGAACGTGCAGAGGGGAGGAGTTCATGAGTCTGTCGCAGTGGAGCAGCATCACGCCGCTCACGCCATCGTCATTTCTTGAACGATCGGGGTCCGTCTTCCGAAATCGGATTGCAATTGTGGACGGTGCTCGTCAGATCACGTACGGAGAGTTTGCGGAGCGGTCTCGTCAGCTCGCACTCGGACTGATCGCGCTGGGTGTTCGACCGGACGATCGCGTCGCGGTGTTGGCAACGAACGGGCATCTCATGTTGGAAGCACACGCCGGTATTCCCCTATCGGGGGGCGTGATCGTCCCCATGAACTACCGGTTGACCCCGGACGAGCTCGTCTACATCGTGAACCACAGTGGAGCGAGGGTGATCCTCGCGAGCGCGGAATTCGCCGCAGTGGCCCGAGACGTTTCGGCGCGTTGTGGCATCCGATGTTTCGTCGCCGAGGGATCACCCGACGACTACGAAAGTCTCTTGCAGAGCGCGCAGGAAGCGTCGTTGCCCGAGCGGGGCGAACTGGACACCTTGGCGATCAATTACACGAGCGGCACGACCGGTCGCCCAAAGGGCGTGGTGTACCAACATCGCGGCGCCTACTTGCAAGCCTTGGCGATGGGCCTGCACCTCGGGTTGACGGCCGACAGCACGTATCTGTGGACGTTGCCGATGTTTCACTGTGACGGCTGGTGTCTGACCTGGACCCTGTCGGCGACCGGTTCAACGCAGATATGTATTCCCTCGCCTGATCCGAATGAGGTATGGCGGATCCTGCGGGAGCGCCCCGTGACACATTTCAGCGGCGCGCCGACGGTCCTCTCGATGATTGCCAACGCACCCGGTGCCGCTGACGGGCCACTCGAAAAAACGGTGCAGGTCTCGACTGGCGGTGCTGCGCCGTCGCCGGCGCTGCTGGCTCGATTGGCCGAGCTCAATATTGACGTTACGCACCTCTACGGTCTCACCGAGAGCTACGGTCCGGCCGTCGTCAATCAATGGCGTTCCGAATGGGACACACGGTCGCCGGACGAGCGAGCGCGCTTGAAGGCGCGTCTAGGCGTCGCCAACGTGGTTGGCGGCCCCGTCAGAGTTGTCGACGACGATGGCGTCGACGTCGAGTCTGATGGCGCGACGATCGGCGAGATCCTGCTCCATGGCAACAACCTGTTTGCTGGCTACTACCGAAATCCCGAGGCGACCGCCGCGGCCACGCTCGACGGTGGATTCTTGACAGGCGACTTGGCGGTGATGCACCCCGACGGTTACGTGGAAATTCGTGATCGAAAGAAGGACATCATCATCTCGGGCGGGGAGAACATCTCATCCCTCGAGGTCGAACAGGTGATTGACGCTCATCCTATGGTGCTCGAATGCGCAGTCGTGGCGAAGCCTGACGCGAAGTGGGGGGAGGTGCCGGTCGCCTTCATCACGCTCAAGCAGTTTGATGGGGAACTGACCGAGCACGATGTGATTGATTTTGTCAGGGCGCGCGTCGCGCACTTCAAGGCGCCGCGGCAAGTCATCTTCGGTCCACTTCCAAAGACGTCAACCGGGAAAATTCAGAAACGTACGTTGCGCGAGAATCTCCGCCATGAAGGCACCGAGTAACGAAACCGTCCAGAAAGCGCCCTTTGAGCGCGTTCGCGAAGACAGGGCCAGCGATTGCAAGCGCTCGAGGGGTTCCCAACCTGTTCGGGGAACGGGTGGGCCGAGGGGTGGACGGCTGCCCGGGATTCTGCACCTTGGGATTAGAAGGAAGTTCACGAGTGTTGCGTCGTGTTTCGAGCATCACGACTGGTCTTTAATTTAAAGGGCTTCGAGTTGTTGCTTGTTGAACCGGTTTCGTCGTGTTGCGAAAAAATGAGGCCTGTTAAAGCGCGCGGTGTCGTTCGCGACTCCCTCAGCCTCCACTTATTCCAGGCCGATTCACCGCAGCCTTCGGCGTTCGTTTCCGAGCTGTGCAGTGCGTACGGTGCGCACGTTCTCATATGAAACCGATCGCCAACAAGGGTAACGACGACGTCCTGGCTGGCCAGCTCAACACTCTGCTGGTGTCGACGTAGGTCGTCAGCAGTTGGTTTACCGTGAGCCTGCAATAGTGAAGTGAAGACTCACGAATCAACTGATTCGCGGATGGTCCCCGATACCGGCGATAGGACGCGAATCAATCCCCGTCTCCTGTTGCGCCGTGGCGATGCGAAAACTCGCGGCTACGCGCGATTCGCGTCCGGGTGGACGTAGCTTCCAACGGCGGTGCGCAAGCCCACCGCCAGACGGTTCCATCCGTTGATGGCGACGATGGCGAGAGTTAGAGCGACAATCTCTTCGGGGCTGAACTGCTGCGCCACCTGCTCGTAGACGTCGTCGGGTACACCCGAGCTTGGCAACAAAGTGAGCGCCTCGCACCAGGCGAGGGCCGCGCGTTCGCGGGGCGAATAGACCGGCGCTTCGGGCCACACGACGACGAGGTGAAGTCGTTGACTCTCCATGCCGATACCCTGGGCATCCTTCGTGTGCATGTCCACGCAGTAGGTGCAGCCGTTCAACTGGGATGCGCGCACCTTCACCAACTCGAGCAACTCCGGATCAAGAGAGCTTGAGTGGACGGCCGCTTCGAGTGTCGCCATGGCGTTGACCGCGGCGGGAAAGACGGTTCGGTAGTCGATGCGCATTGTCATACCCCTTTCGTTCGGGTCGCTCATTGTCCGCAATGCTGTAGGATTTCCCGGCCGATCAGTGCGCATTGGTTCTGTTTTGGCGTAACCGGAGTAACCTTTCTTCTAGTCCATGCTAGTGAAAGGCTCGTTCCGTGGTCCCCCCAATTGACGCCAATGCCACGTCCGCGCCCACGCCCATCGCGCCCGCGCGGATTATTGGTGACGTCTCGAGCCGCCAGCCAGCACGTTGGCAGGACGCCCGGTTGATCGACATCATCGAAGAGACACCAGACGCCGTGACCTTGCGGCTGCGACTCGTAGATTCTGCCGATTTTCTCCCGGGGCAGTATTACAACGTGCGACTGACGGTACCTGGTCGGATCGGTCCGATTCAACGGGCCTACTCCGTTGCCTCATCACCCATGCCAGAGACGTCGACTATCGATATTGGTGTGCGCGAGGTACCCGGCGGTTTAATCTCACCGCAACTGGTCCGGGGTCTCAGCGTGGGTGACCAGATCCAAGTGCGAGGTCCGGTTGGGCGTTTCACCTGGACGACGGATGATGGTGGCCCGGTCCTGTTGGTCGGAGCGGGCAGCGGCGTGGTCCCGCTCATGAGCATGATTCGCTATGCGGTAGCGGCGGATCTCGACATCCCCATGCGCCTCGTGTGCGCGTCGAGCAGTTTCGATAACGCTTTCTACNNCCGCATGGTGGCCGACGCCGTCGCGGGACAGCTTCCGAGACGTGCGTACATCTGTGGCCCGCCAGCGATGGTGGAAGACGTGCAGGGCTGGCTAGGTGAACTTGGCGTCGATCCGCACCGGGTCCGGGTCGAGAAGTACGACTGACGATCCGCCGCGACTTCGCGCAGTTGGGAATGGCCGAATCTGTCAGTGAACTCGTTTCGCGATTCAGTGCTCCGCGCGATTCGTCGGTGTCTCGAAGAGTTCGTCAAGGGTCCTAGTTTTTTTGACGTGGGTAACGTCACGCGTGGAGTTCGTAGTTGATGCGCCCGCCCTCGATGCCGAGCGCTTGGCAGGCTTGGCGTGCTGACGCCACCATTTCGAGAGGACCGGCGATCAGTAGCGACAGCGGCGCCGGATCCCACGAACTAAGTTTCCCGATTACCTCGTTGATCATCGAAGCATCGATGCGCCGATGAAAGTGAGCGGAGAGGTCCCGGGGGCTTCGGGTGAAGGTATGGATCACCGACAACTGATCTTGGCAGCGATCGAGTTCTTCCAACGGTTCACGAAAGAGGATCGACGCCCGATCTCGACTCGAACAGAGCAGTGCCATTGGCACTGTTGAATGGCGGGCCGAGGCGAACCGCACGATGGACGCAAAGGGTGCAGCACCGCTTCCTGCACCAATCATCAACAGCGGGCCTCCGTCGGCCTCGTTCCACGTCAGAGAGCCAAAGGGTCCGTGCAAGTGGATCTGATCACCCTCGCCCACTTGACGGGCGAGTAAGGGAGAAGCGCGGCCGTCAGGGATCTCACGAATAGTGATCTCGATCTTCGAAGACGGTGGCCACGGCGACGATGAGACCGAATACGCCTGTTCGACGACCCCGGGAGCGCCATCGATTCGCATGCGCACGAGATAGTACTGTCCGGCTACAAAGTCTGCTGGCACTGGTAGTTCCAGACGTAGCGTCGTGGCGTCGGAGCATTCGGGGCGAACTCCGACGACCGTCGCCACCAGCCACAGCCGGCCCTTGTCTGGGGCGAGCCAGCGTTGGAAGAACTCATTCGAACTCATTGGTTACGAGCCGGGTGGCGTTTCGGTACTGGCGGCCTCGATACCGGCGTCGGGCACTGTTGCCCCGTTGTCCAACTCGGCTCGCAGACTTCGTGCCGCCGCCACGAGGTGGGCTAGTGCCGGAAGGACCTGCTCGTAGCGGCGGGTCTTGAGGCCACAATCAGGATTTATCCACAACCGGTCGGGTCCGAGACTCTCGAGCGCGCGGCGCAACAACCCCTCGAACGCGGCGACTTCGGGGACCCGCGGTGAATGCACGTCGTAGACTCCCGGTCCCACCCCGCCCTGATACGACGCGCTCTGCAATACGTCGACGGATGCCATGTCAGAGCGCGCCGCCTCGAAGGAGAGGACGTCCACGTCCAACTCGTCCAGAACGATGATGATGTCGTCCAATTCCGCGTAACACATGTGCGTATGCACCTGCGTGGCGCTAGTCGCCGCGGAGGTAACCAGTCGAAAAGCGCGAGTCGCCCACTTGAGATACTCCTGACGTTCATCCTTGCGAAGAGGTAGGCCCTCGCGTAAGGCTGGTTCATCGATCTGGATGATGGTAGATCCGGCCGCCTGGAGATCGATGAACTCGTCGCGTAGGGCCAGTGCGAGTTGGTCGGCGGTATCACGATCGGGCTGGTCATCTCGCACGAAGGACCACCGCAGCATGGTGATCGGTCCGGTGAGCATGCCCTTGACCGGCTTGGACGTACGTGACTGGGCGTAGCGAGTCCAGTCCAGCGTCATCGGGCTGCGGCGCGCTACGTCGCCGAAGAGAATCGCGGGACGTACGCATCGCGATCCGTAGGACTGCACCCATCCCCCGTCGGGGACCACGAATCCGGTGAGTCGCTCCGCGAAGTAGCGAACCATGTCGTCGCGCTCGGGTTCGCCGTGCACGAGGACGTCCAGTCCGATTTCTTCTTGAACGGCCAGCACGTGATCAATCTCAGCGCGCAGGATGGCGTCGTAGTCGGGGTCATCGAGGTGTCCGGCGCGCCACGCCGCCCGAGCCCGTCGAAGCTCGGGGGTCTGGGGAAACGATCCAATGGTGGTGATTGGCAAGATCGGCAGCGCCAACTCGGCGCGCTGGGTCGCAGCCCGATCGCCCGCGCCCTCGACCCGGCGGGGATCAAATTTAGCAAACGACGCGACCCGCTGACGGATCACCTCGTCGGTCACGCGCGACGAGGCCCGTCGGGCGGCGCGAGCGGCTCGATTTGTTTCGAGCTCGTTGGCGACCGCACCACGACCGCCGGTAATCCCGCGAGACAGTACGGTCAACTCATCGATCTTGTCCTCGGCGAAGGCTAGCCACGGACGCACCTCTTCGTCGACCGTTTCGTCAGCCGCGCGACCCATGGGTACATGCAACAAAGAGCATGACGTTGAGACGACGACTTCCGTGGTGAGTGGCGTGAGCTCGTCGAGCAAGTCCAGACTGGCGTGAAGGTCGTTGGACCAGATATTTCGCCCGTCCACGAGCCCCGCGAAGAGCGTCTTGTCCCCGAGACCACCGCAGGACTTCAGCAACTGAAGGTTTTCCCTTCCGCGACAGAAGTCGAGTCCCACCGCCTCTACCGGTAGGTCCCTAACCACTCCCATTGCCGGGCCCAGATGACCGAAGTACGTCGACAATGCGATCTTCGGCCGAGTCGTGTGCTCGCCGAGGCGCCGGTAGACGCGACGCAGTGCGGCCAGTTCTTCGGCGTTTCGCTCTTGCACCAGAGCGGGCTCGTCAATACGCACCCACGCGGCGCCACCGCGCTTGAGCTGGGCCAAGACCTCGATGTACGCGGCGACCAGCGGATCGAGCAACTTCAAAAGATCAACGCCGTCGCGCATCGAGGTGCTGCACAGNNGCCATGGCGAAGTATCGTTCACGGTCAACTGTCGCGCCGGCACTGACGAATCGCGGCGCGATGGCACCAACCATGACCGCGGCGTCAAGCACGTGGTCGTACAACGAGAAGTCGTTCGAGGGGACAAAGTCAACCTTGGCGGTCGCCATGCTCTGCCAGTTGCGCCGGCGAATCGACGCCGCGACATCGTCGAGTTGCGCGTCGGTCACCGTGCCCGCCCAGTAGCCTTCGAGCGCCCACTTGAGGGCGCGATCGAACCCGATGCGAGGCATTCCGTGAATGGCGGTTCTCATGTGGTCTCCCTTGGGATGTTGAAATCACAGCGTTTGGCCCTATCCTGTGCACTGCCCGGCGCGGATTCGACGTAGGCATTGCACGCATAGTGAAAGTTACGAGTCACTGGCCCTGACGATGACATTGCGTAAAACTGTGGCTCTGGAATATTGGACGTCGCGAGTAGCCGTCAAGAGTACGAGTTGTCGAACGTTGCGCACATTGGGGAGCTTTCGCAGTACCTCATTGGCGGGTTCCAGCGGGAGTTCGGCCCGGTAGCGACGGGCGAACTCCGAGAGGCGCTCCGTTCGTGCCCGTACCACCGTCGTAACTCGGTCTTTGGCGCGGCGTCCCTGGTCCATTCGTCGTAATCGACCGCCTCCTTCGTTTTTCCGCGAGGCGCCAGTTGGTAGACCTACACTCGATAGTCGTCGTGCTGGGGGCTCGAGTGACGTTGGCACGGACAATCTCGACGGCGTGTTGGTCACCAATGGGGATTCGACCTACTCGCCACGGACCATTAGGCGTGACCCCGCGGCAAAGCGATCGCTTCGTATGGTCGGTGTCACACGAGTCTCGTCATCACCGAACCCGGAATCCGGCCGCGGCGGCGGCCTCGACATCGATCATCGCTGGGCTCCAGGGCGGGTCCCACACGATGCGCACGTCCACGGGAGTTGAACTGTCCATGACTTCAACGACCGCGGCCCGAGACATCTCGGGGAGCGTCTCGGACGCCGGACAACCGGGCGTGGTGAGGGTCATCTCCACGACGATGGTACCGTCCTCCTCACGAACGTCGTAGACGAGACCTAAGGAAACGATGTCGAGGTAGAGCTCGGGATCGTGGACAGTCCCTAACGCCCCCCAGGCCGCGCCAACCACGTTGTTCACTCGAACCGCTGCGCCAACCGGAACCGTCGGGTGCGGATCGTGCGTTTGGTCGTTGGACGTCATGACGGCCTACGAAAGGTGACTTGCCAGTCACCGCCACCGATGTCGAGCGCTTCGTAGGAGAATCCCTGTGCACCGAGGACGCCTTCGAGCGGTACCGGCTCGAACGGTGCCAACACTACGAACTCCTCGTCCGGTTCGAGGGCCCCGACCGCGGCCATGATCTGGTCGAACGGCTCATCGCCGCCAGCAATGATCGGACGCGCATCAAACGATGCCATGTGAACCTCCTCAGCCGGTCGCAACTTGATCGGTCTAGTTATTCTATTCTCAACTAGAGTTATAGCACGAGTTGTTTATCGCTCTTTTACGCTGCGAAGGGTCGTTTTATTTCTACCGAAAATAGCCACGGTGGTGGCGTTGCCGATATCGCCATCGCTGACGCGTCCATGGTTCGTCGCGTAGCCACTGGGCACTGTCGTGGCTTTTGAAGTGGCGCCGTCACTGCCCGCGGGCGGGTGGCAGGGGCGCCCGCCCGGACTTCCGAGCGCTGTCCCACCTCCGTCGGTGCCATTGAGTTTTCTCGCGGCCGCGTCGCTCGGCCTAGTGGGATGCGGTGTCACATTAATCTGGTTTCGCTCGTACGGCACTGTCAATCCCACTGACGACCATGTGGTCGCGGCGGCGCACCTGGCCATGCTGGCGACCCTCTCGATGGGGGTACTCGGTGCCATCCACCAGTTCACCCCGGTGATTACCCAACGGCCGTTCCGCTCGCTGGCGCTCTCGCGCGCGACGTTCCTGAGTTGGCTGGCCGGAGCGTGGTTGTTGCCGCTGGGCTTTGCCACCAGGCAGGAGTCCGTTGTCGAGGCCGGGGGGTTCTTGGCGGGCCTGGCCGTCACGCTACTGATAGTGAACATCTTCCCGGCATTGTCGGCGCGTGGCAAAGGGCCTCCGGTGACGGGACTGCGCTTCGCCGTCGGCGGATTCGTGGTGACCGCCTGTTACGGGGTTGTCTACGTCATCGATCGCCGCGGGCACTGGTTTGATCTGAACGCTCACGTGGTTCTGGCCCATGTGGTCGTCGGGCTGTTCGCCTGGCTCGGGCTCACCTACGTCAGTGTGGCCGAGAAGCTCTGGCCGATGTTTCTGCTCGCCCACGTCCCGGGTCAACGCCGATCGTCGTGGCTCGCGGTGTGGGCGATTCCGAGCGGAGTGCTCCTGTTTTCTCCTGGACTGCTCTTTGGGGTGGTGTGGCTCGCGTGGTGCGGGGCGGCAATTTTGTCCATAGGACTTGGTGCGCACCTCTTCTCGTTGTTGTTGCACATTCGCCATCGCCGACGTAAGGCCGATCTGCATCTGCTCTTCGTGGTCACGGCAGCGGCCTGGTTGGTCGTTGGGGTCGGCCTCGCCCTGGCGGGGGAACTGACGCTTGGGCATCACCACCACCTGGGCATCGCTCTGGCGGCGGCATCGATCGTGGCGATCAGTGGATGGCTGTTGGTGGCTCTGGTGGGCCACGCGCACAAAGTCGTGCCCTTCATTTTGTGGTCGGCGCTGCGGGGGCGCGGTGTCAAGGAGAAGGCCGACGGCACCCAACTTATGTTTGCCGATCTCTACGACCACCGCTGGGCCGCCATCGTCTACGGGCTCGTCACGACTGGAGTTGGTGCGGTGTGTCTCGGATTTGCTGCGTCGTTCTCGATTGCCATCGCTATTGGTGGCGGACTTTTCATCGCCACTGGTCTCTGCGTGGCAGCAAACCTATCCGTAACTACACTGCGACTGCCGTCTCGCACGGGCGCCGAACGACCCGTCGGCGAAGGCGCACCGACGGGCTCCTGATTCCTGGGCCGTGGCGCAAGTTACACCAAAGATGAGTCGCGAGATAAACGTGAATCGACGCGCGAGAGTTCGCCGTCGGTTACGTTACGCCGGCGTCGCTAGGCAGCGACACTCGGTAGATCCCTTCGCGGTTGATCGTTTCGAACTCGCGATGGTGGAGGCGCCGCTCATCGTCGCGCGCCTCTATCGTTCTCAGACTGACGTCGAAATGGGCGTTCTCCCGACGCGCACCCGCCACAGTTTCGGCCCGGACTCCAGATAATCCCACGTGAATTCATCGGCGTGCTGGGCTTCGAATTGGTAGCGCAGTGGTTTCGGGTCGTGATCGTTGACGATCACGAACCCGCCCCCCGGGGGGAGGTGATCGTAAGTGGAAAAAATCACTTCGTGGCGCCGTCCGTGAGGGAGGACCCGCACGTCGAGCTCTTGAACCTTTGTTCCATCACGGGCATCACTCTCAGTGGTGGTGGCGTCGTCATACAACGGCTTGGTAATCCTCACGCGCCACACCTCGGGTCCGGACTCGATCGCGTCCCAGGTGAAATCTCCCGCGTGCTCGGCTTCGAACTGGTAACGCAGTGGCTTGGGATCGTGGTCGTTGACGAGCTCGTAACCACTTCCGGGTGCGAGGGCGTGGAACTCGGAGAAGATGATTTCGTGGCGCTGCGCCGGGGCCAGATGACGCACGTCAAGTTCTCGAATCGCTGTATCGTCCGAGCCTTTGACGTGCGAGCGCAACGTGATCGGCTCGCTCGCTACCGTCCTGGCGAGTCGGTGCAGGCTGGCCGTGACCTTGACGGCGAGCGTGGGTCTTGTGGACCGTAAGGCGGCCCACGCCGAGGCGACCAGTCGGCAGGCTCGGTCGCCGTGGCCGACCTTGGAGAGTTCATTCGCTGCTTCGAGGAGAAGCGACAGTACGACTGCTTCGGAGTCGGCGCCCGGTGCTTTCTGCGAGGGTGGGTCCTCCGAAGCGGCGGTAGTCAGACGGTGCATCTGCTCCAGCAACTTGACGAGGTCCACGTCGTTATCTTCAAGGAGAGCGGGGAGGAGTAACTCGTTCTCCTTGACGACGTGGGTGGTGAAGAACGTGCCGATCTGCGTGGCCTGCGTGAGTGCCGCCGAGCCATTCGACACGTTGGCCAGAGATTCGACGGCTGCGGTGAGCACACGGTGTTCGGCGATCATCTCGTTCACCGTGTTGGCCAGGTCCGCACGGGTGGCGGCAGTGCGGTAGATGGAGAGCTCTTCCGCCACTGCGTGGGGGATTACGTCCTCGGCGAGGTAGGTAACGAGTTCGGCTACCGCGGGCTCGTAAGCGATTCCCGAGTTCACGGCTTCGGCCAGCGCAGCAACCCGGTTGTCGACGTCCGCCACGAGCGTGCGGTGGTGCTGAAGCATCGCGTCGAGGGCTTGGATCTGAGTGATTGTCATGACTTCCAACTCCTTTTACCGGTCGGCGAACGATCGAAGATTCGACACGAATCACCCAGACCTGATTTTCTAGGCTAAACTAGAATAACCTTACCACTCGCTTCAAGGAGTAGCAAGTTGCACGTAACGAGTGCATTCCTGACAGCCATGGAGTTAATCGCCGCGTTCTTCTAGTTGAGGGGCATGGTCTGCATCGCCGTGGTCGCCAGGGTGGCCCGAAACGTTCTCGACGGACCCTCCCAAATGGTCTTCTTTCGATCCATGGGACGTCGGTACAGTGTGGTCGGCACGAAGTCGTCGCTCGTGGCCATCACGTCGGGTCTGGTGCTCTCGTGGTCGTCACTGTCGTCGTGGGGAACGACAGCGCGCCATTCAACCCTGGCGGCGCCCACGCCACCAGCCGATCCACTCGTCTGCTGACGAACAGGTTTTAGGGACAGTAGAACGATCCGTAGACCACCAGATGCATGTCCGGTCTGCGACTCGGCGTTCGTTTCGTTCGTGCCTACGTCGGGCGCGACACGAGGTCACGCTTGAGAACGAGACGACAACCGGCCTGGTGGGGATTTTTGGCGGTGAGACGGTCAACGGTGACGTCGCCGAGGCTTTCGCTGAGACCCTTGGCCAGACCGAGATGGAGTTGGCAGACCGTGTCGGGGTCGTCGGCCGCGACTTCTTCGAACGGACAGCGCCCGAGAACGAAGGTCACCTGACGGCCCCGTTCGCTGCGGGTCGGGCGAAAGCCACTCTCGTTCAACTCGCGCTCGAGGGTCTCGACGGAATCACCCTGCTCGAAATGTTGGCGCCCTCGTTCGAGGCCAGCTTGACGACCGACTTCGTAAGGACTCATCCCGTTCTTCAAGGCTCTACTAAGTAATCCGGCCAGCCACGCGTACCGTCCCGGCGTCTCCCACTTGCCAGCCGCCTCGGGGTGCAGTCGGTAGAGCAGACGGGGACGCCCTGCGACGCTGCGCTTCTCCACCACTTCAATGACGAGGTCGACCTCTTTCAGCACGGCGAGATGCTGGCGCACCGCGTTGTGATTCAATCCCACGTAGTCGGTCAGTTCTGCTACCCCGACTGGCTCATCGGAGTCAACGATGTAGCGGAACAGGCGGTAGCGCGTCGGGTCGCCGAGGGCCCGGGCCTCAAGTTGGATGTCGACCGCGTCCATGAATCTCCTCATGAGGCCACTGGTGCAGCGATTAGATTTCTAGTGTATACCAGAATAATCAATTCCCGACTGCATCGCGCTCTTCTGCGGCTCCGCTCTTCTGGGGAAGACTGACTATTCACGGGGAGGACCGCGTTTCAAGGCACAAACCGGTCCTCCGGTCGATGTAGTTTTCGAGGCCAACTCAACGCGGGCCATTGCGTCAGAGGTTGCCCACGACGTTGAACCAATCGGCGCCGTGCGCTTTTCTATCGAGGGGTTCGCCGTCAAGCAGCGGGAGTACTTCGACTGGTTGACGAGGCGAATGACAACTGGGGCTCGATTCGCTTAAGTCGTGGCCTTCACCCGACACGCGAGCTCACGGTGTACGCGCGTTCGTGGGAGCAAATTAAACTGATAAGCACGCGTGAGACCGATGTGGACGTTTGGTGGCGCGTTGTTGCTCCAGACCGTGGCAGCGTAAGCACCGATGACGGCGCTCGAAAGATGTCCAAGAATAGAGGAGCAACAGAAATGTTCGAATCGTCGCAGTTCCCTCGCCTTTGTTCGTTCACTTGGCCGTATTCGAGCTCGGGCCGTGTGCCGCGGCCGCGCTGTCGAACGGTGTGTGTGCCGGAAACCTGTGCCCAAGTGACGAAGGTTGTGACGAGATGACGCGACGAAGGACGTTCGTGATCGTCGGTGGTGGCTTGGCCGGTGCCAAAGCGGCCGAAGCCCTGCGCTCCGAGGGTTTCGACGGGCGGGTCGTACTTATCGGTGACGAGACCGAGCGGCCCTACGACCGCCCTCCGCTATCCAAGGACTACCTGCAAGGTAAATTGGAGAAGGAGAAAATCTTCGTTCACTCCGAGCGGTGGTACGTGGACAACGATGTCGAGCTTCGCCTCAACTGCTCGGCCACGGTCCTTGATGTCGCCGCTCACCAACTGACCGTGCATTCCGGCGAGCAGTTCGATTACGACAAACTACTTCTAACGACTGGCTCGTCCCCTCGTCACTTAAAGGTGCCCGGAGGCGACCTCGACGGAGTGTTGTACCTACGAAGAGTGGCCGACTCCGAGGCGATCAAGACCGCGTTCGTGACCGCGAAGCGCGTTGCGATCATCGGGGCCGGATGGATCGGTCTCGAGACCGCAGCCGCGGCCCGCGCCGCTGGCGTCGAGGCGACCGTATTAGAGACCGCGGAACTGCCGCTGGTGCGCGTACTCGGCCCCGAGGTCGCAGAGATCTTCCTCACCCTGCACGCCCGCCACGGGGTCACGATGCACATGAGCGTCGAAGTAGCTGAGATCACTGGTGTGGACCATCGGGCCACCGGCGTACGTCTCGCGGATGGCCGCCAGATCGATGCTGATGTGGTCGTCGTTGGCGNNACCTGAACAGCTCGGATCCCGACGTGTTCGCGGCCGGCGACGTGGCCAACGCCTGGTACCCGTTCCTCGGACGTCACCTCCGACTAGAGCACTGGTCCGCTGCGCTCAACCAGGGACCCGTGGCGGCGGCCAACATGTTGGGCCGCGCTATTGCCTATGACCGTGTGCCCTACTTCTACTCCGACCAGTACGACCTGGGCATGGAGTACTCAGGCTTCGTCGAGGCCGGCAAGTACGACCAGATCGTTTTTCGCGGTGAAGTGGCCGGTGGGAAATATATCGCCTTCTGGCTAGGACAGGGACGCGTGCTCGCGGGCATGAATGTCAACGTTTGGGGCGTTACCGATGCCATTGCTGACCTCGTCCGCTCGGGCGACCAGATCGACGTAACTCGACTACGAGATCCCGAAGTGGCATTGCAAGATCTCCTCGACGGTGCCCATCGCGTCTAGTGGAACAGGTGATGGACGAACCTGAACTCAAGTTGGCGGGTCTGTTGGCCACCCAGTCGCGGGTGGACTTGATCCGCTGCTCCACGGAGGCGGGCTCGGGTCACCCGATACTGTCACCGTCTGTCGCCGACTGGGAGGCGCTCGGCTTCGACGTCTCCGAGGCGTCTGACTGGGGGCGTGCGAACTTTGATGTGTTGGAGGTTGCTATGGCTCTCGGGGATGGATTCACACTCGTGTCAGCCGTCTACGGACGCTCAATGTTGCACCAGACGGCGGCCGCCTGGAGAGATGCCGGCTTGGGTTGCGTCGAAGGCTTGCATTGGCACGAAGCCGGGTTCACCTCCAAAGAAGCTCTCCGGTGGCGGCCAAGGGATCACAATGTCTCGTCGGCGAGGGCGATACGAGACGAGTACGTCAAGGATGAATGAAGTACACAGTGAAGAGAAGAAGGAGAACATCATGACTGAATCGGTTTATCCGATCGCCACTGCGCAGATCGGACATCGCCGCCACGAACTCGCGCCTGAAATCGATGATGCCTTTAAAGCATTCGGTCGAGCGGTCTTCAGTAGCGGAGCGTTGTCCGAAGTGACGAAGCAATTGATCGCCGTCGCCGTCGCTCACGTCACCCAGTGCCCATACTGCATTGACGGTCACACCCGGATTGCTCGGCACAAAGGCGCAACGGACGAAGAGATCATGGAGGCGATCTGGGTCGCCGCTGAGATGCGCGCTGGCGGGGCTTTTGCCCACTCCGCGATCGCACTGCGCGCACTGTCGGAAGGGCCCGGGAGTAGTGCTCAGTAACTGCGCACGACGATGTGGCTTGAATGATGTAGAAACCGTTGAGCTTGAACAGCTCGACTGATGTAAATTCTCTTAATTCGGCGATGACGCTGTTGGAGAAGGCGAAGGTTACTGCGCCTTGGTGGGTCCTTGGTAGAGAACTTCTCGCGTTAGGGCAGGCGAACGTAGTGAGGCAACGTTGATCTGGGCTCAGTGTTGTGGTCCTGGGTAGGTGACCCGACCATCAGCGACGAACGGCTCCGGCCCCCACTGACCGAGTCGGTGCTCGGTCACCTTTCCCAAGCTCATGAGGTGGTGTACAACCCAGCCGCGCGCCGCGAGGCTGTCGGCAATGAGCGAGCGGTGACATCGCCACGGAAGCGCTTCGGAGCACATAAACGCGACGCGTGACGTTTGCGCCACGGTGATTAAGTTGGCCAGCGCTGTTTGGTAAGCGTCGCCCAGTGTGTAATCGGCGTAGTTCCTAAAGCTCGCGTTCTGCCACGCCGCGTTAATGGCCGGGTCAACATCGTGTTGTCGATTTCTCCTACCACCAAGGTCACTGGCGTGTTGATAGGTGATGGCGTCATTAGCCAGCCACGTACTCATCGTCTCGCGCCCGAACTGTGGGCACCGGCGAGATCCGGGATAGGAGCGCACGTCCACGAGCGAACTAATCGCGTGATCGTGCAGCAAGGCGAGAAACTCTTCGGTCGAGCGCGTGGAGTGACCAATGGTCCAGATCTCTCCAACGTTTGACACACTGCGGTCATTAAAAGTCAGGGTTTCAGTCGTGTTCAAGAAAAACTGCTCGTTCATCCGATGGGCTTACCAAGTGTGTCACCTCATTCAGATGTCACCTCATTCAGAGAATTGAACTTCTGATCCTAAAACGGGTAGGTCAAGTAGAAACCTTCCTAACACCGGGCTTCGCTAAAACAAGGTGCCCACTGTCGATGTCTAATTACGACCTTACGGGCGGGCCATCGAGCTCGAACTGGGGTGTGGACCAACCACAGAGGAACGTTTCACGCCACAGAGGTGATCCGCGCTGGTTCGCGATCCTTGAAACAGGTCACGAGTGATGTCGCCCTCATTCGCCGCCGAGCGTCGTGTGTCGATCAGGTTCGCGCGTCGAGTAGCTGTCGCAGCACGTAGGGAAGGATTCCACCGTGAACGAAATGGGCGGCCTCCGCGGGGGTGTCGATTCTCACCGTGGCAGTGAACTCGCGAGACACGTCGTGTGCGTTGATTCGCACGGTGACC
>PLNQ01000118.1:4406-4666 GCA_003141815.1 Acidimicrobiaceae bacterium | reverse complement strand
CTCCCGTAGGAGTCTGGACCGTGTCTCAGTTCCAGTGTGGCTGATCGTCCTCTCAGACCAGCTATCCGTCGTAGCCTTGGTGGGCCGTTACCCCGCCAACAAGCTGATGGACCGCGAGCCCCTCCCGAAGCGAAAAACATTTCCTCTACTTGTCATGCGACATGTGGAGGGTATTCGGTATTAGCACCGGTTTCCCGGTGTTATCCCAATCTTCGGGGCAGGTTGCTCACGTGATACTCACCCGTTCGCCACTAAATCTT
>PLNQ01000118.1:0-4347 GCA_003141815.1 Acidimicrobiaceae bacterium | reverse complement strand
CGTCCTGTTAGATCAGTCCATCGTCGCCCGTACTGGCTTTTGGCTCTCGTTCTTCCGTTTTCAAGGAGCGACATCACACACGACCGAAGTCGGAGGTATGAAGTACACCATCTCAGGATTTCTCCGTCGAATCCGTCACTAAGTCTCCCCAGTGACAGGGATGCCTACCCTACCAGCGAGCGGCCCGGAGACGCAAGTCTCGTGCCGAACTCGCTAGGAGCAGGAAGACCATGGTAGCAGTTCACGAGGGGCCCTCGAGCCACTTTGCGACACCTCTCGTGAGATGGATTTCGTCCACCCGCGACGTCGGTCGAACGTCACGGTAACCAACGCCCGAACTCTCAGACGACGCTCCAGTCGTCACCTCATCTGGGCAAAAAGTGACCGCAACCAAGGCCAGCGACGTCCGGGAGAGCGATTACTCTTCGACGAATTCGACGAATTCGATGAACGCACTGAGCGTGCCGATCAAGCGCATCTCTTCTATCGTTCGCGCTCGAGAGTTGAGCAGCGCCTCGGTGCACACCAAGTACGCCAAACAACGCGCGCGACTCACGGCGACGTTGAGCCGGTTCCGCGAGAAGAGAAACTCCGGCCCCCGAGGCATGTCGTGCGCCGAGGACGTCGTCATCGTGAAGAACACCACAGGCGCTTCACGGCCCTGGAACTTGTCGACCGTACCCACTTGAACGTCCTTGAGGCCCGGCATCGCGTCAAAGAACTGACGAAGGAGCCGGACCTGATCGTTGTATGGCGCCACCACCATGAAGTCCTCGCTGAGTAACGGCGAGGTCTCCCCTCGTTGGTTCGTCCACGGCGTTCCCAACATCGTGGCAATCTGGTCGGCGACTATATGCGCCTCTTCTTCAGACTCGGTCGAACGACCCTCGTGATGCACTTCAAGCCAGCGAAGTCCCGTGCCGAACTGGGTGGACTGTTGCGCGCACGAGACGTGGCTCGTCAGTCGCCCTTCGTAGATCTGCTTCGAGATGAATCGACAAACGTCAGGGTGCATGCGACGGGTCTCCGCGATGAACACTCCCTCGTTCGCCGGAATCGTCGGGTGTTCACCCAACACGTGCTCAAGCACACTCGCTCCCGAGCCACCGGGGTGTTCAGCCTGGGAGACCTGACTCAGTTGCAAGGGGTCGCCTAACAAGATCAAATTCCGCGCAGCATTCGCGGAAGCCACGGCGTCGGCCAACGCGAGCTGACCAGCTTCGTCGACGATGAGAACGTCCACTGGGTACGGTCGCATACCCGCTCGCGAAAACAGCCACGTGGTGCCGGCGATGAGATTGAACGAGTCATTCTCTGCCTCGCCACTCGAGCCCGAGTAACGAACGCCCTCCAGCGCGCCCTCAGTTGGCTTCTTCGCGCCCCGGAAGGTCCTCAGTAAGTCGAGGTCGCCGTACTCGGCGAAGACGTTATACGTCGCGACCAAGAGATTGTCGATCGCACCGTGGCTCATGGCGGTGATGCCCACGCGCTTCCCAGCTTTGATCAGTTCGTAGATGATGTGCGATCCGCTGTACGTCTTTCCGGTTCCGGGCGGTCCCTGAATCGCGACGTAGCTGTCGTCAAGATGGCTGACCCACGACAGCGTTGAGGCCAGATCGTCACTGAAGAGTCCTCCCGCGGGTCCCGTCCCCTGTTCGAATCGTGGGTGGTCTCGACTCAGCAGCGCCCGTGACACACGACTGGGCGGGTCGGCTTCGTTCGCTGAGAGAATCTGCTCCGCCAGATGGAAGAGCACCGCCGGCTTCTCGCGAGGTGAAACGTAGTCGTCCAACGTCATCACCGCCGGCGTGCCGCCTTGCTCGTCGTAGCGCTCGCGCCATCGCATCTTCAGAACCCGGTTCGCGAGGTCGACCTCGGGCAGGTAGCCGTAGCCTTGCTCCACGCCGACGCCAGTGAAGAGTACGTTGCTCTGGCGCGTGAACTTGACGTCCACGTTCTGCGGCGGCCAAGAAAACAGTGCGTTCCTGGTCACGATCCCCTTAGCGTTCGCTGACTCTTCAAATCCCAGAAAACGTAAATTCGCGATGTAGTCACGATCGTCGTAGAGCGACGCGAACTCTGACGCCGCCTGCGCGAACTTCGGGGTGGTATTCGCGGAGCGCTCACGGCGCCAATAGTTGAGAAGGTCCCCCAAAAGGTGTTCGGGGCTGTCCTCGCCGAAGTGTTGCAGTCCTTCAACCAACTCGTCGGTGTCGAATCCAAACTCTTCGACTTCGATGACCGCGTCGCGCCAAGGAATGTCGCTTGAACGATGGTCCACGAGCCATTCGCGCAGCGCGAGGGTCGCCGCCACGTCGTCTTCGTTGTAACGCGCAATATCGTCGAGCAGCGCAGGACTCTTGCTCGCCATCCACTGCTCGTACTCAACCACGGCACCGGCACCCTGCTCGATGCCGCCATGGCGCACGAAACCTGCAAGGCGTTCGAGATATTTGAGGCCGTACGACTCGGTACCGACGCGAAGTGCATTCTTGGCCACTACGAAGAGATCGACAAAGAGACCGGAGTCGACGAGCGACGTGAACAGGCCCTCGGTTTCGGTACCGCTTGTTAGTCGTTCGAGGGAGGACCGTTCCGTGTGGTTGTAGTGGTAGACGTGCATCGAAGGGAACGACGCGCGCCGTTTCGCCAGAAACTCGACGAGCGTCTTGATCATGCCGCTCTGTTCCGCGAGGTCATGAGCCCACCGTGCGTCGTAGTTCCACTCACTGTCGTCCCCGCGGTAGTACAACCCCGCCAAGAAGAAGAGGTCGTGTTGCGGTGTCCAAAAGGGATGACCTTCGAAGTCGAAGAAGACGTCGCCTTCATCGGGTTCCGGTAAGAGACTGAAGCCGTGACCGTAGAGGGGGTCATCGCCGGGGTCCAGCAGCTCAAAGACCGGCGGCGCCTCGGGCTCTTCGCGAGAACGAATCTGTAACGACGCCTGATGAGAGAGACGAGAGAGGCTTTCATCATTGACGTTTGTCACTGGCAAGTCGCGACTCGAGAGTTCGACGATCGTTCGCACGCCATCCGCCTCGAGCGCGTCACGGTCGTTGGGTCGAAGGTTGGCGACGTACACGAGGGAGTCCTCCGCTCGCCACTGTCGCTCGCAGCGATCTTGAAACTCGCAGTACCCGCAGTGATCACAGGGCAACGGTCGAGTGTCGACGATGTCGTCTTGATTGAGGAGAATCGTGAGCTGACGTCGCAGGCGCCGCCAATACGGCCGATACTGGTCGACGAGAAGCGTCTCCCGTTCTCCAGATCCGAGCCAGAGGTGCATTCGTCGAGGAGCACGGCCGGTCAATGCCTCAAGAGCGTCGGCGTAAAAGCAGAGCTGCAAGACGTGACCCGGCTTGCCTTCGGTTCGCGTGAGTTTTGCATCGATCGGTTCGTAGTGACAAAAGCGCTCTCCCGGCTCGTCGACACGAATCAAGAAGTCGGCGATGCCACGGATTCCCTCGTGGACGAAGGGCATCTGGTACACCACGTCGAAACCTCGTTCGAGTGGATTGCCTATTCGCGCGACCCACGCCGAGAAGGTCTCGTCGGGGTTGCGTCCCGGAACTTGATAGACCGTCCGGCCCTGGTTCTCCAGATCGGCGAGGCAGTCGCGTTCGTGTGTCGCGCCCTTCTCGATGAGCAGGTCCGCGAGAGAGCCGAGTGGCCTTGTCGTCACGTCCAGCTGACCTGCGTCGGCTCTATTCCTTAGGGAGAGAAAGTGCGAGCACTCCAGCCAAGCCGTGATCTTCGAAGGAGTTAGGAGTCGCTCGACCATGCACTCTCACTGTAGGTTTTGTCCTTGACGTTTAGTGGCACTTCCTCAGTCTGACGAGGACCTGTGACAGTCAGGCAAAAACCTCAAAGACGTTCGATCGTCGCTTGGACCTCAAGACGAAGGCGATGCGCCTGCTCGGCGCTCGCGCTGGGTCCCGACGCCCCTGGTGAACGCCGGCGACGAAGCGCCACACCGTCGTCGAAGAGGTGACCGAACTGCTGGACGTCAGGCGTCGAGGCGACGACGTCGCGAAGTGGTCGATTCGACGACACCGCTTCCGCGACGAGCTTTCCAACCTTCTCGTGGGCCAGGCGAAAGGGGACGCCTTCGGCGACGAGTTCCTCAGCGACGTCGACCGCAACTAGGAACTGATCGTCGGCCGCCACCTTGGCGACGTCGCGGTGAAACGTCATCGAACGGTACGCCCCAGTGAGCGCGCGAAGTACCAGGAGAATCTGACGTACCGAGTCGAAGAGGGGCTCCTTGTCCTCCTGAAGGTCGCGGTTGTACGAAAGAGGCAGTCCCTTCAACACGACGAGGAGACCGGTCAAGTTGCCGATGAGTCG
>PLNQ01000145.1 GCA_003141815.1 Acidimicrobiaceae bacterium | reverse complement strand
CCTCGCTCGAAGATCGAGGTCGCCTTTCGCGTCTACTTCGAGATGGTGGTCAGCGAGACCGACGCCTTTCGCATTCTCTTCATCCACTCGCACGAAGGCGAAACGAAGGGCGACCTTCGAGCCGTCGAGCTCGGCCTCGTCTCCTTCCTCGAGCCACTTATCGCCGTTCGCATCAAGCCCGACCACCGGCGCCAACTCGCTGCGGGCGTCGTGGGCATCGCCGAGGGCGCCGCGACGGCGTGGCTCATCCAACAAGAAGGTAAGGGCTGGCCCACGCCCACGCAGGGCGTCGCCGAGCGTCTCGCGTCACGAAGTGCCACGCTCGCCTGGGGCGGACTTCGCTCCGTCGAACTCGACTAACCCTCTTCGTCGCCAACAATCGTCGAAAAGACCTGCGCCAGTTCCCAGAGTTTCGTCGCGCACGCGTCGTAGGTCGCCTGATCTCCCCCGGCGGGATCGTCAACGTCGAAGACTGGCAACGGCTCACGCGAGGCCACGAAGCGAAGTTGCTCGTTGAAAGTGATGTCGAGCGGCGCTTCGCGGACGAACTGGTGGAGTAACGCCGACTTTAACGCGGCCTCGGGAAAGTTCACTCGAACGAAGTTGACGTGACTCACTTCACTCGTCAAGATCGCGTCCGCCCACGCCACGTCGTCACTCGTGAGTTGGTGGCTTCGGTGGCCGCCGTAGTGATGTTCACCGAGATCGCTGAGCGCCAGAAGTGCGTCCCTCGTACGCGAACTCATCGCACTTCCTTCAACGACGTGCGTGCCGGCCGTCCGAACGCTCCAGTCGAACCCGCCAACTTTGGCGAGGCTCTCGAACATGTAGCCCAACATCACCGACCTCGCGACGTTACCCGTGCAGAGCGTCACCAACTTGAGAGACGAAACCATCGCCGAACGCTAACGAGCCGCTAGCGAATCTGCACACCCGAGACCGCTCGCGCGATGATGAGACGCTGGATCTCGCTGGTGCCTTTAAAGATCGTGTAGATACTGGAGAAGCATGCGTTTTCGCAGGTCAAAGGCATCATTGTCAAATTGTAGTCCCACGAATTGTGGGTCTGCACCGATTGGAGCCCACCAGAGGGTCACCTCGCCCCACGTTGTTAGAGCCGAGCGCAACCTTGCACTCGAGATTAGTCATCGAGGGGATCGCTGTCTCGATCATTTGATCTCAGTAGGGCTTCTTCAAGTCAGTAAACATGGGGAAGTGCTTGACGTTACACGTGAGCAGCTTGCAACCGGTGACCATCGCCGTTGCAGCGATTGCTAGGTCGGCACTATCGATTGATCGATGGCTCGGCAGCCACCTTCGACCCAATTCGCCAGCGCGCTCGGCAATCAACATGTCGACAGGATGCCAGACGAAGGTTGATAAGAACGATCGAGTGCCACCCTCCTCGCTCGTCCCCATTCCTGCGAGCACCTCGAGTCGAGTAATTTCACTTGCGTGCAGCGGCGCACCCAATCTCTCGCTTTCGAGAACTTCCTCGGCACCGTGGTGGCCTCGAAGATAGTCGACGATTACGGATGTGTCGACAAGGACCGTCACTGCTCGTTACGAGCGATGCGTGATCCCGAGCGCAGTCCCTCAACCATGGAGGCTCCGTCCTCCTTGCGGTCAGTCCACGAGCCGAATGATTGGCGCATGAGATCGAGGTCGTCGGCACTCGAACGCGACGTTCCGTACACCGCCTCGACCGCGTCTCGGATAAGAGCCGAGAGGGACTTGCCCGTGCGCGCAGCCTCCGCATCAAGTGCTTGGCGTTCCTCTGCCGTGAGGGAGATCTGCGTTCTCTGCATGATGTAAGTATACATCATCCTTGATTTGTCGATTCGCTGATTGACCTGCGGGATCGGCATATCCGGAACCGAGAACTCCATAGACCGAGCCGATGACCGGTGGATTACGGCACGGATTTATTGTTGTTCCATTCCCGGCCCGACGTGACTCGAATGCCACCTTGCATAGGCGACTGACTGTCTAAATCCATCACCTGATAACGGTGCCACGCGCTATCCCCGTGGCTTCTCTCCAGGCGGCAGCGCCCAATAGGCGGCGCACCCCACACCTAGGCACTTCCAGTGAGCAAGGCTGTCCGACGTGCGGTCCACCTCTTCGGCGTCGGCCGCGTAATCGCGCACCGGCGCGTGGTGGTGAGCGTGGCCCTGTCCGGTTTCTCGTTGCACGATGCCCATGGCCCTCCAATCGACGAGACGATCTCATACACACCCTAGGGGGCCCTTGCGGGCCCGCCGTGAATTGACTCCCCTAACGACGCGAATTACGTGCATCAATGATGCTTGGAATTCCTCAATCCCTGAAGTGAGGGAACTCTCCCAATAAATGGTGTCGAAGACCCGACATTAGGTCTGCCACCTTGCGCTGGCGACTCGCGCTGCCTGAAGCTTGATTGGTGTCGCAGACCGGACTCAACAGGATTGATACCGGAATCCAGCGCCCGGTGCTCGACGTTACAGCCCCAAAGTAGCGTCCGACGCATGTTCGCCTCTCGACAACAACTCAATGAGCGCCAGACAGAAGCTGCCTCATTTGGCGACGGGCCGCTCCGAGTTCTAGCGGGGCCCGGGACCGGCAAAACGACTACCTTGAGCGCCCGGGTGGAGTTCCTTCTCGAGCGCGGCGTGGCACCGGATCGAATACTTCTCTTAACCTTCACGCGCCGCTCAGCCCGCGAGATCATCGGACGTGTGCGTGCGTTGCGGCGCGATGAACAAGTTCAAATGGTCTCGGGCGGAACGTTCCACTCGGTGGCCCACCACACACTGCGACGCCACCATTCCGCCGTCGGTCTGCCTGAGGGGTTTGGCGTTCTCGACCAGGTTGACAGCGCCGACCTGCTCGATCTGGTGCGAAGCGACCTCGGAATACTGAGCGGCAAACGGAGGCTCCCAAAGAAGTCCACGCTGGCCGCCCTCTACTCGCGCACCGTGAACACCGGCGTTCCTCTCAAGGACGTCATGAGCGACATGACTCCCTGGTGCGTCGAGCACTGCGACGATATCGCCTCTCTCTTTCGGGCCTTCATAGTGAGAAAGCAGTTACTCGGCTTGTTGGACTTTGACGACCTCCTTCTCTTTTGGCGGATTGCCGTACAACATGAAGTACTAGGAGAACGTCTTGGCGCCGCGTTCGACCACGTGCTGGTCGACGAGTTTCAAGATGTCAATCTCTTGCAACTCGATATTCTCAGGGCGCTGCGCCAACGCGACCCTCGCCTCACCCTCGTCGGCGACGACGCACAGGCGATCTACGGCTTTCGTGGAGCCTCGCCTCGGTACTTGCTCGACGCGGAGCAGTACTTTGACGGGCTCACCACCATCACCCTCAACGCCAACTACCGATCATCCACTCCCATCCTGGACGTGGCGAACGCTCTCGCGGCCGACGCACCCGAGGGATTCTGTGCGGTACTACGCGAACACGTGCCGACAGCGGGTGCCGTTCCACCGGCGCTGATCCACTGCGTCGACGAGCGCCAGCAGTCAGCGGTGGTCGCTGACCGTGTTCTTGAACTCTACGAACAAGGGATCGCGCTGCAACGACAGGCCGTACTCTTTCGCGCCGCGCACCACAGTGCCGACCTGGAGATTGAACTAGCGCGGCGTCACATTCCTTACATTAAATACGGCGGCCTCAGATATCTCGAAGCGGCACACGTCAAAGACCTCCTCTCCGCCTTCCGTCTCGTGGATAACCCCCGAGACGAGATGGCCTGGTTCCGGCTCTTTCAGTTGATGCCCGGCGTGGGACCGGCGAAAGCTCGACGCGCGATCGACGCACTGCGCGACAGCGACGGAATGCTCCCTCTCTCAATGGAGGAGATAAGCCGACGATGGGCGCACGTCAGTGACGTGCTCCCGAGCGAAACCGGCGAGATGGCCCGAGGACTCATTGAATCTCTCGGTTCGACGAGCGACGAGCCGCTCGTCGTGCACGCGGATCGACTGCGCCACGCAATAGCGCCACTCATCATCGCCGCCTACGACGACTCAATCCCGCGCTTGGAGGATCTCGGCGCTCTCGTGTTGGCCTGCAGCGACGCGACACGTCTGAGCGACGTGGCGGCGGCGCAGGCACTCGATCCTCCGGCCTCGACGGGCAATCTTGCGGGGCCGCCGATGGTGGACGAGGACTGGCTCGTTCTCTCGACTGTCCATTCGGCGAAGGGCCTCGAGTTCGACGCCGTCCACGTCATCCACGCGGCCGACGGTAACTTTCCCTCCGACATGTCGCTGGCAACACCGGAGGGATTAGAAGAGGAGCGTCGACTCTTCTACGTCGCGGTGACGAGGGCTCGGCGAGATCTGGCGATCTACGTTCCGCTTCGCTATCACCATCATCGAGTTCGCGACGAACATTCTTGGGCTCAGCCTTCGAGGTTTCTCAGTGAGTCGGTGCGATCAACGCTATTGGAGGTGGTCGCTGCCGGCGAGGCCTCTGCTGGAGACGCCGATTCGCCACCAATCGTGATCGACAGCTTCGGCGCTGTGTCGAATCAGATATCACAGTTGTGGTGATCGATAGCTTACATTCCGATGGTTCGGCGAACTCATCGTTGGACAAACTAGACGACTAGGGTGCGATTCATCAGGTCCCACCATGCTTCGAACGCACGAGACGATGGCGACATCACATCGACTGCCAAATTTCTTGCTCAGCCGGCGTATCACGCTGATGAGGATTCGCTGGGTGCTGTACTTGCAGAAAGGCCGTCTAACGATGAGATCGCCCTTCGGGTGGACGGCGTGCTGAGGCGCACTGGAGAATTGCTTCGTCGTACCCTCTTCGAGAAACCGGCTAGTCAGTATTCATCCATCTTGCCAAGAACCCCCAACGGAAGTCGCACGAAGATCTTTGCATTTAATGGCAGCGGCAAAGGTCGGTAGTTCCGCCTTACGTCACGCTTGACGATGTCGGGCCAAAAACTAACAGCAGAGCTGTGGTGTCGGAGGTCCGAAGCAACAGGTCCGCTACCAGACACTGGCGGTTGA
>PLNQ01000076.1 GCA_003141815.1 Acidimicrobiaceae bacterium | reverse complement strand
CCCAGGCCAACTCTCTCGCGAGACAGGGATTGGCGCTGAAGGCATGGCCGCCGTTGACGCCCACGATGCCGAAGCCCGGCGACGGGGGCTGGGCTTCACTGCACTGGGGGAAACTGATGTCGTAACCGATGGACGTGGGTGGGATGGACGTCGCGGGGTAGGCAACGCCCGCGGTAGCTACGAGAACCACCGCGGCCACGACAACAACGAACGAGGACTTCGTCAGGGGTGCATGCACGTGTCGTAAGCCTACGAGCGATGTGCGCGTCATTCAAAAGGACGGCCTTACAAATTTCTGAGAGTGGGAACATTTGAAATGAATGTGTTGCGTTCGCCACTCGCAACGACGTTGATTCACTGTCGTCAACGAAGAAGTTGACATTCTGTTGGATACCGGTTGGGACTTTGTAATTGAAACGTACACCTTCGGCGTTCTTTGTCGGGTCTTCGTGGTGCTCTTTGATGGGTCCGCCGTGTCGTCGAAGGGTGAGGTAGTAGAGAGCGGCGAGTAACGTCACGCCGGCGTTGAAGATGTAGAGCGCGACGAAGGTACTGGGGTGCTGAAGGTTCACGACGGAGGCGGAGGTGAGACCCCCGAAACCGATGCCGAGGTTGACCAACATGAAGTTGAAACCAAAGGCCCGCTGTCGATGCTAGGGCGATACGAGGCGGCAGAGCATTGTGCTGCCCGGTCCCCATCCGGCGCCCCCGAAGACCGCGATGAAGAGCGCGGCGAGGAACGCTTGGGTGTGCGTGTGGGCGAGCGCCCAGAAGACGAGTGCGATGGCATCACAGGCGGACGCAAAGAGGATCACGCGGATCGGTCCAAGGCGATTGGTCATCGATCCCCAGAGCGGCGCACTTACGATACCCACTACCGCCGACAGGGCGAGAAGCAACGTCGCGAAACTGGTAGAGAAGCCGCGCACGTTGTGCAGGTAGATGACGAAGAGCGAGAGGGTGAGTCCATTAGCGACGCACGCGATGAAGGTGCAGAGGTAAAAACGACGCAGGGGACCGCGAATCGACGAGCGAAAATCGCTGGGGACGAGGGTGTTGATGAGTTTCACGAGGTCATCAGGCTACTTGGGTCACTTTGTGCGGCCAATCACAAGAGTGACGAAGTCGATTTCATCTCGAGGGTTAAGGTTGGGTCGTTAGTCACCCACTAACGGAGAGGTTTGACGACTTGAGCACTCGATTGGCCAAGAGCCATGTTGACCTCTTAGAGGAGATAACGCCCGATGTAGAGCGCCTCTACAACCGACACATGGAAGCGCCGCGCCTCTGGTTCCCGCACGAGCAGATCAACTGGGGTGAAGGCGAGAGTTTTCTAAAGCGTCCCTGGTCGCCCGAGGACTATCCCATTCCTGACGGGGTGCGTAGTTCGATCTTCGTCAACCTCTTGACCGAGGACAACCTGCCGTACTACACCGACTCGATCCTCGAATACTCGCCCAAGGGCCACCCCATTCGAGAGTGGACGTGCCAGTGGACCATGGAAGAAAATCGTCACGCGATGGTCATGCGCGACTGGGTCCACATCAGTCGCTGCATCAATCCCACGACCCTTGAGGAGGGCCGACGCGTCCAGATGCAAAAAGGCGAGGTTCCCCATCCAGCGACGTTCGCCGAACTGATCGCCTACGTATCGTTCCAAGAACGCGCCACGCAGATCGCGCACCGCAACACGGGCGCGAAACTGCCCAAGGACGACAAAATTGGTCGCAACGTCCTCGCGTTGATCGCCGGCGACGAGACAAAGCACTACCTCTTCTATCGCGACCTCACCTTGGCCGCCTTCGCGATCGATCCCTCGGCGATGATGATCGCGGTCTCCAAACAAGTGAGTACCTTCGCAATGCCCGGCACCGGGATTCCTAGTTTTACCCGTCACGCCGTGCGCATCGCCAAAGAGGGAATCTACGGACTCGGCCAGTACTTGGGCGACGTGTTGACGCCGGTGCTCGCTCTCTGGGACATCGAGCACCTGAAGGGTCTCAGCAAAGAGGCCGAGATCGCCCGTATCGACCTCGTGAACGTCAAAGCGAAGATCGCCGAGTCCGTCGAGCGGATGGCCCACAAGGCGTCGCTCATCAAGACGTCACTCGGCGCCTCGCGCTGACTCGCCTTCGAGCTCACTCCTTCGTGTTGGCGACGGCGCGGATGTAGTCCTCAAAGGCCTTTTGCTGTGACTGCACGGCGCGAACTCTTCGAGTGTGCATCTCGCCCCCTCGCAGGAGGACGTAGACCAGACAACCCACTAGGGGAAGTATCAAGATGAACAGGACCCAGAGGGCTTTGGCCGGACCACTCAGGTCGTGACTACTGAAGATGTCGAGCACGACGTGAAAGACGAGGATCATCCAAAAGATGAACAGGGCGAAGTACAGGGTCGAGATGAATACGTCGAACAAGGGATAGTTTGAAGCCAACACGGCGGTCCTTTCAATAATCTCTAGTGCGAAGTGTAGGTTCCGCGCGGTTGAGAAGGGCGTGTCTCTCGTCGCGAAGAGGGCCGTGTCGGCGCCGCGGCGATCGGGTGGTGTGTCGTGAGTGCCAACGTCGCCTGTCTAGGATGTCGTCAACATGGGGGTGCTTGGTGCGCAGTCTTATTGAGGCGATCGCGGACGTCGCCGCCGCGGGACAGCCGTTCGAGGTCATCGAAGTCGAGCACGACGGCGTCACGAATAGAGTCTTCAAGAACACGCCGGCCACGCTTCGTCAGTTCTTCGATTCCGCGCGAGGCCTCGAGGAAACGTTCCTCGCGTACGAAGACGAGGAGTGGACGTTCGCTGAGGTGATGCGAGAAGTCGACGCTCTCGGCGATGCCCTCGTGCACCACTACGGCATCAAGAAGGGTGATCGGGTGGGCATCGCCATGCGAAACTATCCCGAGTGGGTGGTCGCCTTTGGTGCCATCGTCTCGGTGGGCGCGATCTCGGTCTCATTGAACGCGTGGTGGACTGAGGCCGAGCTCGACTTCGCCGTCAACGATTCTGGTCTGTCGCTGTTCATCGGCGACAGCGAACGAATCCTTCGAGCGAGCCAGTCGTGCACGAGCGTGGGTGCGCGACTGCTCGGTGTGCGATTGAAGGAAGACGCGACCTACGCTCCGGGTGTCGAGCGCTGGGAGGACGTGGTCGTGAAGGGCGCGACCATGCCTGACGTCGACCTCGACGCCAAAAGCGACGCCACGATTCTTTACACCTCGGGCACGACCGGATTTCCGAAGGGCGCGGTTTCGACACACGGCGCCATCTGTCAGACGATCATGGCGTTCTCATCGGGCGCGGCAATTCAAGCCGTACGTCGCGACCAAGACGAAGAAGGCAGTGGGCAGGCGCCGTGCTTCATCTTGATCGTGCCACTCTTTCACGTCACCGGCTGTATTCCCGTGATGTTGTCGTGCTTCACGTGGCACTTCAAACTCGTGATGATGTACAAGTGGGACACCGAACGAGCCCTAGCCCTCATTGAGCGCCACCGCGTCACCAACTTCGTGGGCGTACCCACTCAAGCCTGGGACCTCATGGAGTCACCGAGTTTCTCGAAGTACGACACGTCCTCGCTGACGGCCGTTGGCGGGGGCGGCGCGCCGGCGCCGCCGACGCTCGTCGCGCGCGTCGAACAGTCGTTCACGAAGGGCCGTCCCAATTTGGGCTACGGCATGACCGAGACCAACGCCTACGGTCCGGGCAACTACGGCGAGGACTATCTCAGCCATCCCACGTCCACGGGCCGAGTTCCCACGATCGTGATGGACGCCGATATCCGTGACGAGGCCCTGCACTCACTACCCACCGGCGAGAGCGGCGAGATCTGGCTGAAGTCGCCGACGTTGATTCGCGGCTACTGGCGAAATCCCGAAGCCACCCACGAGACGATCCAAAATGGCTGGCTTCGAACGGGCGACCTCGGACACGTCAGTGACGAGGGCTTCCTCTACGTGGAGGACCGCGCGAAGGACATGATTATCCGCGCGGGCGAGAACGTCTACTCGGCCCAGGTCGAATCGGCGATCTACGAGCATCCCGCCGTCTACGAAGCGGCCGTCTTTGGTCTCTACAACGAGCGACTCGGTGAGGAGGTGGCCGCCGCGATCATGGTGCGAGAAGGTGCGACACTCACCACGGAGGAACTGCACGTCTTTCTCTCGTCGCGTCTCGCGGCCTACATGATCCCGTCGCGCGTCGCCTTCACTCGAGAGCCATTGCCGCGCAATCCCGCGGGCAAGCTCATTAAGCGCGAGATGCCCGTGCTCTACTTTCCCAACGCTGTTTGAATCGCGTGCTCGGCGTACTCGGCGACGTTGACCTCACTCAGCTGGTGGAGTTTGAACCACTGAGCTTGATCGGTGGTGCCCGTCATCTCGTCGCGTAACTCCCCGCCGTCGAGGGCGACGGTGTAGAGCACGCGCACGGTGTGAATGCGGTCGCCATTCGGACGTCGACGAACGTCGCTCGCGACGTCGAACAAGACGGGGTCCTTCACCGAGAGGCCCGTCTCTTCGTGAAATTCGCGCAGCAGCGTCTGTACGGGAGACTCGCCAAAGTCAATGCCGCCACCGGGCAGCCACCAAAGTGGGGGATTGATCTGGGCACTACTCGAACGAACGAGCAGCACGCTTTCGTCGCGAATGAGGATCCCGTACGCCCTCATGCTGGTGTGCTGTTTACTCATCGGTCCTTGTTCGTCCTCACTGGATCACTTGGTTCGCGCAACAACGCGCGCCCGCGAGAAACGCCGTTCGAGGGTCCTCGCTGGAGAAATAGTAGGTCAACCCATCAGGGTCTACGGTCCCCACCGTCTTACGTGCTGGCCCATGGCGGCGTTGAACGTGGCCTAGCGAGTGGTGGGAAACCCGAGGTCGATCTGTGACTCCGAGGGCTGGGGCCAACGCGTCGTAACGACTTTTGCCCGTGTGTAGAAGGCGAAGCCTTCGGGTCCGTAGATGTGGGTGTTGCCGAAGAGCGAGTCCTTCCAGCCACCGAAGGAGTAGGCGGAGATCGGGACGGGAATGGGCACGTTGACGCCGATCATGCCGACGTGGACTTGGCGCGAGAAGAGCCGCGCCGCGTTACCGTCACGCGTGAAGATCGCCACGCCGTTCCCGTAGGGGTTGCCGTTCACGAGGGCGATGGCGTCGTCGAAGGTCGCCACGCGCGCGACGCCGAGGACGGGGCCGAAGATCTCGTCGTCGTAGGCCTTCGTGCCGGGCCGCACACCGTCCAAGAGACTTGGTCCGACGAAGAAGCCGCCGCCGTTGGTCAGGGTCGTGCCGTCACGGACGACCTCGATGTCGTCCTCCTTGGCCGAAGTGACGTAACTCACGACGCGCTCTAAGTGTTCTCGCGTGATGAGGGGACCGAAGTCACTCGTCGGGTCGTCGCCGGGACCGACCTTCAGACGATCGAGTCGCTCGGTGATCTTCTTGATGAGGGGATCGGCGACGTCGCCTACCGCGACCACCACGCTGATCGCCATGCAACGTTCGCCGGCCGATCCGTAGCCAGCGTTGATCGCGGCGTCGGCGGCGACGTCCAAATCCGCGTCGGGCAACACGACCATGTGGTTCTTGGCCCCACCGAGCGCCTGGACTCGCTTGTGGTGTTTGCTGGCGCTCTCGTGGACCGAGCGCGCGACGGGCGTGGAGCCGACGAAACTGACGGCGTCGACGCCGGGGTGTTCCAGGAGTGCTTTCACCGTCGTCGCGTTGCCCTGGAGCACGTTGAAAACGCCGTCGGGTAGACCCGCTTCTTTCAAGAGCTCGGCGAGACGAATGGAGACCGACGGGTCGCGCTCGGAGGGTTTCAATATCACGACGTTGCCACTCGCCAGCGCGTTCGCGCTCATCCACAGCGGCACCATGATCGGAAAGTTGAAGGGCGTGACGGCGACAACGACGCCCACGGGCTCGCGCGTGGAGTGCACGTCGACGCCCTTGGCGACCTGATCGGAGAAGCCACCCTTTAAGAGTTCGACGAGTCCGCAGGCGAACTCGACGTTCTCAAGACCACGGGCGATCTCGCCTTTGGCGTCGGCGAGCGTCTTACCGTGTTCCGAAGTGATGATCGCGGCTAACTCGTTGGTGTGCTCGACGATCAACTGTCGAAGAGTGAAGAGGATGTTCGTTCGTCGCGAGAGGGTCGACTGACCCCACTGCACGGCCGCGCTCACCGCGACGTCAACAACGTTGTCGATAAACGCGGGCGACGGAATCGGCACCTGCGCCGTGACCTCGCCGGTGGCGGGATTGAAGACGTTCGACTGACCGGGCTCTTCGACCTTCTCGCCGTTGATGAAGTGGGGGATTGTTCTCATGAGAGACCTCTTTCGCAGTGCCAATCTACTGTTTCAAGCCTTTCGTTCGTTAAGGTTGCTCAATGGACCGAGCTGAGCAAGGACGGGCGCTGCGCGGCGCTGCGTCCGTAGAACCCCTGGGTAGTGAGCGTTTCTCCGCGAACCTGTCGCCCGTTTATACCGTTGTGGGACACCCCCACGGGGGCTACCTCCAGTGCGTGATGGCGAGTGCTGCTCTCGCCGCGGCCAGTGAGGAGCGCGCCACGCACCTACACGCGACGGCCGTTACCACCAACTTCGTCAACGCGACCGAACCCGGGGCTGCGGAAGTTCGTGTGGAAGTACGTCGGGTCGGTAGGGGCGTGTCCTTCGCGTACGTATCGATGTTCCAAAACGACGTCCTCGCCGCGGAGTCGCTCGTGACGCTCGGCACGNNCGACTCGATCCCTCGTGCACGGGATGGTGGCACGGCGAACTCTCCACCCAGGGCGAGGTGCGCGGATGGCTTCGTCTCAACGACGGCGAAGCGTCGTGGGATCCGTGGAGTCTGCTCTTCGCTGGCGACGCCCTGCCTACCGCGACGCTGCCGCTCGGCTCCTCGGGTTGGGTGCCCACGCTGCAACTCACGTCGTACGTGCACCGCGTCCCGACGAGTGAGTGGCTACGCGCGCGTCAGTGGGCTGTCATCATCGCCGATGGTTTGCTCGACCAGCGCTGTGAACTTTTTGACGACGCGAATCAACTGGTCGCCTCGTCGTCGCAGCTCGCTATGGTGCGTCTACCGAGCGGTATCTAGGCCGTGTCGCCCGGCCCACGGGCCAATGACGATGGTTCGCTGTCGATTCGATCTCGTCTCACGATTCCCGCGGAGGAGATTCAACTACGCGTCACGACGTCTGGAGGGCCCGGCGGACAGCACGCCAATCGTTCACTCACGCGGGTCGTGGCGACCTTCCAAGTCGACGAATCACGTGCGCTGAGCGACGCCGACAAGCATCGCGTCAGTGAAGCATTCGGACCGGTCGTTCGATCGAGCGCGAGTCGATTTAGGTCCCAACGACAAAATCGAACGGCCGCGCTCGATCAGTTGGCGGGAAAGCTTGCGACGGCACTCGCTCCTCGCACGCCGCGGCGCGCTACGAAACCGACGAAGGGCGCCAAGATCCGACGCGTCGATGAGAAAAAGGCACGAGGGCAACTGAAAGTACAACGTCGCCGACCGAACGAGGACTAGCGCAATCGTTCCAACTGTTGGGTAATGGCGTGCAACGCCTTGTGCATCACTTCGTCGAGGCCGGGGTCGTCATCCTCGTGGGGACCGCGTAGCGGCGTGAGCGACGCGTAGCCGGCCACGAGCAGCGCACCGTCTTCGTCGGCGTCTTCGTCGCTGACGTCACCGAGCTCGGGGCTCGCCGCACCGAGACGAAGGGGCAGCTCACCTTCGTCGCTCAGCGCTTCGCCGCCCGCGAGCGGACCCGCTGCTTTGATGAGAGCGGCCATCGAGATACGACCTCGTCGCACGCCCTTCAGTTCCGCGGGGGGCAGATTGGGTACGTTGAGATTGAGCAACGTGCGTGACGGGGCGCGAAAGAGCTCGTCGAGTACTTCAATGGCGACGGCCCCGGCCGTGTCGTAGTGCACGTCGTCGCCCCACTGGACGGACACCGCAAGGCCCGAGAGCCCAAGTTGCGCGCCGGTCAAGACCGCACCCACCGTGCCCGAGTGCAACACGCTTCGGCCCACGTTGGCCCCGGCGTTGATTCCCGACACGATGACGTCGGGCTGGAAGTCGAAACTACCCAGGCCCCCCAGAATGGCGCACAGTGCTGGCGGTGCTTCGAGCCCGTAGGCGACGATGGACTCCGCGCCCGCGACGCGGTGGCGACGGTACTTCACGGTGGGTCGTTCGAAGACGTCACCGACGGCGGACGACATGCCCGAATAGTTCTTGTCAGGTGCGACGATGATCGCCTCTCGAACCTCACCCCGGGGTGCCTCGTCCATCCAACGAGCAACGCAACGGGCTAACACGGCCATGCCCGGAGCCAAGACGCCGTCATCATTCGTGAGGAGGAGTCGCATACCCGAACCCTAACTGTCCTAAGTTACGTACCAGTGAAAAGAAGGAAAACCATCTGATGTTGCCCTCGGGAGAACAGATCGCAATCGCGCACGGCGATCAACGTGCCGTCATCACCGAAGTCGGCGCGACGCTGCGCACCTTTGTGAAGGGTGGCGTCAGTGTCATCGAGGGCTTCGCGGGCGAGGAGGTACCCACGCACGCACGCGGCCAAGTACTCTTCCCCTGGCCCAACCGGATCGGTGACGGCGAGTGGACGTTCTCGGGACGCACCGCCCGGCCGACCATCGACGACGTCGAACACGCCACGGCCTCACACGGTCTCGTTCGCTGGCGCCCCTTTCGCATCGAAGCCGTCAATCAGAACCGCTGCGTGCTCTCACTCTTGCTCCATCCGACACCAGACTTCCCCTTCCTGAGTGAGATCAGCGTTGCCTACCATCTCGGATCGCTCGGCTTGACCGTGACGACGACGGTCACGAACCGCGATGAAGTCCCGCTGCCCTTCGGCGTGGGATTTCACCCCTATCTTTCGGTCACGACGCCCACCATCGAAGGTTCCCAGCTGGAAATTCCCGCGAAGGCGTACGTCGCGGTCGACGATCGGCAACTACCGACGGGCGAGATTCTCCCGCTCTCGGGTCATCAACTCGACTTCTCGAAGCGCAAGTCACTCAGTGGCCACGAACTCGACGTCACCTACACCGAGCTCGTGCGTGATGACACTGGTCTGGCGGTTGCAACTCTCGAAGACGCCCACGGCGGCGAGATCGAACTGAGTGTCGACCGTAACTTTCCGTATTTCCAGGTGTACACCGGCGATCACTTGGAGAAGGGTCGTCGACGCACGTCCGTTGCTATCGAGCCAATGACGTGTCCACCCGACGCACTTCGCAGTGGCAAGGACGTGGTCGTCCTAGAACCGGGTCAGCACTGGGCCGGTTCGTGGCGCCTACGGCGTAAGTAGTCATGAGCTCACGTGTCGTGCTCGTCACTGGATCCACCAGCGGGATTGGTCTCGCCACCGCTCAGCGCTTCGCGCAGCGGGGCGACACGGTGGTCTTCAACTCGGCGCGCAGTGTCGAGACGGGAAAACGCCTCGCCGCGGAAACGCCGGGTTCTTACTACGTGCAGGCCGATATCGCCGTCGCCGACGACCACGAGCGACTGATTCGTGAGGTCCTCCAACGCTGCGGGCAATTGGACGTACTCGTCAATAACGCGGGCACCACCAAGGTCATTTCCCATGGCGACCTCGAAGCCGCCAACGTTGACGTGTGGCGCGAGATCTTTGAGGTCAACGTCTTTGGCACGTGGCAGCTGAGTGTCGCAGCGATGGCTGCGTTGAAAGAGAGTCGGGGATCGATCGTGAACGTCTCGTCTGTCGCGGGTGTTCGACCGACTGGTTCGTCGATTCCTTACGCGGCGTCGAAGGCCGCGTTGAATCACCTAACGACGTTGCTCGCCAAAGTCGTCGGACCCGACGTGCGGGTCAACGCTGTCGCGCCGGGCCTCATCGACACCCCGTGGACTGAGGACTGGGACGTCGTTCGCGAATTCGTGCGTTCAGTAGCGCCCCTTGGACGAACTGGTACGCCCGACGACGTGGCGGACGTCATCGTCGCGCTCGCGACGACGTCCTACGTCACCGGTCAGATCGTCGTCGTCGACGGGGGACTCTCGCTCGCAACCTGACGCGGCGCCGCGGGCAATGCCAGTCGGCAGGCGTAGGAAAGCACTCTGGTCGTAGGACGGAAAATCAAAAGGTCGCTGAACGGATTCGTGCGTACGCCGAGGTGATCTTGCGCCCACCGGGGGAGCAGTGACCAGGCGCTGCGCACGAGGAGCCGGTGAACGAAGCGCTGCTTTCGACGATTCGTCACGCCGTGAGAGATGAAGTCACGAGCGGTCACCCCGTCCGCGCTGAGACTCAGTTCGGGGCGAAACGACAAAAGGACCGCGTTGAGTTCACCCACGTTGCGCGGCGGATCCGCCACGCCGAGATC
>PLNQ01000153.1 GCA_003141815.1 Acidimicrobiaceae bacterium | reverse complement strand
TTCGAGAGTCCGACGCCATCTGTGAGGTCGTTCGCGTCTTCGAAGACGACGACGTCATTCACGTCGACGGACGTATCGACCCAGCGAGCGACGTAGCGACCATCGAGACCGAGTTAATCCTCGCCGATCTCCAGACTGTCGAGCGCGCCGCGGCGCGTTTGGAGCGAGGCGCCAAACGCGGCGGTGACGACGCAGTCAAGTTGGCCGAGTACAAGAAGGCCCAACTCGCGCTCAACGACGGTCGCGTCATCTCGCAGATCGGCAAGGAACTCGACCGGTCGTTGCTCTACGATCTGCACCTCTTGACCGACAAGCCATTCATCTACGTCTTCAACGTGGACGAAGAGACCCTCGGAGACCCGGCGCGCCAAGAAGAACTCAAGGCCTCGGTCGCGCCTTCACTCAGCGTCGTACTCTGCGCCAAGGTAGAGGCCGAGCTCTCTGAACTCGACGACGCCGAAGCCTTGGAACTTCTTCAGTCTTACGGCCAAAACGAGTCGGGACTCGCGCAACTCTCGCGCGTCGGCTTCTCGACCCTCGGCCTCCAGACCTTCTTGACGGCCGGCCCCAAGGAGGCGCGCGCCTGGACGATCCGCCAGGGTGAGACGGCGCCCGAGGCGGCCGGCGAGATTCACACTGACTTTCAAAAGCACTTCATCAAGGCCGAAGTCGTGTCGTTCGAGGACCTCGTCGCGGCCGGGACAATGGCCGCCGTGAAGGCCGCCGGTAAAGCGCGCGTCGAAGGGAAGGAATACGTCATGCGCGACGGCGACGTGGTCGAGTTCCGCGTGGGCGTCTGAGCACTACAATTGCCGCAGGCGAGTACGACAGAGGTCGGCGCCTGGAAAATTCAAACTCCTAGGAGAATCATGACCTCTGACGCCATTCAATTCAAAGTTGCCGACCTCTCACTCGCTGAGTTCGGTCGGGCCGAAATCATCTTGGCTGAGCACGAGATGCCCGGTCTCATGGCGATGCGCGCCGAATTCGGTGAATCGAAGCCCCTCAAGGGATCGCGCATCGCGGGATCTCTGCACATGACCATCCAAACGGCGGTGCTGATCGAGACTCTCGTCGCCCTCGGCGCGGACGTGCGCTGGGTCAGTTGCAACATCTTCTCGACCCAAGACCACGCCGCCGCGGCGATCGTCGTTGGCCCCACGGGCACCGTCGAACACCCCACGGGCGTTCCCGTCTTCGCCTGGAAGGGCGAATCACTCGAAGAATACTGGTGGTGCACGGCGCAACTGCTTCGCTGGCCCGATTTCGACGGACCGACGATGATCCTCGACGACGGAGGCGACGCGACGCTCTTCGTCCACAAGGGACTCGAGTTTGAACGCGCCGGCTTCGTTCCCGCGCCCGAGTCCGCGGACACGGAAGAGTACGGCGTCATCTTGCAGTTGCTCAACAAGATCATCTCGAGTGGCGAGAAGATCTTCGAGCCCATGGCCGCGAGCATCATCGGCGTCTCGGAAGAGACAACGACGGGTGTGCACCGCCTCTACGAGATGGAGCGCGACGGCGTCTTGCTCTTTCCCGCGATAAACGTGAATGACGCCGTCACCAAATCCAAGTTCGACAACAAGTACGGCGTTCGACACTCACTCATCGACGGCATCAACCGCGCCACCGACGTGTTGATCGGCGGCAAAGTTGCCGTCGTATGCGGCTACGGCGACGTGGGTAAGGGTTCCGCCGAGTCGTTTCGGGGCCAGGGCGCGCGCGTCATCGTCACCGAGATCGACCCCATCTGCGCGCTGCAGGCGGCGATGGACGGATTCCAAGTCACCACGCTCGAAGAGGCGTTGCCACTTGCGGACTTCGTCATCACCGCGACGGGAAACCGTGACATCGTCACCGTCGAGCACATGCAGATGATGAAGCACCTCGCGGTACTGGGCAACATCGGTCACTTCGACAACGAGATCGACATCGCCGGCCTCACCAATCTGTCCGGCGTCACGCGCGAGACCATCAAGCCCCAGGTTGACAAGTGGACGCTTCCGAGTGGCCGGGCCATCATCGTGCTCTCCGAGGGTCGACTCCTCAACCTCGGCAACGCGACCGGCCACCCGAGTTTCGTGATGAGTAACTCCTTCACGGACCAGACCATGGCCCAGATCGAGCTCTTCGTGAACCGAGAGGACTACGAGAACAAGGTCTACGTCTTGCCCAAGCACCTCGACGAAAAGGTCGCGCGACTCCACCTCGACGCTCTCGGCGTCAAGTTGACCACTCTCTCGAAGCAACAGGCTGACTACATCGGCGTCGCCGTCGAGGGACCCTACAAGCCGGATAGTTACCGCTACTAATCACGAAGCAGTCCCAAAGTCTTTTCAGTCTTCAGCATTCTCGAACGACGCGACTTCGACACAAGTTGAGTATTCCCATAAACTTTGTAGCATACGGTGAGCATTAACTTATCGACGGGACAGGGTGTCGCGACGGAGATGAAGGAGACCGAGATGGCTGAATGGGGTTTTGAGACGCGNNATCATGAACCCCACGCAGAACGCCTTCGAAGAGAGGGTCGCCTCGCTAGAAGGTGGCGTCGCCGCACTCGCGGTGTCGTCGGGGTCCTCGGCGGAGACAATCGCGCTGCTCAACTTGGCCGAGAACGGCGGACACATCGTGTCGTCGCCATCGCTTTACGGTGGTACGTACAACCTCTTTCACTACACCTTGCCCAAACTCGGTATCGAGACGACGTTCGTCGAGAACCCCGACGACTTGACGGAGTGGGCCAGCGCCATTCGCCCGAACACCAAAGCCTTCTACGCCGAGACGCTCGGAAACCCCAAGGGCGACGTCCTGAACTTCGAAGGTGTCGCGAAGGTCGCCCACGACAACAAGATTCCGTTGGTCATTGACAACACGCTCGCAACGCCCTTTCTCTGTCGCCCCATCGAACATGGCGCGGACGTCGTCGTGCACTCTGCCACCAAGTTCATCGGAGGACACGGCACGTCCATTGGCGGCGTGATCGTCGACAGCGGTAAATTTGACTATGAAGGAAGCGGCCGATTCCCCGGTTTTACCGAGCCCGACCTGAGTTACCACGGTCTCGTCTTTGGCGATCTGCCCGAACCTCTGTTCTCTGCTCGCTTCGTCTTGAAGGCGCGTCTGCAATACCTACGCGACATCGGCGCAGCAATTGCCCCACTCAACTCCTTCCTCTTTTTGCAAGGACTCGAGACGTTGAGTCTTCGGATGGAGCGACACGTGTCGAACGCCACCACCGTCGCGAAGTGGCTCGACGCCCGCGACGATGTCAAGTGGGTGAACTTTCCCGGACTCGAGTCGAGCCCCTGGCACGCTCTGCAGCTGCGTTATCTGCCCAAGGGTGGCGGCGCGGTACTGGCCTTTGGCATCGAGGGTGGCGCCGACGCGGGCCGCAAGTTCATCGAGGGCCTCGAGCTCTTCAGTCACTTGGCGAACGTGGGTGACGCGAAGAGTCTGGCGATTCACCCGGCGTCCACCACCCACTCTCAGTTAAGCGAAGACGAGCAACTGTCGTCCGGCGTCAGCGCGGACCTCGTGCGACTCTCCGTAGGCATCGAGTCAATCGAGGACATCCTTGCTGACCTCGAGAACGCCTTTCGCGCCGTCAAGGAAGCATGACCACGAAAACGTCGGGCTATTGGCGACCGGGTGACGACCCCGGCGCGCGCGAGTTCGTAACGCTTCGCGGAGAGAACGGATTGGGTTTCACCTTCGAAGGTGGTGGTCACCTCGCGACCGTGACGGTCGCCTTCGAGACGTGGGGGACGCTCAACGCCGAACACTCCAATGCGGTGCTGGTGCTGCACGCGCTTACCGCGGACTCGCATGTCGTCGGCGACGAGGGCTCGGGTCATCCGGCGCCGGGCTGGTGGAACGGTCTTATCGGGCCCGGACTCGCCATCGATACCAACGAGTTCTTCGTGGTCTGTCCCAACGTGCTCGGTGGCGCGCAGGGTACGACCGGTCCTTCATCGCTCGGCGAGAACGGTCAGCACTACGGCTCGCGGTTCCCCGTCATCACCGTGCGCGATCAAGTGACGGTAGAAGTCGCCCTAGCGAATCAGTTGGACATCGCGGCCTGGTACGCCGTGGTGGGTGGATCGATGGGAGGAATGAGAGTCCTCGAGTGGGCCGTTGGCTATCCGCAACGAGTGCGACGTGCCGTGGTTCTGGCGGTGGGCGCCGCGTCGACGCCCGATCAGATCGCGCAGAGCTCGCTCCAGGTTCGAGCCATTAGGGCTGATCCACACTTCCTTGGTGGCGACTACTACGAAAGCGGTTCCGCACCTCGTGAGGGTCTGGCTATTGCCCGGGGTCTCGGACACCTCACGTATCGAACGTCGGACGAGTTCGACGTTCGTTTCGGACGCTCAAGCCAAGACGAGGGCGATCCCCTTCGCGGCGATCTCTACGCCGTCGAGTCGTACCTCGCCCACCATGGTGAAAAGCTCGTCCGACGCTTCGACGCCAATAGCTACGTCGTGCTCAGCGAAGCGATGAACCATCACGACGTGGGTCGAGGTCGCGATGGCGTCGCGGCGGCCCTCGGTGCAATACAGGGTCGGGTCACGGTGATCGGCATCGACTCGGATCGGCTCTATCCCTTGAGACTCCAAGAAGAGATTGTGCGCCTTACTCCCGGCGCTGACCCACTCTTCGTCATCTCTTCCCCTGTCGGCCACGACGGCTTCTTGCTCGAGGTTGACCAAATCGGAAAGATCATCCGCGACGCGCTCCAAGAGTAGCGACGTATACCCTTGCGAATTACTTGTCGCCAGATTGGGACGACGATCGCCAGTTAGCGGTATCCCACGAAGATGTCGTCAGCCGTTCCGACAACGTTCGTCGGATTCGTAACACGGACGAACCACTCGGTGCGCATGGCCTCTTTAAACTGTTCGCGGCCCATCTTCATCCAGAACGAGTCGGCGATCTGCGAGTGATGCGCGGCGAGAGCGTCGAACTTCGCGTCGTTCACCGAGCTCACGTCAACGGCGACGTCGACGAGTTCGTCGGGTGTTCCCATCTCTTCGCGATCCTCTTCGGGCTCGGGCGCGCGAACGATTCCCTTCGCCAAGTCGTCGGCTTTCTTTTCGCGATCTTCTTGCTCCCAGCGCGCTCTAAAGATGGTCATGACCGAATTGGGTATGGCGTTGAAGTAGAGCGTCGGTTCGTAGTCGAGGAGTTTCAAGGCGGCCATGGTCACGCGGTGGGCTTGGATGTGGTCGGGGTGGCCGTAGAAGCCATACGCGTTGTACGTCATGACGACCTGGGGACGCTCCTCGTGAAGTATGTCGGCCAGTCGCTTCGCGGCGTCAGCGACGGGCGTCGCCCAGAAGGACTCGGGATCGTCGTTCTGGGGCCAGCCCTTCATCCCCGAGTCGCGGTAGCCGAGTCGTTCCAATCGGTCGATGCCCAGGATCTTCACGGCGTTGTCAAGTTCGACGGCGCGAATCTTCGCGACTTCGTCACCGTCGTGGTGATCAGCGTCGGGCTTCGCGCCGTCGAGCGCGTCGCCGCACTCACCGTTGGTGCACGTCACGAGCACCGTGCGCACGCCCTGGTCCGCGAGCCGGCGGTAGAGGCCGCCGGTCGAACTCGCCTCATCGTCAGGGTGAGCGTGTACCGCCAAGAAAGTTAGTCCCATTACAGTCCTCCAAAGAGATCGGCGCCGTCGTCCGTCGCCTCGTGGCGACTCCAGGCGCGCTGGTAGTACTCCGTACCAAAGAGCAGTGTAAAGAGTTCTTCGTTCATTCGAACAAGGTCCCCGTTGTCGATCTGCGAGGCGTGCGTCGCCATGGCCTCTTGTTTCAGTCGCGCGTACGCGCCCACGTCCATCGTCGTGGCCACCAGTTCATCAGGAATATTCGTCCCGGCGTCGAGCACCCAGGCTGGCATCGAGAGGTCGAGATCCTTCGCGCCCGCTACGAACCTCGTGATGACGCCTCGGGGCACGACCGGGTAGTAGAGACGCGCCACGCTCGACGAGAAGTTGATCGCCCGACGAGTCACGACGTTCGCCTGGATATGGTCGGGGTGACCATAGAAGCCGTTCTCGTCGTACGTGACGACGACGGCGGCCTCCTCCTCATCAAAGATTGAGGCAATCGTTCGCGCGACGGCGTCAACGTCGACGTTCATAAAGGCGTTCGGGTGGTCGTTCTCGGGCCAGCCCTTCATGCCCGAATCCTCGAAGCCGAGCGTGACGACGCGTGAGAATCCGAGCAACGCCGCCGCGCGCTGCAGTTCGCCCGCGCGAACGCTCTTCGTCTCCAAAGAATCGTGTAGCGCTTCGTTGCCCGGGCGACCCGCGAGGTCGATGCCCAACTGACCGTAGGTGCAGGTGATGAGCACCACTCGGTGGCCGAGTTCGGCGTAATGTGCGGTGGCTCCAGCGCCGAAGAACGCCTCGTCATCGGGGTGCGCGTGTACGCACACGAGCGTGGGCAGAGGACTCATCAGAAGAGACTATGAGGTTGAGCAGATGACGGAACACGCCGTTCGCTGTCATTAAATCGAACGTCGTAGGTCACTTATGGAAACCCAACTGAAGGCCCTTGACGATCAGCATGATCACCGCGACGACAAGGTAGCCACGAAGAAGGTACATACCGAACAGTCGACCGCGCGACCACTTCGGTCTGCTCAAGAGACTGATGGACGGCATCCGCCACGACCCGCGATTCCTCAACAGATCCGGCGAGATTGGTACCCGTCGAGAACGGGTTCGAAAGACCATGACGCCACCGACGGCGTACGCGACTACGAGTGTGGCGCCCATGGCGATCGCCAGATTGCTGACGTTGATAGAGGAAAAGAGCGTCGTCACCATGAGGACCAGCGACATCATGAGCAGGATCGAAACGATGACGCTCGCGACAATGTTGAGCCACAACTTGTTGATCCAGGGACCGAGGACCTCTTTGTCGTTGCAAAGAAGGAGCAGGAACACGGTGGCACTCGGGAGGAGGATTCCGGCGAGAGCCTGCACGCTCGTCGTGATGAGTCCAAGCGGCGCGTGGGGAATGATGACGATTCCCGCTGCCGCTACCACCATTGCCGAAAAGACGCCGTAGAAGAACTTGGCGTCCCGCCAACTCCTGTGCAGCGAGTGCTTGGCGCCGAACATGTCCCCGAACGCGTAGGACGTGGCCAACGTCACGGAGGCGGCGCCGATGATCGACGCGTTGAGCAGAATGATCGCGAACAGTGTTCCCGCGGCCGTTCCCACGTATTTTTTCAGACCGTTGGAGACCGCACCAGAATTGACGAAGTGTCCGGCCAACGGCGTCTTGCCAAAGGCGATGGCGACGACGGACATCAGCACGGCCGCCGCGAACACCGTAATGATGGAACCGAGGACGGTGTCGAGGCGTTCGTAGTTGATCCAACGTGGTGTGATGCGCTTGTCGACGATGTTCGACTGCTGGAAGAACAACTGCCAGGGCGCTACGGTGGTTCCGACGATGGCCATGATCAACAGGACGGACGTTGAGTTGAATCCACCCTTTACGCCAGGCGTTACGAGACCGTGAAGAAAGGGTTGGATCGTGGGGTGGCGAAAGACGGCGAGTGGAATGACGAGGAAGTTCGCGAAGATGAACACGAACATGAACCTCTCCCATCGTCGGAAACTTCCCGAGGCCGTCATGAAGATGAGGGCCAGTGCCGCGATGGGAACTGAGATGTACTCACTGACACCGAAGTAACCGAGAGCCAGGCTGACGCCGATGAACTCCGTGGCGATCGTGAGGAAGTTGAGAACGAAGAGGTCGCCCACCGAAAAGGCACCCCAGAACTTTCCGAATCGCTCATTGATGAGACGGGCGTGGCCGACGCCCGTGACAGCACCCAACCGGACGACCATCTCTTGATTGACGACCAGAACGGGGATGAGTAGTGGCAGGGTCCACAGGAGGCTAAGACCAAAGTTCTGACCCGCTTGCGCGTAGGTGGCGACGCCGCCGGCGTCGTTGTCGCCCACCATCACGATGAGTCCTGGTCCCATGATCGCGAGCATCGTGAGCAGGCGCGCCTTCAACGAGTTACGCGCTCCGACGTCGTGCTGGCCAATGGTGCCAAAGGCGCCCTCGATGTCGCCGACGTGGGCCTCGTCAAGCACCGCGGACGAAAGATCGATGTTTGGGTTCTTGTCTGCCATGACGATCGTCCCTAAAGTTCCTTCGAGCAACCGGCAAGCGCCGGGTGACTACCGAAGATGCTCGATGACATGAGTCCCAATGGACGGATCGCGAGCGACGTCACGCCGTCCCCAAAAAACACCGAAAGCGGCGTGAGAGGTGAACGCGTCTCTAGTCCGCTACGCCTGGTCCCGTCGAAAATTCCGGCGTAAGTAACACGGTTGTTTGGTAATAACTTCGACTTTTTGCGCTGCACGCTCCACCTCCTTTCGTCTCGTTGTGGTCGTTACGCGAAACAACCACGCGGAGACTAAAGGGGGCTAAGCGCTCTCCTTTAGGTACAGGCGAAGTTGTGTCGGTACGTCAGATGCCTCACGGCTGGTACTAGGGGGTTTCAGACAGACCCCCTTAGAACGTGACCTCGATCGACGCGGTTCATTACTCCTCCACCGCGCCCATGCCGAACTCGGCGCGCCAGCCCTGGGGCAGTAGCTCTTCGAGTAGGTCATCCACTGTCACCACGCCGATCATCTTGGCGTGCTCGCTATCGAGCACCGGCAACACGGTCAGGTTGAAATCACTCATTTTTCTTGAGATTTGATGCAGATCCCACTGGGGATGCACGTGCGCCAAGTGGGTTCTCGCGACACTGAGCGCCAACTCGTTGGGTCGCGCGCGCACGAGCGGCGCGATGGACGCGGCGCCGATGGGTTGGCCACTGTCGTCCACGACGAAGACCGCCTGCAAGGACTCGGCGGGGACGCTGGAGGTTCGAATCGCCTCGAGCGCGTCGGCGACGGTAGCGGTCGCAGGAATAGAGACGAAGTCAGGGTTCATCATGCCGCCCGCCGTGTCGGCGTTGTAAGAAAGGAGCTGACGAACCTTGGCCTGTTGCTCGCTCGGCAACAGTTCAAGAATCGGTAGACGGCGCTCTTGGTCGATCTCCGTAATGAGGTCGGCCGCGTTGTCGGGTTCCATCCGTGAAAGCAACCGCGCAGCCTCGGCGTCGCTGCGCGACTCCAAGAACTCCAACTGGTGGGTCGTGTCGAGCTCTTCGAAGACGTCGGCCTCAAGCTCACGGTCGAGTCCCACCGCCTCGATGATCTCCTCACCCTCCTCGTGGCTGGCCTGTTCGACGAGGTCGGCGATCTGGGCGGGGTGGAGTTTCGCGAGTTTGCGATACGGGATGCGAAGACGCGCCGTTGGCACGTGCGAGACGAAGGGTTCGATGGAGGCGAAGTCCACGATGGCGTCAGCTTGCACGTGCGAACCGATCTTGTGGCCGAGTACCCGTCGCAGGAACGAACGGCGCCCCGGGTCAACGCCCACGACCTCCCAGCGGCCCTCGATCTCGGCGATCTCGATCTCGTTGGCAATGATGATGCGTCCTCGAACCAAGTTGATGAGGTGACGTGCGAGTAGGTCCTCGGCGAGTAGCAGCTCCCCGGGTCGGCGCTCAAAGCGACGAAGGTCCACTCGTCGACCCTCGAAGGTCATGCGGCCCTGGACCAGACCACCGATCTTCTTTATGGAGACGAAGAGGTTGCGGCCCTCAATACGAATGACGGCGCCCACGATCGGCGGGTGCGGGTCGTCGCCGAGGCGCGCGACCAGGTCTTGGACGCGTCCGATTCTGTCACCGTCGGAGTCGAAGATCGGACGGCGCAGGAAGGTAGAGAGGTGCAGAATTTCGGTCATCTGAAGCCTTTACAACGCCCTAAGGCTACCTCGTTGAACGTGGGGACTCCACCGTCACACAGTGAACGTCGCGCGAACGAAGCGCGAAGTGGATCGAGTCATCAGCGCTTCGAAGGGACGAAGCGCGCGAGCACGTCGGCCACGTAGTCAACGTCGTCGTCACTCACGCCCGCGTGGGTGACGAAGCGCGCTCGCTTGGGCGCGACCGTTCCTCCGTCGACTCCGAGTTGGGAGAGTTCTTCGACGATCTGACGGGCCTGGGGGTGATTGAACGAGACGATATTCGTTCGACACGTCGTGGCGTCATAGTTCGACTCGGGAAACGCCGCAGCGAACAGCTCACCGAGTTGGCGCGCTCGCACGTGATCGTCGTTCAGTCGCTCGACCATGGTGTCGAGGGCGACGAGGCCCGCGGCAGCCAAGAACCCGGCCTGGCGCATCGCGCCGCCGAGGCGTTTTCGCTCGACGCGTGCTCGGTCCATCAACGCCGCCGGTCCCGCGAGCAGTGAGCCAACGGGCGCGCAGAGTCCCTTCGACAGACACGTCATTACGGTCGTGGCCGGTGCCGAGTACTCCGCGGCGCTCGTGCCCGTTGCGACGACGGCGTTGAAGAGTCGCGCGCCGTCGAGGTGCAGCGATCGCTCTCCAATCGCTCCCGCGAGTCGGCGAAGGTCGTCCACGTCCCACGGCGTGCCTCCCGAAAGCATGTGCGTGTTCTCCACGGTGACCATCGAGACGTGGGGCTGATGATCGCCTTCGGCATCGATCAACTCGAGGACGTCAGCGAGAGCGAGCGTGCCGCTCGCATCGTCAACGGTGGCGAACTGCACCGATGAGTTACGCGCCGCGGCGCCCATCTCAAAACTCACGAGATGCTGAGAGCGTCCAGCGACGATGACGTCGCCCGGCTGGGCCAGCACGCGCAACGCGATCTGGTTGGCCATGACACCCGAGACGACGAAGAGCGCCTCTTCCTTACCAACCAATTCGGCGAAACGTCGCTCAAGTTCGTTGATCGTCGGGTCTTCGCTGTAGCCGTCGTCGCCGACGACGGCTGTCGCCATGGCCTCACGCATCGCGGGCGTTGGTTGGGTAACCGTGTCACTTCGTAAATCCACGCGTCGAGTCATAGAGGAAGGCTACCGGCTCATAAACTGCGCCTATGAGCGACAACGTGTTCGACAAGATTCAACTTCGTCCCAACGTGAACGATCAACTCGGCGTCGAAGTCGTGCTCGTGACGCCCGAGAAAGTTGTCCTTCGCGTCGAGGTCGGACCCAAGGTGCATCAGGCGTACGGCATCTTGCACGGTGGCGTGTCGGCGTTGCTCGCCGAAGGCGCAGCGTCGATCGGCGGCGCCGTCAGCGTCGGTCCCGATCAGATCGTCGTTGGCACCGAACTCAACTGTTCACACCTTCGCTCGATGAGTACGGGCATGCTCACCGCGACCGCGACTCCCTTTCGAAAGGGTCGCAGTGTGCACGTGTGGGGAATCGAGCTGCGCGACGACGAAGAGCGACTGATTTGCGTGGCACGCTGTACTTTGCAGGTATTACCAGCACCATCGCCCAGCTAGACCCACCCCCTAGACTGGGGGGATGACTGGCCAACGAAAGGGCTGAGACATGGGTGCTCGTTTTATTGGTTGGGGTACGGCCGTACCAGACCGCATCGTCACCAACGACGAACTTTCTTTGACCCTCGATACCAACGACGCCTGGATCCAAGAGCGCACGGGTATCAAGGAGCGCCATATCGGCGGCACCGCGAAGAGCCTCGGCGTCATCGCCGGCAACCGTGCGCTCAAAGACGCCGGCGTCGAACCCGAGAACATCGACTTCTTGATCCTCGCCACCACCACCCCCGATCGCATCGCGCCCGCCACGGCGACGCTGATCGCCCACGAGATGGGACTGAGTTGTCCGGCGATGGACTTGAACGCGGCCTGCAGCGGCTTCATGTACGCCGTTCGAACCGCGTACGGTCTGCTCGAGACCGGCAACAAGCGCGTGCTGGTGATCGGCTCAGAGAATCTGTCGCGCTGGGTCGACTGGAGCGATCGCAACATGGCGGTCCTTCTGGCCGACGGCGCCGGCGCCACCGTGCTCGAATACGACCCCACCGAGAACGACCTACTGTCGTTCTCCCTCGGCGCCGAGGGCGCCGACGCCGACCTCCTCACCTGTGAACACGAAGGCTTCTTCCAGATGGACGGCAAGGAGGTCTTTCGCCGCGCAGTGCGCGTGGTGGTCGACTCGGCCAAAAAGGCGATGGCGATGGCGGGCATCACCTCGGACGATCTCAGTCTCGTCATCCCCCACCAGGCCAACCTCCGCATCATCCAAGCGGTCTGCCAGCGTCTCAACGTCGAAATGGACCGCGCCGTCGTCGTCCTCGATCGCTACGGCAACACGTCAAGTGCCTCGATCCCCCTCGCCTTTTTCGACGCGCGAGAGAACGACCGCGTCCACAAGGGCGACTACGCGCTTCTTACAGGCTTTGGCGCCGGGATGACCTGGGCCTCTGCTGTCGTTCGGTGGTCGAAATGAGCGGGCCGTCACTCGTCATCTTGGCGGCCGGTCGCGCGCGACGCTACGGCGGCGTGAAGCAGCTCGCGCCGGTAGGTCTGCACGGCGAGGGCGTCATCGACCTCATCGCGTCGGACGCGTACGCCGCGGGCTTTGACGACATCGTCATCGTCATAAACCCCGACACCGGTCCCGAGATCCAAGAGCACGTCGCGAAGAACTGGCCCAAGGGTCGCCGCGTGTCCTTCACGCACCAGACCGAACTGCGCGGCACCGTCAGCGCCGTCCTCGCCGCCGAAGACAGCCTCGATCTCACGCAACCCTTTGGAGTCTCGAACGCCGACGACCTCTACGGTCGAGAGTCATTTCTTCACTTGGGTCAACACCTTGCTACAAGTGCCAATAACTGTCTCGTCGGATTCGAACTCGAGCGCGCCCTCGTGGGAGAACTTCCCGTCTCACGTGGAACGTGCGTCGTCGTGAACGGCCACCTGACGGAGATAGTGGAACGTCGAAACGTGTCGGCCACGCTGGAGGGCTACTTCGCCGACGACGGACTAGAGCCCGCGATTCTGCACCCCCAGACCACGGTGTCGATGAACCTATGGGGCTTTCAGCCGGGAATTCTTCCGCTGATGCATAAATCCGTCGAACAGCACGACTTCGAGAAGGAAAAGGAGATCCAGCTCTCCACCTTCGTCGGTCAGATTCTCCACCGCACACCGCTGCGCTTTGACGTCATTATCACGAAGTCGCGCTGCATTGGAGTGACCCACGCTGACGATCTACCTCTCGCACAAATCCTCGTTCGTGAAGAGATCGAAGCCGGCGAACGTCCTGAATTCGCATTCGTCAATTAGCCAGATGAAGAACTTCCTTACCAGTACTGGTGCTGAAGCCATTAGCTGTGACGTGGATGCTCGCTAACGCTGCCTGACGTAATCTGACCAAAAAACATCTCGGTAGACGTTCATGTGTCGTGTACGAGTGAGTCCTCATCGACTAACCCGTACCGACGCGGCGGCCCAGATGTCGCTGTTGCAGTCGAACCGTGGCTTCAGTAACACCGTCACGAAGCCCCACTGTGATGCGCGCACCAGGTTAGGTATGCGCGCTGAGTACACTCCCACTTCATTGTCAGGCCCGATCGCGGTCGTAGGGCCCGCGTACCCTTTGGATCGTCTCGACATTTTTGTGGCGAGTGTCGTCGTGAGACCATTCGCGTCGATCTCGAACGCGTAGCACCGCAACGCTGAAATTGCCAAGGCGCTCACGGCTATCGTCGTCCCCACGCTCAGACTCGTGATCTGTATGACCGGTGACGTCACCTTCGTGACGTACCACTCGCCACCCAATCGTTCGAGGTAGATCGCCGACTGATAGGTAGGTCCGTTCGCCGTGACCGTGATGACGTCGTAACCCGGAGCGGAGGTCTCGCTGCCCTGGGCGTAAGGATCACGTGGAAGAAATCCAGTGAATCGTCCGAACGCCTGGGCCGCGGCCATGGGTGTCTCGAAGCGGCTGAGACCCTTTGGGTAGATAGCGTTCGGGGGGATCTTCGTAGTTCCAGTCGCCCCCGTGGGAACGCTGAACAGCACCGTGGAAATCAGCGCAAAAGTCATGAGTAGGCGACGCATCCCTAACGGCCTAGCACGGAGGAACTCTCGGACAACGCGTTGTCGACGTTCGCAACGGTAGACATTGTCCAGTTCGACTGGTTCACGTTGGACTCGATGCCGGTCGACCGACACGGACCTGTGTCCTTGTTGGCACTCAGCGCCAGTCGCGCGAGGGTGCCACGGACCCCAAGGTGAGTGGCTCGACGTACTCGGCCGTGAGCGTCACGACGCCCTGGCCGCGCTCGAGCGAACCTCGAATCACCAGCGCCGGCTTGTGACTCGCCACACTGCCCCACCGGGCCCACGCTCCCTTGGAAAAGATCACGTTCACGTGACCGGTCTCGTCTTCGAGGTTGACGAAGACCGCGCCGTTCGCCGTCTCGGGTTGCTGGCGGTGCGTCACGACGCCGGCCACCATCACGCGACCACTCTCCACCGCGAAGAGCGCGCTCGCGCGCGTGACCCCACGTTCGTTGAGTGACGGACGCACCAGTTCCATGGCCGTCGCTTCGGTCGTGAGACCCATCGACCAGAGATCGTCGGCGACGCGCTCCATCTCACTCACCGCTGGCAGTGGTGGCGCGACGAGTCCCGTCACCACGCCGGGCAGTCGATCGGGCAGCGACTGCGCCGCGGCGCCGGCCGACCAGGTCAGCGCGCGTCGGCTCGCGCCAAAGGCGTCGAGGGCGCCCGCGGCAGCGAGCGCTTCGAGGTGGTGCTGTTGGAGACCGGCGCGACGAACGAGATCGGTGCTGCTCTGCCAGGGGGCACCCGCGACCACGCGTTCAGCGAGTTCGGCCCCGATGGTTCGAACGTCACCGAGACCGAGGCGCACGAGGGGATCTTCGGGGTCTCCCTCTAACGTGGCGCCCACGCCCGAGACGTTCACGTCGGGGCGCAACACGCCAACACCGTGGCGTTTGGCGTCCGCGACGAGGCTCTGGGTCGACCAAAAACCCATGGGCTGGGCGTTCAGTAACGAAACGAGAAACGCAGCCGGGTAGTGCACCTTGATCCACGCCGAGCAGTAG
>PLNQ01000029.1:16956-17394 GCA_003141815.1 Acidimicrobiaceae bacterium | reverse complement strand
TAGCTGGGAGACTTTGAAGCGTCGGCGCTAGTCGGCGTGGAGTCAATGTTGAAATACCAGCCTTTCTGCGCCGGAACCCTAACCTTGGTCCGTAATCCGGATCAGGAACAGCGTCAGGCGGGTAGTTTGACTGGGGCGGTCGCCTCCTAAAATGTAACGGAGGCGCCCAAAGGTTCTCTCAGGCTGGTTGGCAATCAGCTGTTGAGTGCAATGACACAAGAGAGCTTGACTGCGAGACCTACAGGTCGAGCAGGTACGAAAGTAGGGCATAGTGATCCGGCGGTTGCTTGTGGAAGCGCCGTCGCTCAACGGATAAAAGGTACGCCGGGGATAACAGGCTTATCTTCCCCAAGAGTCCATATCGACGGGAAGGTTTGGCACCTCGATGTCGGCTCGTCGCATCCTGGGGCTGAAGCCGGTCCCAAGGGTTGGGCTGTT
>PLNQ01000029.1:2481-16818 GCA_003141815.1 Acidimicrobiaceae bacterium | reverse complement strand
GCATTCAGCTGACCGGTACTAATCGGCCGAGGGCTTGGAATTTGATGTTCGTGCTCGTTCTAGGACGCTCAGGGAGCTGGCGGACGCCAGTTCGGACCACGAAAGTGGTCGAGCGCAAGATTTCCGGTGGTTATGGCGGTGGAGATATACCTGTTCCCATTCCGAACACAGCAGTCAAGCTCACCTGCGCCGATGGTACTTGGGGGTTCCTCCCTGGGAGAGTAGGTCGCCGCCGGGATTTCTAGAAAGACCCCCACCGAAAGGTGGGGGTCTTTCGCTTTCTGTTTGCGAAGTGGCGCCCGCACCGTAATGCTGACGGGATGATCTCTTCACGTTTTCAATCGTGGCGTGCTGGCGGGAGAACTTTTCTAGCGATCGCTCTCCTGGCGATGCTCGCGACGGTGCCCTTCGCAACACTGTCGAGTAGCGGCGCGCCGTCGGTCGTGGTGCCAGAGTTGTTGGCGCACGTTCCGGGGTCTCGAACGATGTACCTAGTGGATCTCGTGGGCTGTGAGGACGTGAGTTGTCTTCGCCTCCTTCGAACCAGTGTGTCGGCGACCAGTTTCCGCGCCGTGACGCTTCCGCCTCTCTCGCGCGTATCCGGAAGTCTCACGGGCGATTTGGACCGGCTGGTCTTCGCCACGGCGAACGTCGGGTACGCACTGGTGGGCGCGACGTTTCCCTGGACGATGTACAAGACAGTGGACGGAGCCAGAACGTGGCAACGAGTGAAGATCGCCTCCGGGAAAAGCATCGTCGGCCTGACGGTGAGCGCGCCCTCGATTTACACGGTCACGGCGCTCTGTTCATCCATTGGCGACAACTGTCGCGACTACCAAGTGAATCACTCGACGTTGAACGCTCAAGGCTGGACGAGCACGGCGATGCCCCATCCTTCAAAGACGCAGGTTGGCGACGGCGACTTCAATCCCAACGTGGGCGCGTTCGGTTCGAACGTATGGATCAGTGAAATCACTCACGCGGGCTCGACAATCTTTACGTCGTACGACGGGGGCAAGACGTTTGCACCAATCGCGGCCAACAAGTTGGCCAGCGTGTCCGGGTGCGCCATCACGGCCGCGTCCGCGCGGTCACTCTGGGCGGAATGTCCTACGGGCATGATGGTGTCGTTCTTTCACTCGAGTGACGCGGGAGCGACGTGGTCGAACATCTCCCGGTACGAGTTCGCGGGAACCGGTGGCGGATGGTTTGATTCCGTGTCCACGACGCTCGCGTACCTCGCGTACCTCGCGTACGGCCAGCAACAGCCGTTTGATCGAATCACGAACGCCGGAGCCACGATCACCAACCTGGGCAAGCTGGGTGTGCGAAGTACTCGTCGCTTACCGATCTTTCGTTCAGCGATGAGACGCACGGCCTCGTGCTCTGCTCGCCCGATGGCACGTGGGCGTCAGAACAACTACTGAAGACGAGTGACGGCGGAGTCCACTGGATTCACCTGCCGGCGAACTGATCGTCGCCTCGACGAATCCTCGTGCTGGGTGGTCGTTTTCCCTTCCAACGACGAGGTAGTTCTGCGTTCTCGTTAGTGTGGACTGTTGGTAACGCAATAGGTAGTTCACGGTTGAGGGGATAGTATGGCAATAGATCAGGGGAAACCGGCCAGTCACGAACGACGCCAACGCGACCCCGAGCGCACGAAGCTGGAGATTCTGGCCGTGGCCACCCAAGAGTTCGCCGACCGAGGCTTCGCTGGGGCCCGGGTTGACGAGATCGCGGCCCAGACGCGCACCACGAAACGGATGATCTACTACTACTTCGGTTCGAAGGAGCTCCTCTATATCGCGGCACTTGAGAAGGCCTACGAAGCCATTCGCATCACCGAGCAGAGCGTGGACATCGACAACCTCGATCCCGTCGCCGCGGTGCGCAAGCTCGCCGAGTTGACCTTCGATCGCCACGAGGCCAATCCGAACTTCTCTCGCCTCGTTAGCCACGAGAACATGCAGCGTGCGAAGTTCATCACCGCCGGCGGTGGCTTTCCCGGACTCGATCGACCGGTGATCAAGATGCTCCAGCAGGCTCTCGAACAGGGTCGACTCGAAGGGGTCTTTCGTCGCGACATCGACGTCTTCGACGTGCACATGCTGATCAGCTCGTTCTGTTTCTTTAGGATCAACAATCAGTACACGTTCTCGGCGAACTTCGGACGAGATCTCGTAGAGCCAGGTCGTCGCGCGATGTACCGCCAGATGATCGGCGACGTCGTGGTGCAGTACCTCATGAGCGCGCCGTCGTAGACGCTTTACGAGTCCATCTGAGACTGCAGCGTGCCGAGGACTCGGTAGCAGTCGAGCACTGAGGCGATCGATGAGTTCGGCTCGCGACCCTCGCGGATGGCGTCGACGAACTCTCGGTCTTGGAGCTCGATACCGTCGAGGGAGACCGCGACCGTCGAGACGTCGATCACTTCGTCGTTGCCGGTCGTCAGGTCGTCGTAGCGCGCGAGGTACGTGCCGCGGTCGCAGATGTAGCGAAAGAACGTGCCGAGGGGTCCCTCGTTGTTGAAACTGAGCGAGAGCGTGCAGATCTTTCCGCTCGCGCTCTGAAGCTGAATCGACATGTCCATCGGGATTCCCAAGGACGAGTGAACGGGACCCGCGAGGATGTTGGCTCGCTCGATCGGTTCACCGCACTGGTACGCGAAGAGGTCGACGGTGTGCGCCGCGTGATGCCACAGCAGATTGTCGGTCCAACTCCGAGGATTGCCGAGCGCGTTGATGTTCGTGCGTCGAAAGAAGTAGGTCTGTACGTCCATCTGTTGGATGTCGAGTTCACCGGCTTTGACTCGTTGGTGGATCCACTGGTGTGAAGGGTTGAACCGACGGGTGTGGCCCACCATGCACACGAGATCAACGGAAGCGGCGAAGCGAGCAACTTCCTGCGCGTTGGACCAACTATCGGCCAAGGGGATCTCGACGAGGACGTGTTTTCCCGCCCTTAGCGCCGCGACGGACTGTTCGGCGTGAAGTTGGGTGGGCGTGCACAAGATGACCGCGTCCACGTCGGGGTTGTCGAGCGCCTCACGTAGCTCGACCGTGGCCTGGCGGGCACCGTACTTCTGGGCGACCTCTTGCGCCTGGGCCAAGGTGCGGCTCACGATGGACACGACCTCCACGTCGTCGACGCGCGAGAGAGCGTCGAGATGTTTGATGCCGAAGGCGCCGGCGCCGGCCAGGGCGATTCGCATGGTCAGTGAGTTACTCAGCCGCGGCTCGTAAGACGAGGTGGCCGACCGCCGTGTTCGACGCGGGCACGTGGTAGAAGCGGTGCAGCATCGTCACCGCGTCGCCCAGCGCCCCGCGCATGATGAGCCACATCACGAGTTCGATACCTTCGGAACCGGCCTCGCGGACGTACTCGAGGTGGGGGATCTTTCGCAGGTCGTCGGGATTCTCCGTCATGTTGTCGAGGAAGGCGTTGTCGAACTCCTGATTGATCAGTCCCGCCCTTGGTCCCTGGAGCTGGTGACTCATGCCACCCGTGCCCCAGATCTGGACGTTGAGGTCTTCGTCGAAGCTCTCGATCGCTCGGCGAAGGGCCTGACCCAACTTGAAGCACCGCTCACCAGTGGGCGGCGGGTACTGGATCACGTTCACGACGATGGGCACGACCTTCACGGGCCACTCGCTCGGCTGGCCGAACAGCAACGACAACGGCACGGTGAGACCGTGGTCCACCTTCATCTCGTTGATCACGGTCATGTCGAACTCGTCGAGGATCAGCGACTGCGCAAGGTGACACGCGAGGTCGGCATGACCCATGACTTTGGGTACGGGCCGCGGACCGAAGCCCTCGTCCGCGATGGCGAAATCGTCGGCGCAGCCGATCGCGAAGGTCGGGATGACCTCGAGGGAGAAGGCCGACGCGTGGTCGTTGTAGACGAGGATGACGACGTCGGGCCGTTCGTTGGCGATCCACGTCTTGGACCACTCGTAGCCCGCAAAGACCGGGGCCCAGTAGTCGGAGTCCTGTTTCCCGAGGTCGAGCGCCGCGCCGATGGCGGGAACGTGACTGGTCGTGACACCCGCGGTGATCCGAGCCATCGCTAACGGCCCTCCTTTATCGAGCGCTGTCCCTCAGGCGAGCGGCCTCCGTGCAGCATCATCTCGGCGTACTCCTCCACGCTCATGTCGGTCATCGACGCGGCGGCCGTTTGAAAACTGATGCCGTCCGATGAGAAGATCTTGGCGAGGAAGTAGATGTTGCCGCCGTTGGCGATCATGGCGTTGTAGTCGCGATTCAGCACGGCCTTCTTCTGCGGCGCGGTGAGTTGCCATTCGTCGAGGTACGCCCCTTCGTCGCGCTTGAATCGCTCTCGGTTCTCGGGCTTCATCAGGCTCATGCAGAACTGGTTGAGGTGGAAGCCCTGATGCGATCGAGCGGCCGTGAAGAGGGTGGTGCCGGGAATGTCGTCGAACTCTGAGTTGTCGACCATGATCTACTTCTCCTCCCAGTAGAGACGAGTGGGGTTGTCCACGAGCAACCGGTGTTGCAGGTCACTCGTCGTGGCAATGCTAGGTATGTAATCCACGAGCTTGCCGTCATCGGGCATGCTTCCCTTGAGATTGGGGTGAGGCCAGTCGGTGCCCCAGAGGACCCGATCAGGAAACTCTTCGATGACGCGTTGGGCGAACGGTACCGCGTCGCGGTAGTCGGGCGCACCCGAGAGCGAGAGTCGCTCCGGACACGTGACCTTGGTCCAGACGTTCTCGTGTTCTCGCATGAGTTGGAGGAAACGAGCGAACGCGGGACCGTCGACGGATCGCGCGACGTCGGGGCGACCCATGTGGTCGACGACGACGCGCGTCTCGAGGGAGGTGAAGAACTCCCAGCGTTCGTTGAGGTCCGCAGCTTCGAAGTAGACCACGACGTGCCAGCCGAGGGGCGCGATCTTCTCGACGACGCGGTGGTAGTACTCGTCGGGTTTGGGGTCGACGAGACGACGAACGAAGTTGAAGCGAACGCCGCGAACGCCGAGTTCGTGCATCTCTCGCAGTTCGTGCCCGCTCACGTCGGGCCCGACGGTCGCGATTCCTCGGCAGCGACCGTCGGACGTGGCGAGGACGTCGAGCATGGCCGCGTTGTCGGCTCCGTGACAGGTGGCTTGGACGACGACGTTCTTGTCGACGCCGAGAAAGTCGCGAAGATGGAATAGTTGCTCCTTGCTCGCGTCACACGGCGTGTACTTACGCTCCGCGGCGTAGGGGAACGTGTCGCCAGGTCCGAAGACGTGACAGTGGGTATCGACGGTGCCCTGCGGCAAGACGAACGCGGGTTTCGAAGGATTGGGGTTGAAAGCGAGCCAATCGGCGTCCACGATGAAGGTGTCGGTCACGAGGTGCCCACGGACAAAAGCGACGCGTCGAGACGGGGAAAGACCCGCCGCGCGTTGCCCGAGTAGACCTGCTCTCGTTCGGCGTCGCTGAGGTCAAGCGCGTCGACGTAGCTTTTCGTGTCGTCGAAGTAGTGCCCGGTCTCGGGGTCGACGCCGCGCACGGCGCCCAACATCTCGGAGCCGAAGAGGATGTTGTCGAGATCGATCACGTCAAAGAGCAGGTCGATGCCGGGTTGGTGGTATACGCACGTGTCGAAGAAGACGTTCTTCATGAGGTGCTCCGCCAACGTCGGCTTACCCAACATGTCGGCGAGACCACGGTATCGACCCCAGTGGTAGGGGACGGCGCCGCCGCCGTGGGGAATGATGAAGCGTAGGTCGGGAAAGACGGAGAAGAGGTCACCCTGGAGCAGTTGCATGAACGCGGTCGTGTCGGCGTTCAGGTAGTAGGCGCCCGTGGTGTGGAAGTTCGTGTTGCAGCTCGCGGAAACGTGAATCATGGCGGGTACGTCGAGCTGGACCATCTTCTCGTATAGCGGGTACCACGAGGGATCGGTCAGTGGGGGAGCGTTCCACCACCCACCGCTCGGATCGGGGTTGAGGTTCAAGCCGACGAAGCCCAGCTCCAACACGCAGCGCTCGAGTTCGTCGACGGAGCGCGCGACCTCGACGCCGGGAGACTGGGGCAGTTGGCAGACGCCAAGGAAAGACTCGGGAAAGAGTGCGACGACGCGCGCGATGAGGTCGTTGCACGCGCGCGACCAAGCGCGACTTACGCTCTCGTCCCCGACGTGCTGTTCCATGGCCGACGCGCGCGGCGAGAAGATCGTCATATCGGCGCCACGTTCTTTCAACAGGCGTAGCTGATTGCGTTCGATGGTGTCGGCGATCTCGTCGTCGGAGATCACCGGGTATGCCGGAAATGGCTCGCCGGCCTCGAACGCGGCGACCTGCGAACGACGCCAGAGACTATGAGCTTCGGGCGCGGTGGTGTAGTGGCCGTGACAGTCAATGATCACGATCGCTCCCACACCGACGACGGCACGAACACGTCGCCACGCATTAAGAGTCTCGCCGTGCGAAGCAGCGCCGCCGAGTTGACGGTGACGTCGCCGTTCTCGCTCGACACGTCCAGCGAGACGCTGAAGTACCCGCTGGGATGTTCGACGTCGAGCGTCACGAGGCCGCTCGAACCCGTGAGGTTGGCCACGTCGTTGGCGACGGAACCCTCCACGAGGCACGCCGTCGCCACCGAGACCGCACCAAAGACCCCAATCGCTTCGTGGACGCGCGTGGGAATGAAGGTTCGCGTCATGATCACGCCGCCGTTTTTCGCCGGAGCCAGCACGGTGACTTTGGGCACCGTCTTGTTGGTGACGTCGCCTAAGTTCATCAGTCGACCCGCGGCGACGCGAATCCCTTCCACCTTCTGACAGACCTCGGCGTTGGCTTCGATCTCGAGCGGGTCCTCGTAACCCGTGAGTCCAAGGTCGTCCGCCTTCACGCAGACGACCGGCATTCCGTTGTCGACGCACGTGACGCGAACGCCCTCCACGAGATCGCTGACGTGACCGGTGGGCAAGAGACTTCCGCACGTGGCACCCGCGATGTCCAAGAACTCAATGGGGATAGGCGCGCTGGTGCCGGGCACGCCGTCGACGCGAGATGTGCCGTCGTAGCGCACGACGCCACCGGGTGTTTCAATTCGAGCGACGGCGAGACTGTTGGTGTTCTCCATCCAGATGCGTACGTCCGTCGTTGCGCCCTGGGCGCTGAGGAGCCCCTCCTCCAGCGCAAAGGGACCGACGCCGGCGAGGAGGTTGCCGCAGTTCTGACTGTCCGACACTTCGGCGCGGTCGGGCCACACTTGAAGAAAGAGATAGTCGACGTCGGCGTCGGGTCGCTGCGACGCGCGCACGACCGCGACCTTGGACGTCAGTGGATGACCCCCGCCCATGCCGTCGATCTCTCGAACGTCGGGCGCGCCCATCGCCGCGAGGAGGACGACGTCGCGGGTCGCGACGTCGTTCGGAAGATCCTGGGCGAGAAAGTACAAGCCCTTCGACGTGCCGCCTCGGATCACCGAGCAGCGAATCGCCGTTTGGCTCGTCACGCGGACCCTTCGTCCACGTACCTGAGACCACGCTCGTGCAGTTTCTCTCGCATCGCGTAGAGATCGAGACCGAGTTCTCCAGTCGCCAATCGGGCACGCTTCTCGCGCTCGTTGTCCTCGCGGTCCGCGCAGGCGGCGAGAACGACGTGCGCCTCTTCACGCTGGACGACGACGACGCCGTCGTCATCGGCGACGACCACGTCGCCGGGTCGAACGTAGGCTCCCGCGCAGACGATTGGAACCTGGACGTTGCCTGGTGTCTCCTTCACGGTCCCTTTGGCGCTGATGGTCTTGGACCAGACCGGGAACTGCATGGTCGTCAACTCGCTCACGTCGCGGACCCCGGCGTCGATGACGAGCGCTCGTATGCCGTGTGCCACGAAGCTCGTGGCGAGGAGTTCACCGAAGTAGCCGTCATCACAGGGACTCGTGGGCGTCGCAATGAGGATGTCGCCCGGCTGGGCTTGTTCGATGGCGACAAGGATGGACCAGTTGTCGCCCGGCGCGACCTCACAGGTCAACGCGTTGCCACTGACACGCGCGGGTCGAAAGATGGGTCGAAGACGCGCGGCGAAGAGTCCCGTGCGACCTTGCGCCTCGTGGATGGTCGCCACACCAAACGCGCCCAGCGCGTCGACTATCTTCAGGTCGGTTCGGGGTGTGTTGCGGACAACGATGGCCATGGATTCCTCCGGGAAGTGGACGACGCGCCAGTAGTGCTGGTCGGACACATCCTACGTAGATTATGTTGTAATTAACTGAACAGTACACTATATCTTCGGTCTGGTTGAAGTCATTTCCATCATCGAGTTCATTGCGACGTCGCGTTGAGGGAGAGATTCGTGAAGGAGTTGCGCACGCAGGTCGCGATCGTCGGTGCCGGTCCGGCGGGACTCCTCCTCGGGCAGTTGCTGCAGCGTTCGGGCGTCGACAACGTGGTCCTTGAGCGGCGAAGTCGCGAGTACGTGGAGCAGCGCGTGCGCGCGGGCGTCATCGAATTCGGGATCGCGAACTTGATCGACGACGCGGGTGCGGGGGAGCGTCTACGTCGCGAAGGGCTCGTCCACCACGGCGTCGAGTTTCGATTTGAACGTAACGCCTATCGCGTTCCTCTGAGTGATCTCGCGGATGGCAAATCCATCACGGTCTACGGTCAACAAGAGGTCGTGAAGGATCTAATCGCGCTGCGTCTCCAAGCAGGAGCGTCGTTACTCTTTGACCACGAAGTCACCGCACTCGATGGTCTTACGACCGACGAACCGTCCATCGAGGCAGAGGGAGTCGACGGAAAGATCCGAATCTCGTGCGAGTACGTTGCGGGATGTGATGGAAGCTTCGGCGTGGCGAACCGGTCACTTCCGACGGGCATACTTCGAAAATACGAGCGGACGTATCCCTTTTCGTGGCTCGGGATCTTGGCGGAGGCACCGCCGACGTCCGAAGAACTCATCTACTGTCGCCACGAGAACGGCTTCGCGCTGTACTCGATGCGTTCACCAACGTTGAGCCGTCTCTATCTGGGCGTTCGGCCAAGTGACACGTTGGGTGCGTGGTCGGACGATCGAATCTGGGATGAGCTCAACGCGCGCCTCGCCACGGTAGAGACGTCCGAGATCCATCAAGGTCGCATCGTCGAACGCTCGATCACCGCCATGCGAAGCGTCGTCGTCACCGCCATGCGACACGGAAGACTCTTCTTGGCCGGCGACGCGGCGCACATCGTGCCACCCACCGGCGCCAAGGGAATGAATCTTGCCCTCGCCGACGTGCGCGTGTTAGCAGAAGCGCTCGTCGCGCGACTGCACGACAATGACGACACGTTGATGGCGACGTATTCGGCCACCTGTCTCGAACGGGTGTGGCGGGCCGAGGAGTTCTCCAACTACATGACCCAGATGTTGCACCCCAACGACGAGGACGACTTCGAAAATGGTGTCCAGTTGGCGCGTCTGCGTCAAGCTGTCCACTCTCGCGAAGCGTCGACCGTGTTGGCTCGAAACTACGTCGATCTCAATTCGCTCTAGAAGGGGTAGGTCGGCAACTCACTCCGCGCCGTGACCCACTGGGTCTCGGTGTACGCGTCAAGATTGGCCAGTCCTCCCATTCGTGAGCCGTTACCGGAAACGCCAGTGCCGCCAAAGGGTATGACGGGCTCGTCGGCCACCGTTTGATCGTTGATGTGAATCGCTCCCGTGGGAATGCGACTGGCGAGCTCGAGCGCGCGAAGTCCGTCGTTCGAGAGGATGCCGAGCGACAGACCGTAGGGGCTCGCGGACGCCAGGGCGACTGCTTCGTCGAGCGACGAGTACTCGACCACGGGCGCGACAGGACCGAAGACCTCTTCGCAGTACGCGCGCGAAGACGTGGGAACATCGCTCAGTACTGTCGGACGATAGAAGAGGTCTTCGAAGGTGCCGCCCGCCAGCAGCGTGGCGCCGGCGCCCACGGTGTCACTCACCATCGAGTGGACCCGGTCACGTTGCTTGGCGTCGATGAGTGGTCCGAGGGCCACCTGGCCACTCTTGGGATCACCGACCGGAAGGTGATTCGCGTGCTCGGCCAGTAGCGACGCGTACTCCTTCGCGATTGATGCGTCGACGATGTGACGACCCGTGGTCATGCAGATCTGGCCCTGGTGCATGAACGAGCCGAACGCGCCCACGGACACCGCCTTTTCGAGGTCCACGTCGGCCATCACGATCAGAGCAGAGTTTCCGCCGAGTTCGAGGTGGACGCGCTTTAGGTGCTGGGCGCCGAGCGAACCGACGGCTCTTCCGGCGGCGGTCGATCCCGTAAAGGCGATGACGCGAACCCTCGGTTCGACGACCAGCGCTTCGCCGACGTCGGCTCCTCCGGGCAGCATTGAGAAGACGCCTTGGGGAACGCCGGCCTCTTCAAAGACGCGAGCTAACACGACACCACCGCACACCGCGGTGCGCGGGTCGGGCTTCAAGATGACAGCGTTGCCCAATGCCAGGGCGGGAGCAACCGAGCGAATGGAGAGAATCAAGGGAAAGTTGAAGGGGGCAATGACGCCCACGACGCCCGCCGGGACTCGCCGAGAAAAACTCAGTCGCGGCTGCTCGCTTCGAAGGATCTCTCCGGTGGGGTGTGACGCAAGAGCAGCCGCCTCGAAGCACTCTTCGGCGGCGATGTGAATCTCGAGGCCAGCCTTCGGTCCAATGCCGCCCGACTCGCGGACAATCCAGNNTCGCCGCCGGCGCGACCGCTGCGAGCTAACTCTTCACCGGTCGCGGGCTCCATGACAGGTGCGTCACCGCCGCCCCCCCTGCGCCATCCGTCCAGCGAAATGTTCCCTTGCCACGACGCGCCGTCGAGAAACGACATATGTACCCCCTAGTTCAAACTTCCTTGCTTACTTATCACAGTTTTGGTAACTTGCGCTCGAGAGGCCNNAATGTACTTACGAGATAACTGGTACGTCGCGGCGCTCACTTCGGAACTCGGCGCGAGGCCCCTCTCGCGACAGATTCTTGGCGAACACGTCGCCATCTTTCGGAGTGAATCGGGTCGTGTGATGGTCCTTGCCGATCAGTGTCCTCATCGCGGCTACCCGTTGTCTCTCGGCACGGTCGTGGGCGAACTGTTGGTCTGCGGGTACCACGGTTTTACCTTTGACTCTTCGGGCACCTGCGTCGCCGTGCCGGGCCAAGACCGAATCCCCAGTCGGGCCGACGTACGCAGTTACGCGGTCGTGGAACAGGGGATACTCGTGTGGATTTGGATGGGACGCGGTGAAGCTGATCCAACGAAGCTCCCGGACACCCCGTGGCTCGCCGACACTGAGCATTGGTCGACGGTATCGGGCGTGGCGAAGATATCAGCGTCGTTTGACCTTCTCGTCGATAATCTGCTCGACCTCTCGCACGAAACGTTCTTGCACAACGGTTCTATCGGCACGCCCGAGGTCGCGACGACACCGATTGAAGTCGAAGTAGACGAAGAGAACCACGTCGTGCGCGTGTTTCGCCACATGAACGCGGTGGAGTGTCCGCCGTTCTACGCACGCACGACGGGTCTGCACGGCAAGATCGATCGCTGGCAAGACATTGACTACACGCCACCGGGCCACTACTTGTTGCACGCACGAATCGCGCCGGTGAGTCAGCCCCCGCTACCGGACGGAACGGACGATCACGCGTTTCATATGAAGATTTTCTACGGCCTCACGCCGTCGAGCGAAGGCAAGGTGTATGACTTTTGGGCGCTCGCGAGAGATTTCTGCATGGGCGACGACGAAATCGACCGGTTTCTCGAAAAAATGCAAACGGGTGTGGTGCAAGAAGACGTTGACGCGCTCAACATCTTGCAGTCGCGTACGGACGAGCGGCGCGAGGTGAGCGAGGTCAGCGTAAAGATTGATCGAGGTGGTCTCGCCGCACGCCGAATGCTCGCGTCAATGACCGACGCGCAGTCGACGTCGTAGGGCCGACCACGAGAAAAGTGGAGTGTTTCAAAGGAATCAACAAGTGTTCAGTTATGTACGGAATAGTGTGTTAAGAATCACTCATCCATTATTGGGGGGACCAAAAATGACAAGTGAAATCAATTCTGGTAGCGCGGACGGAATTCCAGGATGGGGTGGTTTTGAGTTCGGGCGGCGTGTCGGACTCAAGGCGGCCGGTGCAATGGCGGCCTCGGGAGCGCTACTGACACTGGGAGACGTCTCCGCGGCGCACGCCGCGAGTAAATCGGACACCATCAAGATTGGCTACGTTTCGCCGCGTACCGGGGCGCTGGCTGACTTCGCCGGTCCCGACGCGTTCGTGTTGAAGGAGATTCGCGCGTCGAGCTACTTCGCCAAAGGAATCACGATCGGCAAGAAGAAGTACAAGATCGAAATCACTGAGAAGGACACGCAGTCGCTCGGCAACGTCGCGGTGCAAGTCACGCAGGAACTGATCAACTCCGGCGTCGATCTCATCTTGACCAGTTCGGCGCCCGAGACCACGATTCCCGTAGCGACGACGTGTGAGCAGTACAAGGTGCCGTGCTTGTCGACGGTGGTGCCCTGGGAGGCGTACTGGGGTGGCTTCACGGGAGCGACGATCTCGCCCCAAGGCGCCGCGACGGGTACCGGACCGACCTACAACTCGATGTTCTTCTTCGGTGTTCCCCAGTTCGTCGGCTGCTTCGTGCCGATGTGGCAGCGGATTCAAAAGACGACGAAGTGCAACTCCAACGTCGCCGAGATGTTCCCGAATGACGCGGACGGCAACGCGTTCCGAGCGGCGTTCGGCCCGACCGTGGGCGCCATCTATCCCACCGGTGGCTTCAGCTTCATTGACGGCGGTGCGTACACCGACTTGACGACCGACTACTCGTCAATGATCCAGACGTTCAAGACGGGTGCCAAGGGTGGCGCGGCGTGCGATCTATTCATCAACTGCCCACTGCCCCCGGACTTCCAGTCATTCTGGACCCAGGCGTCACAGCAGAAATACAACCCGAAGCTTGCGACCGTCGCCAAGGTCATGTTGTTCCCCACCGACGCGTACGCGCTCGGGAACCTGTCGAACAACATCGCGACCGACGCGTGGTTCACGCCGTACTCACCATACAAGTCGTCGTTGACGGGTCAGTCAGCGAACGCGTTTTGTGCCGCGTATCAAAGGTCCGGGCGCGGTCAATGGGTTCAGTCGATGGGTTCCACGTACTCACTGTTCGAGGTTGCCATCCAAGGTTTGAAGAGAGTGACGAATCCTCACAACCGCTTGGGGCTCGCGAAGGCACTGCAGACCGTCAACTACGACGGCATGTGCGGCCCGATCAACATGAACCTCAAGAGTTCGAACCCACTTCTGGCCAGTCCCGCCAAGGGTATCGGCATGGTCATGCCGGTGGGTGTCCAGTGGAAGCCGGGCTCGACGGACTTGGTTGGTCACAAGAAGTACGCGTGGTCGCAGGTCGTGGTTGACAACTCGCTCAACAAGCACGTTCCGCTGAACGGTACTCTCGAGCCGACAAACGCCTAACAGGTTCCCGCGTGTCGCTGCTTCAACTGGAAGACATCTCTAAAAAGTTTGGCCAAGTTGTAGTCGGAGAGGGAATCTCCTTCCAGTTGGAGCAGGGCGACACCGTGGGCATCGTTGGTCCGAACGGCGCAGGTAAGACGTCGCTCTTCGCGATGATTTCTGGTGACATTGCGCCCGACTCTGGTGCCATTCTCTTCGACGGTCACAACATCGCGCATTTGAGTCCCGCCAAGCGAGCTCGCGCCGGCATCGGCCGGACCTACCAAGTGCCTCGACCGTTCGAGAACATGACGGTCTTTGAGAACGCTCTGCTCGGCGCCCAACAAGGGGCGAGAACGCGCGGCCAGAAGAGTTACGACCTGGCCTACGGCGCGCTGGAACGTACGGGTCTCGCGTCGTTTGCCAATCGATCGGCAGGATCGTTGACGCTCCTGCATCGGAAACGTTTGGAGTTGGCTCGTGCGCTCGCGACGGCGCCGCGCGTGCTCTTGCTCGACGAGATCGCCGGGGGCCTCACTGATCTGGAGGTGAACGAGCTCACCGCGATCATACGGAGCCTGCGATCGGAAGGAATCGCTGTGGTGTGGATCGAACACGTCGTGCGCGCCCTCTTGACGACAGTCGAACGGCTGTTGTGCTTGGCGAGTGGGGTGGTGGTGGCCGACGGTGAGCCCAAGACGGTGTTGGCGTCAGACGCGGTGCGTTCGGTGTACCTGGGCGGAAGAGTGTTAGAGACGCAGGGCCCCAATGAGTGACACGCTCTTAGACGTTCGCGGACTCAGTGTCTTTCACGGGCAACTCTGCGCGGTCGATGACGTCAGTTTCAGTCTGCGCCGCGGAGAGATACTGGCGATGATTGGCGCCAACGG
>PLNQ01000029.1:0-2440 GCA_003141815.1 Acidimicrobiaceae bacterium | reverse complement strand
GAGAACCTGCAAGTGGGTGCCTACCGCGCCAACAAGGGCCCCTTCACCATTCAACGCATGTATGAGTTGTTCGACTGGATGCCCAGTCGACGAAAACAGTCCGTGTGGCAACTCTCGGGAGGCGAACAACAGGCCGTGGCCATTGGACGCGCGCTCGTCGCGAACCCCCAGGTTCTACTGCTCGATGAGTTGTCGTTAGGTCTGGCCCCGATCGTCATCGAACGCATCTACGCGCTCGTGCCCGAGATCGTCGCCCAGGGCGTGAGCATCTTGATCGTCGAACAAGACGTCGCTCAGGGTGTCGCCGTGGCGGACCGCGTGCACTGCCTGCTCGAAGGACGCACCTCGCTCGTGGGTGCGCCGGCCGACCTCACGCCCGATCAGATCGACCACGCCTACTTTGGCGCGGACGTGACGCACGCGGCGCCGAACGAAGGCGCGAACGAATGATCTGGCTCAACGTCGTGATCCAAGGTGTCCTGATCGGCGGCTTCTACGCGCTCTTCGCCTGTGGTCTCTCTTTGATGTTTGGGGTGCTCAAAGTCATTAACCTGGCCCACGGCGACATGGCGGTCGTGGCGGGCTACGCGGCCGTCTTTCTCACCCCGCACCTTCACATTCCTGAAGTGTGGTCGTTTCTCGTCGTGGTTCCGATCTTCGGACTCGTTGGCTACGTTGTGCAGCGCACGCTCATCCAAAAGAGCATCGACCGCGACCCCTTCACCACGTTGCTCGTGACCTTTGGCCTGTCGATCGTGATCGAGAACCTCTTGCTCGAGATCTACAGCGCCAACGGACAGAGCGTGAACATTGGCGACTTGATCGGCAAGTCGTGGCACCCGGCGTCGATCATCTACGTCTCCTACGTGTCGCTCGGCGTGTTGGCAATGGCCGTCGCGGTGTTAGGAATATTGCAACTCTTTCTTTCGAGGACCGGCACGGGTCGTCTCATCCGCGCCGTCGCTGACGACCGCGAGGCGGCGCAGTTGAGTGGCGCCAACTACCGACACATCTTCGGCATCGCAGCGGCGATCGCCTTCGCGACGGTGGCGCTCGCGGGCATCGCGTACGGCATGATGACCCAGTTCGCTCCCACGTCGGGTGGCGTGAACCTGCTCTTCGCCTTCGAAGCCGTCGTCATTGGCGGCATCGGTTCGCTGTGGGGCACGTTAATCGGTGGCGTCGCCTTGGGCGTGGCCCAGCAGTTTGGCGCGCACTTCAACCCCGAGTATCAGATCCTCGCCGGCAACGTCTTGTTCCTGGTGGTGCTGGCGATTCGTCCTCAAGGGCTCTTCGGACGAAGGACGGCCCTCTCGTGAGCATCGTCACTCCCGCCGCGAACGACCAAGGGTCACCTTCGGTTCGCCGCTCGAGCACGTCGCCGATCTACACCCTCGTCGGTGCGCTCGTTTTGGTCATTCTGCTCACTATGGCCCCGTGGATCGTCCCTGCGCAGGCCGCGTCGACACTGATGAACTTCTTCATCTTGGTGATCATGGCCACTATGTGGAACCTCCTCGCGGGCTACGCCGGCATGATCTCCATTGGCCAGCAGGCGTTCATTGGTTTGGGGGCGTACGCCACGCTCTACTTCGCTCTGAAGGGTGTCAACCCCTTCGTCACCATTCCACTCTCGACCTTGACCTGCGCCGTCATCGCGGTGCCGGTGACGTTCTTGTTGTTCCGCCTACGCGGGGGATACTTCGCGATCGCGACGTGGGTGGTTTCCGACACCGCGCTGCTCATCATTGGCGCCATTCCCTTCTTAGGTGGTGGCACGGGCAAACTCATGCCGGGACTACAAGGTCTCAGCCCCACCCAGACCGCGCACTACTCCTATCTCGCCACGTGGATCGTGGCCCTCGTGGTCGTCACCGGGACGTACCTGTTGTTGCGCAGTCGCCTCGGTCTCGTGCTCGCGTCCCTCCGTGACAATGAACTAGCGGCGCGAAGTGCCGGGGTGAACGTGCAGTCAGCTCGTCGACTGATCTTCGTCATCGCCGCGGCTGGCTGCGGGGCCGCGGGGGCGGTCCTCGCCATCAGCCAGCCGTTCATCCAACCGTCGAGTGTCTTCAATATTCAGTGGGCCGCGGAGATGCTGTTCGTGTCGATGATTGGAGGACTGGGCACCATCGAAGGACCAATTATTGGTTCGATTCTCTACTTCGTGCTCCAACAGACGCTTCAGCAATACGGAGCGTGGTACCTCATCATCTTCGGGTCACTCACGGTGGTCGTCGCTCTCTGGCAGCCGCGCGGCCTCTGGGGAGCGTTTCGCGATCGATTCCACAGCGAACTGTTACCGGTCGGCTACTGGCTGCGAGAGCCGAAGTAACGACGGGCCCGAGCGAGCGCTACGACGAGGCGTTCAGTATGAAGCGCTCGACGGCGTTGGCGAAGCCGTTCTCGTCGTTCGACGTCGTCGCGTGCGTGGCCTGCG
>PLNQ01000116.1 GCA_003141815.1 Acidimicrobiaceae bacterium | reverse complement strand
CGTGCATTGCCGATTCTAGGTCCGGACTCTCAGAGTCTGGGAGAATCGGACTTCTAGTTAGCCCTTAAAGAAGTTACGTGCGACGCTTCGCGCGTAGGCGAGTGGCCCGTACGCCATACCCAGTAGGTGCTGCACGTACGCGCGGCGGGGATAACTAGCTGACGAACTCGGTGATCGTTCGTTGCGTGGCTTCGTAAGAATTCGATAGCCGGCGGGAATACGACGAAACATCCTTGCGAGGTGGCGGGGATCGCGGACGATCAACGCGGTGAACATCGCCGTCAAACCAACGCCGTAGCCGAACACTTGTGTGAAATATTCTTCCTCACTTTGTCGATGTTGGTGATGAACAACAGCTCTCGGTTCGTACGCAAGTGTCCCCCCGGTGAGGACCTGCTTCATAAACATGGCCAGATCCTCGCCACCGCGAGCGGGAGTGCCAGTACCGAGCGTGACGTCGAAGCACCCCTTGCGTTCAAGAGCTGATCGACGGAACGCCATATTGCAACCGGCGCCGAATCGACCAGTGGCGTACGGGAACATATCGTCCGTCGCTGCAAGAAGTTTCATACTCATGATTTCGGCCGAGAACGTATGGTTGAAGCCGCCGAAAAACTCCTCAAACCACAACTGCGACCGCGTACGGAATTCCGCCGGCAAGACGAGGCCACCGATGCCATCGACTTCGGGGCAAGCGACGAACCTCGATCCCAACTCTCTCAGCCAATTAACTTCGATGATGACGTCGTCGTCGGTGAAAGCCACAAACTCACCTGTCGCGTTCGCAATGCCACGGTTTCGTGCTGCCGATACGCCTGGTTTCGACTCTGTGACTACGCGGACTCTGTCGCCACCCGGAAAGGACGGCAGCGGAACTCCATGGGGATCGCGGCGATTGTCAACCACGATGATGTCGAAATCGGGATAGTCGAGAGCAAGGAGCGTCTCTACTGTGAGCAACAAGCGAGAAGGATCCTCACAGATGGTCGGCACCACCACGGAAGCTTTAGGAAGGCGATCGTCCGAGATCGGAAGGCGCGGTGGCAAGACCATATCCGCGAAGTCACGCGTCAACTCTTGAAGTCGTGACTTCGACAATCCTCCGTCATCCGCGACCACTTCGAGAATCCCGACTACCTGAGTTTGCTTCAACACTTCCATCCATACGCGCTGACCGGACGTTACGCCACTTATTTCGAGGTCCGCTAACTCGTCTAGTTCGACTCGGACAATCGGAATCGGAACCCAGTTCGCGGAGGCGCCAGAGGCGCCGTCACATCCGGAGATGGTGCTGGAAGGAGTACGCCGTACTGGCATTGATTAGCTCGCTCGTCGTTGGGCGGATGATTTCAATCCGGTGTCAGGTGCCATCTCTTGTAGGAAGTCTTTGTGCTCATCTGTCGTGTACGCACCGACGATGGCGAAACTCATCATTAGTCGTTCGCGGCGGGCTCGAGAACGTTCAGCGGCGAACTGTCCCGCGCGGCCGGAGTGAGTCGACGAGCGAGTCGATCCCACGCGTCCGGACTCGGGAACTGCAACTCTTCAAGCCTGAGCGCGTGGTTAAAGGCCACGTGCACCGACGACGGACTTCGTAGATCGGCGAGAAGGCCGCCGACGTAGCCGCGCCCAACCATCGGCAACGTCGAGTCGGTGAGAACGACGGTGGCGATACCACTGTCGACCGCTGAAGAGAATACCCGCGAGTCAATCGCCGGGTCGGCGACACTCAGTGCTGACGACGTCGAGGCCAGTTCTTCGAGGCCGTCGGCCGAAATGTCCTCACCAATGAGTCGAACGTTTTCCGAGTGGTAACTTCCCGCCACCATTTCCGGCACGGCGTCGCCGCTGTAACGCATGATCACGCGGAGTTGGTAGTCCGAGATCCACGCTTCAGGAATGGCGTCGAAGGCCGAGAGCACGGTGGCCAGTGAACCACCGTTGTTCTTCGGAAGAAACGCCGTTATCTGACGATCGGTCGAACGACTGCTTCTTCCGCGAAGCGACAATGCCTTACGTGCTTCAACGTGAGGGCCCCTCGATCCGAAGACTTGTGCCAATTCAGCGGCGTCGGCGATGTCACCGACGTAGACCCGATCAGCTTGGTACAAAATCTCCGCTAATGAAATTGGTCTCACTGGATTCGACGCCGGCAAGCTGGCGCAGACTACCGTCGTTGACGCTCCGGAAGCCTTCGCCACCTGGAGAAACTGTCGAATCCAACTGTTGTCGATGCCCGGCCACGCGTACGCGATCGCGGTTCCGACATCGGGTGCGATCAAATCCCTGAAGGCGCGCGCGCGAAGTCGAGGATTATTCGGCGCGCGGTGACGATCGATGTTGACATTCGTATGCACGTCGTGCGCGGTTGCTAGTGAAGAAGCGCGATGTAGTCCCGCCATAAAGTCCGCGGCGACGTCAACTTCGATACGAGTGACGCGCGATGTCTTCGCGAGCGCTCGGACAATCTCAGAAACGATGATGCCCGGAATAGTGAGCGACGAACCTGGGCCCGCTACAACGACACCTGTCCGATACTCCTGAACACTATTGCTGAGGGAGTCCTCAGGGCGCCAAAACACGGTATCTCCTTAGCCTTTCACTTACGATCACGCGCAAGATTCTGAAACCGTCACGAAGAGCATTGAGGTTACTGACGCCGTGAATGCGATTCGCTTCGTAACACGGTACCTCGCTCGTGCGAAGTCCTGCTCGTTGAGCGCGGATTCCGATCAAGGTTTCTATCTCGAAACCATCGGAGTCGATTCCTAACCAGTCGAGACGGTCGGCCCACACGCCGATGTAGCCGTAGGTGGCGTCGGTGTAGTGCGCGCCAAAGAAGATCTTGAGGAGAAAGCAGATGCTGCCGTCACCGAAGCGTCGGAACTTCGTAATGTCGCTCGAGCCGGCGCCCGGGCAAAATCGACTGCCCTTGACGTAGTCCGAACCCGAAAGCAGGGCGTCAGTGAACGCGCCAATCTCAGCGCCGTCCATTGATCCGTCCGCGTCCAAGGCGATGAGTATGTCACCCTTGGCGGCGTAGAGTCCGGCCTTGAGGGCGGCTCCCTTGCCGGACTTGGGTTCGTGAACGATTCGAACGTCGGGGCGGAGAACTTTGGCGATGCGCTCGGTGTCGTCGGCCGATCGGCCGTCCACGACGATGATCTCATGCACCCAACTCGGAACGGTGTTCAGCACGTAGGGAAGGTTCCCCGCCTCATTGAGCGTGGGAATGATGATGGAAACACTCACCTCGTCGCGGGTGAGGCCACGTCCAAGAGCGTTATCCATTTGAACCGACAGGGCCGCTGGGTCCACCGTCCACAAGCCTTTGCTCCTCATCAGCCCTTGCGCCCTAAAGAATGCCAGAAATGCGCAAATTTGTCAATTTGGAGTGAATTGGACGAACGTTGGTTTCTGCCCGTCACAAGCGAATTACCAGTACCAGATGGTATTTTGCTCCCTGGTTCGGATCCATGGATACCTTGTATCACGCCCCCGAGGGGGAGTACCTGTCGCCCTCCGGCGAATTGAAATGCATAGTCGGCACTCATTTAATCTCCCTTGCTTTCAACCAACTGCTCGACATGCCCGAGGGACCGACTGTCGAGCATTTAATGCGACTACCGACATCTATCACTGCTTGGCCCCCGCGTGGTTACGGCTCGATGACACTTCGAGATACCAACAACTTTTTA
>PLNQ01000108.1 GCA_003141815.1 Acidimicrobiaceae bacterium | reverse complement strand
AGATCGCGTCACTCGAGAAGGACTACCAACCACACGGCGTCGTCGGATTCACTTGATCGCTCGCCAGTCACGCCCGCCAGGCGAGGGAGCGTCTCATCCGTCTCGAACGACCCTCGGCGCAAAATGTGACAATTGATGGATGGACGAATCTCGCCCCGAGCAACCTCGCTACCAATCCGTGATCGATCAACTCGGCGAAGCGGGATCCCGTCGTTTGCTCACGACGCCCGCGCTCGTGTGCGANNGCCCTCACGTCAAGGCGCACAAATCAGCGTACGTGGCGCGGCTTCAACTCGATGCCGGTGCGGCGGGTTTGGCGTTCGCGAAGGTCTCCGAGGCGGAGTCCGTCATCGAGCGTCTGATTCGTGACAGCTTCCCGTCACGTATCTCCGCCCTTCTGACGTCGCCTCTCGTCGGCTCCCCACTCGCGCAGCGGGCCGCCAACCTGGGTCAACATTGCGACCTCACGGTGGTCGTCGACAATATCGACGGCGTTGACGAACTGGAGAGCGCAGCAATCGCTGCGAACCTCCAACTCTCGGTGCTCTGTGACGTCGACGTCGGCCAAGGACGCACCGGCGTCGCCGGACCCGGCGAGGCGTTACGGGTCGTTGAACGAATCAAATCCAGTACGCACCTCCGCTTCGGGGGCGTTCAAGGGTACGGCGGTCATCTTCAACATATCGCGGGGCATGAAAAACGACGTGCCGCAACTATCGAGTCGACCGACGTATTACGACGCGTCGTCGACGCACTCGAGTCTCACGACCACGTCGTTGCACTTCGAACCGGCGGCGGGACCGGCACGTCGGAGATCGACGTCGAACTCGGTCTATTGAACGAGTTGCAGTGCGGCAGCTACGTCTTTATGGATCGCGAGTACCGAGACGTTCTAGGCGACGACGTGGAAGGGCGTTTCGCTCCGAGCCTCTTCATCGAGACCACCGTGATCTCTGACAATCAGGAGGGCTTCGTCACCGTCGACGCCGGTCTCAAGGCCATGGCCACCGACGCGGGAAGCCCCCTCGTCGTCGGCCACGAGGGCGACGTCCGCTACCAGTTCTTTGGCGACGAGCACGGACTGGTGACACGCGGACCCCGCGATCCCTTTCGTCGAGGTGATCGAATGGCGCTCGTGCCACCGCACTGCGACCCCACCGTTGACAAGTACGAACTCATCTGGCTGGTGCGAGGAGACGTCGTCCTCGGCGTGGCGGACGTCGACGCCCGAGGTTGCTCGCAGTAGAGCGAGCGTCGGCCGAGAGCGTTACTCCGGCAGTCCCATCGACGGCGATTCGACCGTTTCGTTTCGATACTTCTTCACCATGGTGAACGATCGCGCGCACGATTCACCAATGGGTAGTGCCAGGAGCAACGCGTACAGAAGCGTGACGATCGTCGAGTGGTTCAGGCGAATGGAATTCTCGGACGAACGAAGAATGACCAGCAACAAGATGAGGGCGTACTCTGCTCGAGATCTCACCAAGACCACGCTCTTCGATCTTTTTACCGCGCGAACGTACTGGACTCGAGACCTCAAGAGTCCAATCGGAACGCCCGCCACCATGCCAACGAGGCCGGCCAGGATGTGCCAGGCATTCACGTTCAGTTCGTGGGCCAGAAGAGGTCCGACGACGACGATCGCGAGCAGCGGGTCAGGGATCTCCAAGAGAACCGGTCGAATACGTTGACGTGGCGGCAGCGTCGCGGCGAGAGGGTCCGAGCGACCCTTGCGCACGAGAGAGAACGCCACGACCAAGAACAACAGTGTAAGAACGAGCTGGACGCTGTACTCGGATTGCATCATCGTTCCATTCAGTCGGCGTCCGACGTGAATGCTACCGAGATGTCACCGCACCGCTCTAGACCTCGACGAGCAAGATGCCCACTGTTGCTACATTTTCTAGGTGCGCCTCGTCTCTTGGAACGTCAACGGCATTCGGGCCGTTTGCAAAAAGGGGCTCTTCACGCCGTTCGTCGAGGATCTCGACCCCGACATCATCTGTCTCCAAGAAACCAAAGCCCAGCAGTCCCAGTCGGATCTGCAACTGCCCGCGTACGAAGAACATTGGAACTCCGCGGAGAAGAAGGGCTACTCGGGCACGGCGAATCTCTCGAAGGTCTCACCACTCAGCGTGACGCCCGGCCTGCCTAAGACCTCGATCGACCAGTTTGGAGTCATCGCCGACGTTTTCGGTGATCCGAACAACGAGGGCCGAGTGCTCACTTCTGAGTTCGAGGATTTCTACGTCGTGAACGTCTACACACCCAACGCCAAGGATGATCTGGGACGATTGAACCTTCGTCACAGCCAGTGGGACCCGGCGTTCTTACACCACGTTCAGCAACTTGAGCGTACGAAGCCGGTCGTCTTCTGCGGTGACCTGAACGTGGCACACACGCCCGACGACCTCGCGAACCCCAAGTCGAACGTCGGCAAGCGAGGTTTCACTAGTCAAGAACGCCAGGGATTTCAGAACTTCCTGGACGCTGGGTTCGTCGACACCTTTCGCCTCTTTCACGAGGGCAACGGTCACTACTCGTGGTGGTCCAATTTCTCGAACGCTCGTACCCGCAACGTCGGTTGGCGTATTGACTACTTCCTCGTCTCGGCGAGTCTCGTCGAACGCGTCACGGCCGCTGATATTCACGCGGACATCATGGGCAGCGACCACTGCCCCGTCAGCCTCACGTTGAAGCCGTAGATCTCGCCGCCGCCCACCGCGACAAAGACGTCTCTGCGGCGAAATACTCCTGGCCAATCGTCACGTGACGCGACCAAGAAATTCATCAACTTTGCGATATAGGGTGAGGGGACGAGGTGCGACACGTTGAGAGGCGAGGGAACGGCATGAGGTTCAGCGGCGTCATGATTGGTTCGGAGAACCCCGCGAAACTTGGGGCGTTCTACGTGACGTTTCTCGGAGAGCCGGGATTCCACGAGGGTGAGTGGTGGGGCTGGAACACGGGTGCCCAGATCATGATCGGTCCGCACAGCGAGCTCCACGGCAAGAGCAGCGTTCCCCAGCGCGTCATGCTC
>PLNQ01000002.1 GCA_003141815.1 Acidimicrobiaceae bacterium | reverse complement strand
ATCAACGTGTTGGCTGAGTACATCTAGGCTCGAAAGAAGTCACTGTGAAATAGCGCTTGGCGTCGTAGGTAGTCAGTTCGACTGTGCCAAGGTAGTTGACCGGTGGCGGAAACGACCGCTACAAAGTAAGAGGCGTAAAACGACTCGCCGGAAGAGCACCAAAGGGGATGCAGCGAATGGCCGTACAGGGAATTGATGTGGACTTGGTACGAGCGCAGTTTCCGGCGCTGCAGCGACTGTCCGTCGGTGGCGAGCCTGCCGTTTTCTTTGACGGACCTGGTGGCACGCAAGTCCCCAGCTCTGTCATCGAAGCGATGACTGATTACTTGTCGAGTAGTAACGCAAATATCGAGGGAGAGTTTGAGACGTCAGCGAAGACGGATGAGATGATTGCGAAAGCTCGGTCCTATGGTGCGACGTTCGTGGGCGGCTCGTCGGACGGCATTACCTTCGGTCCCAACATGACGACGTTGAACTTCAACCTGATTCGCGCGTTCGGGAGAACGTTGAAGCCAGGCGACGAAATCATTACCACCATGCTCGACCACGACGCCAACGTGGCGCCGTGGCTTTTGATGGCGGAGGACCGAGGCCTAGTGGTCCGACAGGTCGGAGTGACGGAAGACCTGAATCTGGATCTGGCGGACCTGAGGGCAAAGCTGAGCGATAGGACAAAAGTCGTTGCCTTCTGTCTTGCTTCGAACGCCGTTGGCACGTTGACTCCGGCCCTCGAGATCTCAGAGCTGGCCCACGACGCGGGCGCTCTGGTGTGGGCGGACGCCGTTGCCTACGCTCCGCACCGTCGCATAGACGTCGAAGCGCTGGGTTGTGACGTGTTGTTATGTTCCCCGTACAAATTCTTTGGCCCGCACCTGGGGATGTCCTGGATGCGCACCGACCTCGCCGAGACTCTTCCGGCAGAGAGGGTACGGCCAGCCGGTTCGAAACCGCCCGGCCACCGTTTCGAGACGGGAACACAGTTACACGAGAACATCGCGGGTTTTGTCGCCGCGGTTGACTACGTTGCCTCTTTGGGCGAGGGAGATGACCTTCGTGGCCGCCTCGATTCCGCCTACAGCGCGATCCAGAGCCGAGAGGCAGAGATGGCAGATCAGTTGCTTGGCGAACTGCGCGAATTGCCGCACGTACGTGTGACCGGAGTGCAAGACGCGGATCCAAGCCAACGCGTCGGAACGTTTGGTCTTGTTGTCGAGGGATATCGTCCTGCGTTGCTTTCTCGTGCTCTTGGAGCGAAAGGTGTCTACACCTGGAACGGCAATTTCTACGCGCAGGGTATCGTCGAGCATCTCGGTCTTGATCTCGAGGAAGGCTTACTGCGACTAGGCCTCATGCACTACAACACTGAAAGCGAAATCCAACGCTGCGTCGAGCAGCTTGGCCTCCTCATCTCAGCGGCGTAGCTCGGGATGCAGCATCGAAAGCTCCGCCTTTGTCTCGTAGGGTTCGGCAAGGTTGGGCGTGCCTTCGCAGAGCTGATACTTCGCGAGCACGATCGCTTGCAATCGGAGGCGGGCCTCGATCTCGTCGTGACCGGAATCTGTACTGCGCGCTTTGGTTCCGTCACGAACCCCTTGGGAGTCGATCTACGTCGTGCGCTTGATCGAGCGAACGCCGAGTCTCCACAGGGACCTTTCGAAGAGTCCACCGCGTTCGTAGCAACCTGCCCCGCCGACATCGTTGTTGAGACGACGCCGCTTGAGCCGTTCACGGGGGCGGTCGGGATCGCAATCATCCGCGCTGCACTAACCGCAGGTCGCAGCGTCGCGAGCGCCAACAAGGGTCCGGTGGCTCACGGCCTACGTGAACTGAGGAAGTTGGCCGGTCGCCAAGGCTTGCAGTATCGATACGAATCGGCGGTTGCTGACGGTATGCCGGTCTTCAATTTGATCGAGCGAACGCTCCCTTGTGCGTCGGTCACCGCGGTGACGGGCCTTTTGAATTCGACGAGCGGCGTCGTCCTCGACGCTCTTAGTGAAGGACGTAACTTCTCTGAGGCAATCCGGCGAGCGGAGGCGCTTGGAATCGTCGAAGACGACCCACAGTATGACCTGGACGGCTGGGATGCTGCGGTCAAATTGTGTGCGATGTCGGCCGCCCTATGGGACAAACCGATTCACGTCGAGGACGTCAAACGCACGCCGATTAGCGAGGTTCTTGCCCCAGAGGCAATCGACGCGCGCGCGCACGGGAATCGCCTCGTGAGTTTGGCAACCCTTCAGTCGAAGCCCTCCGATCAAGTTGTTCGAGCAGCGGTGGAAATCTGTGAGATCGGCCCCGAGAGTGTGTTCTTTGCGCTCACTGGCACCTCCTTGGGTGTTCGCTTTGAGTCCAGTCTGTTGCAACCAATCACCATCAGCTGCAGTGAGCCGCGACTGGCGGACACGGCCTACGGACTCCTTGCCGATGTTTTGCACATCGGACTTGAAGGTTCTTCTCGAACGTAAATGCGTACGGTTGAGTTTCCTCTCAGGGAGCTAAACACCGATTGGCGTCTGGTGTCGTACGGTCCCTGATCTCCTCTCGACTGCACTTCCCTACGATCCTCGAGAACCAGGCGCGAGATCGCAACACGCACGTGCCGTCGAGGCGTGCGCTACTTCGGCTTGCCTTCTATCGGTAACCGATGTAGTGTCCCTTACGTGGCCGACCAAAACTCACAACTTCAAGGTCTTGGCAAGAATCCCAGCGTCGCGGCGCTCATCCTCTCCAGCTTGGCCGGCGGGGAGAAGCATGGCTACGCCCTCGTGAAGGACGTAGAAGAGTTCTCCGGGGTTGAACTGCAACCTGGGACGCTCTACGAGGCCCTCGCCCGACTCGAACGTCTAGGACTTATCGAAGCGTTGGCAAGTCAGGACCGTCGCCGTCCCTACCGGTTGACGGGCGTTGGAGCGGCAGAGTTGTCGGCACATTTGACAGCACAACAACGAGTCATTTCTACGGGCCAGTCACGCCTCTCGCGAGATTGGTCCTTCACATGAAGACGTTTATGTCAACAACGCGACGGGTCCAACGGCTTGCGAAGCTCTATCCACCTTCGTGGCGCGAACGTTACGAAGACGAGTTCGTCGATTTCATGGAGCAGTCGATCAACGACAAGCCTCATAGTTTCAAAAGGACTGCGAACGTTTTGTTCAAGAGCTCTGCCGTACGCCTAGGTGTAATTCCTAGGA
>PLNQ01000169.1:12876-28195 GCA_003141815.1 Acidimicrobiaceae bacterium | reverse complement strand
GGCGCGTGATGAATCGGATGCCCTGGTCGAGCAGTACCAGGACTTGATGACCGACGCCAACCGCGTCGATCTGGAATTCGTTGTTCAGTATGGCTTCACTGATGCGATAGCGGTCTACAACTACGTGCAGGAGGTTGGCTACAAGAGGTACCCCGCCATCGTCGGCGCCTTCGCCAAGATCGGGGCTCAGCCCTTCGTGATTGTAGGGACCCAGCCCTCGTACCAGCTCTTCGGAGAAACCGTCATCAAGCGGCCATCGAATCCCGCACCGGAAGACTTCGCCTTCATGGAAAGAATGCTGGAAATGGGAGAGCGGCTACGCTTGCCCGCGCTATTCGTGACCGACACCCTGGGGGCCAAGCCCACCCTGGAGAGCGAACGACGGGGCCAATCGCGAGCGATAGCCCGCTCGATTCTCAAAGGTATCGACTACTCCGAACCAGTGATCTCGTTGGTCGCGGGTGCCCTCGGCAGCGGAGGTGGGCTGGCCACGACACCGATGGCCGATCACGTGATCATGTTGGAAAAGGCGATGGCGTACGTCGCGGAACCTCGATCGGCCGCCTCGATCCTCTACAAGACGCCGAACCCGTCGCTCGACCAGATCAGAACCACCCTCGCGACCATGCGATCGACCGCTCAGGATCAACTCGATCTCGGTCTAATCGACGAGGTGATCCCCGAAGACGACAATCCTTTCGTCACCGTTGAGCGCGTCCACGGGGCAATTCTTCGGGCTTACGTCGAACTTGCTGAACTGTCGGAGAGGCGGCTGAGGGGCCGTCGCCAGGAGAGGATTCGCGGCCTTCGGGCTTTCGAAATCATTCGAGAGTGAGACATCGTGAATCGTTGGGCTACTGCGAGCAGCCCCGTGCGGCGAAGTCGACAACTCCCATGACAACTACATCTCGGGCGAGCTAGATAAAGTCAAATCGACCGATAGTCGGGTCGCAATCCAAGGTGCCGGGATCGAGACCCGGGCGGCCTACTGTGAGAATTTGAACCTTCACGCTCGTGGACCCCGACGGTCGCCGCATTCATACTCGAGAATCAACAGTTTCCGAAACCTCGTCGAGGGGCTGACACGTCCGAATCTCTTCGCGAACGGTGCGACAGGCCTTATTTTTAGGCCTCCAATTTTGCCGCATCGCGAATTGAGTTCTACCCGTTGCAGCGCCGATTCGAAGTTGGCCCGTCAAGAGAGGAAGCGGACCAACTTTTGGGGGCCAGACAGAAAGGCTGCCCGCTTGGGAAGTGATTTAGTCTCCAGCAAACCCGGCACTACTCAGCCCTTTGTCCAACTCATCGTTGGACTGTTCTATGAGCTCTTCAAGGAGTTCGAAGATAGTCACAGATTCACTCTTCAGTCAGCTAACGCATTCGACGGATTGAGACAATGGCCAGCCAAGGGTCTGTCACCGCTTTAGATGTCTCACTCTTGAAGTCAACTAAAGCGGGGGGCAGACCCTATGCACTCTCAATTGAAGTACTCATTTTGGGCCGTCATCCAGACGTGCACGCCACCAGAGAACACTCCAAAGTTCATTGCCGACGTTATACGTCAGTGGTGTCACGAGATCGGCACCAACTCCGCCTACGTCGACCCAGCTTCGCCCTGACAGAACGGCAAGGTCGAGTAATTCAACGGCAAGCTGCGCGACGAACGGCTCTCCATCTCGGTGTTCGACTCCATGTGGGAGGTGCGCGTCATTGTCGGCAACCATCGTTACTCCTGCAACCACTACCGCACGCACGGCTCGTTGGCGAACCTCACGCCAGTCGAATTCGCGACCACGTAGAAGGAGGAGAACACCTTGCTAGCCTCACAGTCGACGGACCGATGAATGGGGTCCGGTCACAAACGAGGAATGATTTCATCCGCAGCCCGGTGCACGTCGACTCGGAGTTGACGCGAAAAGGAGTGTGACGTGACGGAGTTCGTCGGTGCCGGTCGCGAACAGTTCGTCGATGACCTGATTTCATCGTTCAATGAAGTTGTCGCCGGGCAAGGCCCGCGAATGGTTGCCTTGTCGGCCGCGAGTGGCGTCGGCAAGACTCGCATCGTCCAGGAGTTCTACCGTCGCCTCGCGGCGGCCCAGCAGTCTCCGTGCTACTGGCCCACGACGCTGACCGATGATGTCGATTGGAAGACCGGTCGCAAGTTGCTCGCGGTGGCCAAGTTCCAGCCCGAAGCCAAGGCGGAGATGCCGTGGCTCTACTGGTCCGTGTCATGCTGGCGACGACCGGACGGCAATCTCCACGAGGCGCTTTTCAGCGGAGTCAATCAGTTCGAAGTCCACGCTGACTACCTCCTCCATCGCCTGAGCACGAGAGAGGCAACAGAGCGCGGCATCGACAACACCAATGCCGTGCTGGGAATGCTCGGAATCCTGGGCGTTGCATTCCCGCCACTCGCGATTGGAATCTCGATAGCGGGCGCAACGGGGGCCGTTTTGAGGGACCGCGACCTGATCGAACGTCACCGTCTGAAAAAGAAGTACCGCGAAAAGAGTCGCGATGGTACGAGGGTTATCGATGCATCGACTCACGGCTACCGCCGCAGGTCTGAGGAGCTCGTCGCTGACGTGGTGAAGGTCTCATTGCGAGTGCCTATCATCATCGCCGTCGACGACGCGCACTGGGCTGACGAATTCACGATCTTCTTCCTCGATCAGCTCCTGCGCCAAGAGCGGGCCAGAGTCCTCATCGTGGTGACCGCCTGGCCCGAAGATTCTGACAAAAGCGGAGGCGAAGAAGGCCTTAGCCCATTCGCTACGTGGGTCGTGAATGTTCAGTCTGAAAGCGAGGGACGGCGGGTCGAGATTCGCGAGGTCGAGATGCTCGATAACAGTGACCTTACGGACCTCGTCCGCGCCCTCTACGGCGGGTTGGCCAGTGAGGGCGACCCGAGACTCGATGACAAAGTGGCAGCTCAGCTCGTGGAGCAGCTCCAGGGTCCCCTGGCAATCAGGGCGTTCTTCGATCTGAAGAAGGTCAAGAAGCAGATCCACGTCGGTGGGCTTGAGTTACAAAATTTGACGGATCTGCCCGCGGACCTGACGCAGATTATGAACGCCTACTGGCAGGAATTGCCTGAGCCCGTGCGCTCTGTACTCGCCATCGCTGCTACCTACGGCGAGCATTTCGCTCGAGCACCGGTGATTGCAGCCGCCGAGCGGCTTGACCAACCGGACGCGGTGAGACAGCTCTCGCGTAGCAGAGACCCCTACGGAATGATCCGCGATCTCCACGAGTCACTGGAGGCATTCACCGACTTTCTACATCACCGACCGGCAATTGCTCAGTCACACGAAGATTTCACCGATCGTGAACTGAGCGTCATCTACGACACGGTCGCGACCTACGCCGCTGAACTAAGTGCAAGTGGGACACCCGGTCCGCTCGCCACCACCGTCTGGGCCACGGTGGTGGCCCTCGCTCAGAATGACGTGCGAGGTCTCGTAGACAGAGAGCAGGCGTCAACATCAGCATGGCTCCTGGCGGGCGCATCGGCGTCGGTCTCGGCATACGCCGACGCTATCCATTATGGGAATCTCTCCCTCGAGTGGAGCTCCCTGCCCTCTGGGAACCCCGAATTGTTTCAGAAGCTCCGCATTCTCGCCAACTGGAACGGCGAGCTCGGAAGGATGGGTGAAGCCATTGCGGGGACCAAGGATGTCCTCCAGCGGCAACTGCTCAGTCTCGAACCTGGTGATCTTGACGTTCTCGAAACCAAGAACCAATTGGCCCACTGGACCGGCGAGAGCGGTGATGCGCTGGCGGCAGCAAACCTCTACCGTTCCCTGCTCGATGAGTTGAAGAGCGAGCACGAGACTGGCGACGAAGAAGAACTCAGTACCCGGGGACACTTAGCTCACTGGATCGGCGAGAGCGGAGATGTGTCCGGGGCGCTCGCGGCGTACCGTTCACTACTCGATGACCAAACTCGACTCCTCGGTGGAGACCGCCTCGAGACGCTCTGGACTCGTAACCATCTGGCTCACTGGATCGGCGAGAGTGGAGATGTGTCCGGAGCGCTCGCGGCGTACCGTTCACTACTCGATGACCAAACTCGACTCCTCGGTGGAGACCGCCTCGAGACCCTGCGGACGCGGAACAACCTCGCACACTGGGTTGGAGAGTCCGGAGACGTGGGCGCTGCCGTTGCAGCGTGCGAAGTTCTACTCGCTGACGAAATGCGAATTCTCGGACCCGATCAACCCGACACGCTCCGGACTCGAAACCACCTCGCACACTGGATCAGAAAGAGCGGGGATGTGAAAGCGGCTGGCGAGCAGTTTGAGTCACTTCTCAATGACCAGATACGGGTTCTCGGGACCAACCATCCCGACACCCTCAACACCAAGAGATCGATTATCAAGAACTGATCACTTTCGCTTAAAGGCCCAAGCGCCGCACAGAGCCGTGAGACTCCAACCGCTGCTGAACTGGGCGAAGATCCGCGGGGAGAACCCGAGTGAGCGACAACGAAGCCGCACGGCCCCCGCAGCATTCAAGATTCGAGTGGCAGCAGAGGTCACCGTGATCCTCAGGTCTAGTGATGCTCTCCACGCGGACCACATTCATCCCGTTACAACCAAGCATTTGAAATCCTTAAAAACTGTCCAGCAGTGGACGAGCGCGTTTAGCCGGCTTGAGGAAGTCGTCTGCGTCACTGCTGCCGAGAACTACCGTCTGGAAGAATTTGAAAGGGCTGGCATAACGGTTCTGGAAAAATACGCGAAAGCGAAAATCACGATCGTAGACAGTCGCGGACGAACCTTGGAACCCTGACGTAGCATGAAATTACACATCTGAACAATCAGCAAAAGGGACTGCAGCAGTCTCGCCCGCGCCTTATCCGACGGTGCAGCCAAGACGCACGGATAGTTCAATCATCATTGCGTGCTACTGGCGATGGTGCATCACTCGCCGAGGAGATGCTTCTTCGATTCCTTCTTAGCGTGCTTCTCGTTGCGCTTTTCCTTCAGCGACTTACCGGCCTTCTTGGCATTGTGTTGGTTCGGTGATTTATCGGCCATTGTGACTCCTCTAGCAGGCGACGGCATTGTTGGCGTCGAGATCACACTCAGTGAGCGGCCACCGATGAGCTCGTTTAACTTCGAGGGGCAACTCTTCTATTTGGGATCTCTTTACCGACCTTAACGACTGCCCACCACTGTGAGGTCCCTTAGGCGTGATTCAGACGATTCGCGGCCCACGTTGAGAATGGCATTGCCTCAGCTAGCAATGCGATCAACCTTCAATTCGCAATTCGAACGACTCGCCATCGGAGTTTTCAAATTGCACAACCCCGACGACGTCAGAACCGAGTTCATGTAGCCAATTTTGTAGCCCAGGTCCCAGATTCGAGAGGACATCTGCGGACGTCGGTGGATTCACTGATGGCTCTGACCAGGAAAGATGGACGACCAGGATGCGCTTAGACGGCCCAGATTGGCTCCCAAGGTGCCGGGATCGAGACCCGGGCGGCCCACAAGAAAGCTCAGAACGTGCACGCTCGTGGATCCCAACGGTCGCAACATTTACAAGCTGGGCAGAAATTCCTTCTCCGCCCACTCGGTTGATTAATTTGTTTGCGCAGAGGGAAGGAAATCACAAAGGTGTAGCGATGCACCATCGCCTGACTTCGCTCAAGGAAGTTGATGAACTACCAGGGGCATGACCGATGAGACCCCGGCCTCACGCAGGAGTGCCGCCGCGATCGTCATCGTCCAGCCGCTCCGGTAGGTGTCGTCCACGAGCAACACGGGTCCGTCAGTGGGTAACACCACGCCGGGCCGCAGCTGAAGACCGGTGACAAGGGTTTCGACTTTAAGGAGGGAAGCGGCGGTGTCTGGCGGACTCGGCCCTGTCACTTCAAGTGCATCGATGATGGCAAGCTTGCCAATCTCGGCGATCCGAGTGGCAAGGTCCATGATCATCCGCGGATGATGGTGAGAAGGCATGGGGACAACAGCGACAGGCCTTTCAGCCCACTGTCCCCTCCATCGACCGAGGACGGACACAACGCCATCGAAAACCTCGGCGTCGAGAGGTAAATCGGGACCGCTCATCGCTCTAACGACTTCACGCCACTCGGGAGAGTCGGCGAATGTCAGTGCTCGACCAGGTCCAGCACCAGTGATCCTGCCACTTCGTCCATCGGCCACGCCTTTCGGCCAGAGCTTCCTGGATTCAATGACGATGTCGGCGCCACGTAAGTACACCTGTGCGGCGCTAACCGACTGAGTGTTGATATCAAATCCCTGCGCGGGTAGTTCTTGGGTACAGACCGAGCATCGCCCGCACGGTCCAGGATCGGGGTCGTCGAGCGCTCGTTGGAGGAACTCCATAAGGCAGCCACGTCCGCCGGCGTAGGAGCGCATGAGATCGGCCTCGACGGCTCGCGCCGCCCGGATTGCGACCCACTTCTCCTCGTCAAAGACGTAGGGGGTGCCGGTGGATCGCCAACCATCGGGCCCACGCTCCACCGCTCCCTCGACGGCGACGATCTTGAGCAGTGCTTCGAGGCGACCTCGGCGCATACCGGTCATCCCCTCGAGAGTTGGTACGCTCATGGCTTCGCCACTCTCTTCGAGGGTTNNGGACCTTCTCGATATTGCCGACGTCCGGGATGGAAGCGGTGGCGAAGAACTCCCAGAGACGTTCGTCAGTTTCGGCTGGCAGCAAGATCGCATCGGCACGCTCGATCGCTCGTCCGGCCCGCCCAACCTGTTGATAGTAGGCAACGGGAGAGTCCGGAGATCCGACGTGGATACAGAAACTGAGATCTGGCTTGTCGTAGCCCATCCCCAGCGCTGACGTGGCGACAACCGCCTTGATTTGGTTGGCCCGAAGTTCGTCTTCGATCCGTTCCCGGGCCTCTGTCTCCAGGCGTCCCGAATAGGCCGCGACGCGGTGACCTCGGGACGCGAGGAACCCCGACAGACGCTCGGTATCCGCGACGGTCGGCACGTAGACGATCCCCGAGCCCGGGATGCGCCTCAATGCTTCGTCGACCCACGCATAACGCTCGAGAGACCCAAGACCTGGAAGAACCGAGAGACGAAGTGATGATCGCGCCAGACTTCCTCGCAAGACCAGAGTGGAGTCCCCAAGTTGATTGGCCACGTCGGCGGTGACCCGCTTGTTCGCAGTAGCCGTGGTTGCCAACACTGGGGTCGTGGGTGATGCCGTGAGGATGTGGGAAAGCCGCTGGTAGTCCGGTCGAAAATCGAAGCCCCAGTCGGAGATGCAGTGAGCCTCGTCGATGACAATGAGACCCGCGCGTTCAATGATCGGTCCGATGCGGTGCGCGAACCTGGGGTTCGCCAGACGCTCCGGAGATACAAGGAGCACGTCTATAATCCCCGACTCCATGTTCCTCATGACGATGTCCCAGTCGTCGACATTCGTCGAGTTGATCGTCGCGGCGCGCAGGCCGGCTCCTTCGGCAGCCTTTATTTGGTCACGCATCAGCGCCAGCAGCGGCGAGACCACTAGGGTAGGTCCGCCACCGAGTGACCTGATTGCCGACGTTGCGGCCCAATAGACGGCGGACTTACCCCAACCGGTTGCCTGGACTACGAGCACTCGAGACCTATTCGCCACAAGAGCGCGAACTGCGGAGCGCTGATCGTCGTGGACCACTGCGGTCTCACCCGCCATCGAGCGGAGCACCTCGTTCATGTGCTCGTCGGCGATTTCAACCAAGTCATCGACCGTGCGGCTCATCTTGCTATCGCTCACTGAACTACGTCTTTCTTCCGAGGTGGGGTCCCGGCCGACTGCGGGTCGACGATCCCCGCGTCATCACCGTAGTATCCGCGATTAAGGGACTCGGCAACTTGAGCGCCCGTAAATCTCCGAGACCGACGACACCATTTTCTTCACTGCAAATCTGACACGTCGCGGTACCGCTCGTGAATCGCCGTTCAACGGTCCCCCGAGATGGGTGGATAAGGAACTGCTCGGCTGCGCCAGGCTCCATTAGACCCGTTAGCTCAAGCATGATCCTCGTGACGACATTGCTCGCTCCAATCGCGTTCAGAGTGATCACGCTGGGGGCCGGTTCCCCGGTCCCGTAGTCGGCCAGTGCCCGCTCCCGGTCCGGCATTGATTCGAGCGCCAAATGAGCGAAGTCAATGATCCCGGAACAAGATAGACACCACTCGCCCGGTCGTATCGCACGAACGATTGCGAACAATTCCGTAAGAGCGCCTTGATCATCAGCCCCGATCTTCACGCCGACCTGTATGACCGGGATCAAATACTGATGACCAATCGTGTTGACGACGTTCTGTGCAGTGTTCGAGTCAGCCGCAAGCACTATGTAGTCGCAGTTCTTAAGCGCTCGCGTGGCGGCAACGGTTGCGACATTGAACTGGAGCATCTCGACAATGGTGCCCTGACCGGCCTGAATCGCGAGGCGCCGAGCAATCTTGACCTTCGGCGTAGGGCGGCGCTGTCCAAGCCTGCAAATCCGCTCAGGGAGCCGATTGGTCATGAAGAATAACCGCGTGTCGCGCATCGTGGAGCCCGGCAACCTTGGCACGTTGGCTGGCTCCACTCGATCAGGATCGATGGCGATAATTCGCCCAACACCCAATCGGCTTAGATACTCGACGACGAGCATTCCGGCCCCACCAACACCGACGACGCCGACGATAGAAGCAGCAAGGATTGCCTGACCCCGGTGACCAAAGAGACGTATCTGACGATCCTGGCAAGGAGAAGCTGCGTCGACTTGCGTTCGACTCGGCGTGAACCGCTTGATGTTGTGACCAAGAACGACGGTTGCATCGACATCGACGAAACGGCCATCGACGAGCCACAGTTCACCCGCCACTGCCTCATCTGTCATCACGACAGCACCCACCTCGGTGTCGGTGATTTCAATGAGTGACGGATAACTGCGAGCGTGAGAATTCAAGTCTGTGGAGGAGAACTCGACGCTGTCACCTTCGCCGTGCCCATGGACGAACAATGGAACCAAGTGTTCCCGACGGGCGCGAAGTGCGGCATGGCGAATAAAGGAGGCAGTCAGCTCACGGTACCCGACAGCGCTCGGGACATAGTCCACGCCGTCGATTGCGGCGATGAAATCACGTACTAACAGGGACGTGCGTGTGTTGGTGGCAGCACGACCACAAAAGATGACGCCACCGTGTTCATCGAAGTCCTCCTGGAGCATGTGCGAACGAATCCTCGCCCACAGCGATGCGGTTACGCGAAGCTCCACTGGAGAAGTCACAACCTTCAAGGACGCGCAGGCCATCAAGCTTCGTCTCGCAAGAACGAGATCACCGATCGAGCTTTTCGCGACGCCGTGAAGGTCTCTAGGTCTCGCTGGTGACTGGCGCGACTCAAAACGGTTGCAGGCTGGCCCGCAAACTCGCCACTCGCATTGAATGGCGCGGCCAGCGCTCCTTGCTCCGCGCGTTGTAAATCAGCGCGAAGAAAGTGCGGGTAGACGTCTCCCTCTGGGTAGGTGTAGTTGATGTGAAATCCCAGCCACGTAGTTTGAGTTGACCACCGATCACCAATATCGACTTGGTCGATCACGACGTATGCACCGCCACTCCCGTTGAGCCACGCGTGCACGCAATGACCGGGAAAGTCCTCTCGGATTCCGACAACTGCAGCAACGATCTCGCTCGAAACTTGAAGTCCCAGCTCGGCGTCGCTGACGCCGAGCTGGGTCCAGCAAGCTTGTGCCAACTCACTCATGAGTTCACGTCAGGGGCCGTGGCTACGAAGCACTCACCGTCGTGAAGGTTGACCTCTTCATTGTCCTTCACTTCAACCGAACGATCGGAGTCACGACCGTCTAGGCGAGCCAACTGGTAGTTGGCCTCGATCTTTACACCCTGTGCAATCGCGCCCTCTTTGATCTGCAAACCATTTGCCCTACGGACCGTCATTCGCACCGGCTTGAAGTTAACCTCGATGTCTACGTCACGCCCGTCTTCAGCGAGGTCGTGCTCGAGGCGCTCGACGTCGTTAACGGGTGCATCCAGATCTCGCTCGATGTTCTCGTCGTCGACTCGCTTGTTCTGCTGTTCCATATTGAATTCTCCTATGCTCATAGGACCGTCGGTATTTCCATCGACCCTCTGCCGCCAAGGCGTCGGTGCGGGCCCTTAGGCAACTCGAAGTTGTCTCTATAATCGAGCATCGTTCGACATCAGCAACACAACGGTACCATAGAATGTGTCGATAGTCGATCACTGGTTGTCATTCGGCACAACCCGAGGAGGTCTCATGGCGAAGGCCCATTTGGACGTGGATTCCCTTTATGCGGCGCTCGACAAGGAGCGAGAAGCGCGGGATCTCTCGTGGCGATCCTTGGCCAAGGAGGTTGGCGTAAGTCCCTCAACGATGTCACGGATGGCAAACGGTCAAAAGCCGGACGTCGATTCCTTCGCGGCACTCACGGCATGGCTCGGCACTAACCCCGAAACTTACCTAGTCGGTACGGTCCATTCGAAGGTCGAACCGGACTTGATGACTGAGCTCGCACCACTCTTTCGAAAGCGGTCTGATCTTCGAGAGGATGACATCGAGATGCTGGAAAAGCTCATAAAGATGACGGTGGAGCGATTCCGCGTCGACCGAGCCTCCCCGTGAAATGAAGCGGGGGTATAAGGCCGAAGCGGCGAGGACCGCCATCGAAGTCCGCGCAGAGTTGGGTCTCGATGACAAGGAGCCCTTCGACCCAGCGCGTCTCGCGCTCGAGTACGGAGTGCAGATCTACCCGGTGAGTCGGGCCGCGGAGTGGGGCTGCCCATCCGAAATACTTCAACACTTCGCCTCGGATGGCAAAGCCTTGTTTTCTGCGGCGCTCGTACCTTACATGAATGGATGCTTCATAATCGAAAACGACTTTCACGCCGCAACCAGGCGACGCGCGACTCTCACTCACGAAATGTCGCACGTGATCCTTGAGCACGCCTTCCCAACAACAATCGCTTGGGAAGGCGGATGCCACACATTGGACCATGAGGTCGAGGCCGAAGCCGACTGGCTGGCAGGCGAACTTCTCATTCCGCTGAACGCAACGAGGAAGCTTGCTCTTCGTGGTTTCGCCGACAAAGTTATTGGAAATAACTACGGGATAAGTACCGCTCGCGCCGCGATGCGGATGAATCAGTCTGGTTCAAGAACGATTGCGACTCGCGCTCGCGCTGCACGAGTGAGGCGGTCTTGAAAATAACTAATCGAGATGGGAACATCGGTTCCATCATGTTTCATTGTGCAGGATGAAACCGCCAAAGCCAAATCTGCCAACTAACTGACGCTAGTTCCAGGTCCTACTTAACCTGTAAGCAACTGATGGCGATTCCGGGGGTTTCCGTACACCCGTTCCGATTGAATCCGTACACCCATTCCGGAGTTTTCGTACACCCTGAGGTTCCCCAGAGAACGTAGACACCCAGCAATCCGACTCTCGGGTCGGCTGGAAGCACAAGAGTTGTCCCTTTTGATTACTTCGTTTATTTTGTTTGTTGCGTTTAGGCCCTATCTTGTGCCATGATGGATTCATGTCTTCAATCAATCTTCAGGATCTAGTAGTTCCAGACGACGAAGCGTCCTCGCACGCCGCGGATGCCGCGGCGATGCTCGCTTCATATATGCGACTTCACCCATCACCGTCGGGACGACTTGTCCTATGCGTAGATGACTCTCCCGACACGAAAGTCACAGTCCCCGCTCAAGCTTTCAGACTATTCATCGAAGTTCTTGATGAGTTGGCGAAAGGGAATGCGGTTACGGTTGCTCCAATTCACGCCGAGCTAACTACCCAGCAAGCAGCGGATCTTCTGAATGTTTCTCGTCCGTTTCTCGTAGGGCTTCTGGAGTCTGGTGAGATCCCCTTCCGAAAAGTGGGGTCCCACAGAAGGATTCGTCTCCTCGACGTACTTGCGCATCAGCGTAAAGATGAACAGCGGCGCCAATCTGTCTACAAAGACCTGACGCATGAGGCTGAGGAACTGGGCCTCTATAGCGATTAGTTGTGGCGTTCGTAGCTATTTACGATGCGTGCGTCTTACACGATCCCGCGATCCGCGATCTCTTGATCAGGGTGACGGGGAAGCGGCAACTTAACTTGCGCGCAAGATGGAGCGACGACATTCTCGACGAAATGGAAGTATCGATTCTTCGACGACGAGCAGATCTTGACCCAAAACGATTGGAGCGCACGCGAAGATTAATGATTGAAGCAGTTCCCGACTGTCTCGTCACTGGCTACGAATCACTGATCGACGGTCTAGAGCTTCCTGACGAGGGCGATCGCCACGTATTGGCCGCGGCAATTCGGTCGCAGGCCCAAGCAATAGTGACTTTCAATCTCAAAGACTTTCCGGCTTCAATTCTAGAAAGCCACGACATAGAGGCCCTCCACCCCGACGACTTCCTTCTCGGTCTTATGGACCTAAGCGAGGCATCAGTGGTCGCAGCGTTTTCGGAGCAAATCGCAAGCCTTCAAAATCCCCCGGTCACGCCTGCGAGCGCGATTGATGCTCTCCGGAATCGAGATCTTCCGCAAACGGCCGATGCACTTGCGTCCATTCTGCTCTAGACGCTCAGGCGGGATACTGTGCATCAGATGGGACTGCTAGGTCCGGACAGGCCTCATATTTCCGCAACACCACGAGACGAGACCGACACACAACAACACCATTTCTTGAAAACAAGCGACTCACGCGACGAGATCGACACCACGCAACAGTTTGAAAGTTTCTTTTAATCCCAAGGTGCCGGGATCGAGACCCGGGAGGCCCACCATGAGCTCTGTAAGCATATTTGCTAGTGAAACCAAATCATTATCCCCTGGCGACGCAGGCCAGACTTATGTTCGGAGCACCCGGACGAGATCGTTGCGACTCTGCTTGAGCGCCCTGCACTCGCGCTACCAACTCGCAAGAGAAGGCGTCACGCCACGACTCTCGCTTCGTCAGTCTTTTCGGACATGCGGTACGCGCCAGATCGCGCCACGGTCGGTCGTAATCATTTCCCTCAAGACGTCGTCTTCGTCATCGCAACCTGGGTGGCCGATGTGATTGCTTGATATATGAGCGTCATCGGATGCGCCGTCACGACACCGGCGCCGGTCAAGTGCATGGAGCAACCCGGATTGGCACTCGCCACGATGTCGGGCGAGGCTCGGCCAATCGCTGCCAACTTTCGTTCGCGAATCGAGTTGGCCGACGTGGACTCCAGCACGGAGTAAGCGCCGCCCGCTCCGCAACACAATCCTTCGTCGTCGAGTTCAACGAGTTCGCGTACGAAGGGAGCAAGAATCACTCTCGTCGACTGGTGCGCACGCTGTACGTGGCGCAGATGGCAAGGATCTTGCACTCCGACGCGGATGTCGAGTGGCGTTGCCGATGGGAGTCGATCGACGCGCGGGGCCAACCACTCCCCGATGTCGTAGACACGCTTCGAGAACGCCTTCGCCTCCTCGGTGCCGAGCAGTCGACCATAATCCTTCATCGCGGCGCCGCACCCGGCAGAGTTCACAAGGATCGGTTGATCGCCGGACATCTCTCGAATGGCTCGTTGGGCGAGGCGCCTCGTTCGATCGAGGAGACCCGCGTGCGCGTGCAGAGCTCCGCAGCACGGCGCGGTATCACCCGTCACTTGGACGGTAAAGCCGGCCGCTTCGATCACGCCCTGTGTCTCACGATGAACCTGTCGCTGCCACGCGTCCATCACGCAGCCGGTAAAGAGATACACGTCGTTGCCCGACGAACTCAACGGTGCTGAACGAAGCGGCAAAGTTGGTAGTCCGAAGCGTCGGGGAACCGCGCCGACTCGCTGCAGGAGCGCCAGGACTCTGCTGCCCGCGCGCAGAAGTCGTGGATGGGTCAGTGGTTCCAGTGTCGCGCGCTGCCACCATGGCGTCATCACGTGGGCGCTCGCCAGCGACTCTCGCACGCCCTCGATGAGATGTCCGTATTGCACGCCGCTCGGACACGCAGACTCGCATCCTCGACACTGGACGCAGGTCTCGAACGAACGACGGACGTCGAAAGTCACCGGCGCATCGTCGATGTGCACTGCGCGCATCAACGCAATCCGCCCTCGCGGGGATTGGCTCTCGTCTCCAGTGATGCGAAAGGTGGGACAGTGCGGCAGGCAGAGCCCGCACTGCACACAGCTACTTAGTTCGTCATCATCGAGGTGCAAGTTCATCGGTATCTCCCAATGGGACTTCGTCCCGGGTTCAGCCTCTCGGTGGGATCGAACTCGCGCTTGACCCTTTTCGAAAGATCAGCGAGGGGCGCCCCCACGTGTCGTTGTGGCTGCGCTGTGGTGGCGAACACTGTGCCGACCGCGACGCACGCGACGAACGGTCCCATGTCGCCACGATCGAGGTGACGGAGATCCTGCGGTCGCAAGGACCATCGATGAGTAGGGAGCTCGGGTGGACCTTCGCACGCGACCCACGTTCCGAGCGTCGTTATTGCGAGTTCCTGGGCGCGCACGTCCGCACGATGTCCCTCGAGCTCCACCCACGTGCTTTCGCCGTCCCACAGAATCGCTGAAAGTTTTAAGACCACGTTGGACACCGCGAAGGGATCAGCCTCGCACGACTTCATCCAGGTCGACACGGCGGGAATCGGGTTGGTCCTCAGGATCACCTCACCGATGAACCCGAGCGTGCCGAGCGCACCGACCATCAGCCTGGGCACGTCAAAACCGCTGACGTTCTTCACGGTCGGACCACCGCACGTGATGACTCGCCCTTCGGCCGACACGTATCGCATCTGCAAGACGCAATCACGAATGCGACCGCGCCCGAGGACGCACACGTCGTTCTCGCCCACCGCGAGCGAGCCGCCGACAGTGCCTTCGCGCCTCGCGAGCGCCGTGCGCTGGCCCCGCGCCTTGAGTTCGGTGTGGAGCTCATCGACACTCGTTCCGGCCAGTACGCGAACGACCATCTCCTCAGGTTGATAGTCGAGGACACCCGCCGGGGCGCACAGTAGTCGCGCGCCGAGTGTGAGAGCACCGCCCACGTGCCAGCGAGTTCTCGCACCTTGGACAGCGACAGCATCGGTGTCGCCCACTTCAGCTGCGAACTCCCCGAGCCGGACGTCGGTCGCTACCGTCATCCCCACACTCCTGTCGGGACGCGGCGCAACGCCTGAATATCGGCGCAGCTGTGAGAACTCGGAATGACCTTGCCCGGATTCAGACGACAAGTCGGGTCGAAGGACCGGCGAAGACGGTTCTGGTGGTCCAGATCGTCCGAGGTGAACATGAGCCCCATGTACTCTTGCTTTTCCACGCCGATGCCGTGCTCGCC
>PLNQ01000169.1:0-12853 GCA_003141815.1 Acidimicrobiaceae bacterium | reverse complement strand
AAGACGTTCACCACGATCAGTTGGTGGCGCTCCGCGATCTCGTACACCGAACGAAGCACCGTCGCGAGCGCCGCGCGCGGGACCACCGTGTCGTGCAAGTAGTAGGCGGGGGCGATCTGGGCGACGGCTCCGAAGGCGGTCTTTCGGCCCTTCCACAGTTTCGACCTTTCCTCCTCGTCCGCGGCGACCCGCACGCTCGTCGCCCCGTTCAATCGGCCGACCTCGGCGATGCGTTCCTTGTCGATATCGACTCCCGCTTCGAGCCCGTCCACTTCGGCGAGCAACACCGCGGCCGCGTCCAGGGGATATCCCGCGTGCACGAAGTTCTCGACGGCTACGGTTATGGCCTGATCCATCACCTCCATGGCTGCCGGCACGATGCCCGCCGCGATGACGGCACTGACGGTGTTGGCGGCGCCCTCGATTGAGTCAAACGCGAGGAGCAGTGTTCGCACGGCTGGCGGTGTCGGCGTCATGCGCACCGCGATGCGTGTTGCGATGCCGAGAGTGCCCTCACTTCCAACGAACGCGCCACGAAGGTCGTACCCGTCGGGCTCGGCGTCGAGGCCGCCGAGTGTGATGATCTCGCCGTCGGGCAACACCACGTCGATCGCGAGGACGTGCTGGCTCGTGACGCCGTAGGCCAGACAGTGCGGACCACCGGAGTTATTGGCGACGTTTCCCCCGATGGTGCACGCCTGTTGGCTGGAGGGGTCCGGGGCAAAATGGAATCCGTAGGGACGCAACTCTCGGGTCAGATCGAGATTAATCACGCCCGGCTCCACCCACGCGACGCGGTTCTCGACGTCGATCTCGAGGATCTTCGTCATCTTTGTCGTGACCACGACGACCGGTGCACCGAGTGGGATAGCGCCACCGGCTAAGCCAGTTCCCGCTCCGCGCGGCACGATCGATCGTCCGTGTGCGGCGCAAATTCGCGCGATGCGCTGAACTTCCAGTTCGTTGACCGGGAAGCAAACGGGTCCCGACACCCCGCCAACAAAGACTGACGCGTCGTGGGCGTAGAGCGCGCGCTCGGCGCTGTCCACTCTTACGCGATCGGGGCTAAGGGCGTTGATGAGCTCTAAGACGATGGGGTCGGGTACGGGGCGCCGTGGTCTTCGTGAGCGCGTCATTGGACTCGACTCAGTCCGTTCGCGCCTGGAAGGCGACCGCTTCGATCCTCGCCACCACTGCCGTTTCGTCATTGTCCGAGGAGTCACCGGTCACCCCGACCGCCCCGATGATCGCCTGCTGCGAGTCAATAATCAACACGCCGCCCAGAACGGGAATCAAGGCTCCGCCGAACGCGGCGGTGACGGCAGCGATGAAGGAAGGCTGCTGTTCGGCGCGGGCCATGATCGCGCGTGACCACACACCCATACCCAATGCTCACGTCAGGGACTTCCGCATCATTCTTTGGAGTCGCCGTTCACGACCTCGTTGCAAAGGATTCCGATGCCGCTTATCTCGACTTCGACGACATCGCCGGCAGTTAAGAACCTTGGCGGCACCCGCTTCCACCCAACGCCTGAGGGTGTTCCGGTCGAAATGATGTCCCCTGGCTCAAGCGTCATCACGGCACTCAACGCAGCAATAATCTGGGCGACCGAGAAGATCATGGCGCCCGTGCTCGACTTCTGGACGATCTCACCGTTTAACCTCGTGGTGAGATTGAGGCTCTGCGGATCAGGTATCTCGTCAGCAGTGGTAAGAACTGGTCCGACTGGTGCGAACGTGTCAACCGCCTTGCCTAGTGTCCACTGCGAGGTGCCAAATTGAAGGTCACGCGCTGTCACGTCGTTGAGAATCGTGTAACCGCCAACGTACCTCAGAGCGTCTTCCTCCTCCACCCCTCGGCACTGGTGGCCAATGACCGCTGCGAGTTCTCCCTCGTAGTCAATCTCCGTCGAAACCCCGGGAAGCACGATCTGGTGCCCGCTCCCGATGAGCGAATTTCTGAACTTTGCGAACACGTTGGGAGCGCTTGGTCGCTCGACCGCCATCTCGGACACGTGCTCCGCGTAATTGAACCCGACGCAAAGAACCTTCTCTGGATCCGGAACCGGGGGCGCAACCACCAGTTCGTCAAGTCGTTGAACGTCTTGGCCGCTCTCAAACTTGGCCTCCGCCTCCTCGCGCACACGTTCGAACTCCCTCGCTCCCCCAAGGAGAAAACTGCGTAGTGGTGAGTACGAAGAACTGGCAGGAATCGAAACACCAACTACGTTCAAATCCCGCACCACTCCGAGCCGCCATGTATCGCCAACTGGAAAGGTCACCAACTTCATCGTTTACTCCAGTTTTCGCGCCTCACGTCTGCCCGTACGAAACAACTGCCATGGAGTTGATGGTGTCGCTGTCGACGCACTTCAATTCCTTCCCGCGATGGCTTCTATTTCGATTAAGAACTCCGCTTGAACTAATCGTTCAACGACCAGCAACGTATTTGGAGGATATTCAGCTGTCGGAAAGAGCCTGGCAAAAAGTTCAGCTCGAACGGAGTAGAACTCCTCGAGATGGAATGAGTTCGTCAAGTAGGTTGTGAATTTCAGCACATTGCCAAAGTCCATCTCCGCGGCACGCAGAACTCGACCGAGGTTCGAGAAGACCTGATGCACTTGCGCTGCGAAGTCTCGCTCGCCGACAATTGACCCATTTTCGTCGACGGCGAGTTGGCCCGCGACAAACAAGATAGAGGCGGTATTAGCGATCATTGCACCTTGTGAATAAAGCCCGATTGGCTCTGAGAGTTCACCCTCTCGTAGGAGAGTAATTGCATTGTTCTTGTTCTTGTTCATTTCGATTTCTTCCTCATATCAACTATCTCTTTCTTTGGCGTTCGTTTGTCACTCTGCGTATCACTCCACCATTCCGGGCCGAGACATCACATCCAACCTCACGTTGCTGTTCCTAAACCAGCGAACATTCTCAACCGAAGTCTCACCACGGCTCTCGACTTTCTAATTGCAAGAACCGAGTGTGCAGGAGTGTCGAAGTAAACGCCGTTATGGTCACCTCGTGTGCATCGATCAATATTCGTGCACACCACTACCAATAGCTTTCGGATCCACAAGAAACTGACCCACCACCGCATTGAACGCTCTCGAACGTTCCATATACGGTGCGTGCCCAGCTCGGTCAAGAAGGACTAACGGAGAGTCGGGCAGCAGTTTCAGAAACTCGTGACCAATTTCAGGAGAAACCCAGCGATCTTGCTTGCCCCACACGAGCATTGTAGGTACACCGAGAGCGGCGTACTGCTCCCCCACCACGTGCTCGTTGATACCTTCAGCCAAGTACTTGCTTACCTGACCCAAGGCCTCGGGCGCACCGGGAGAAAGGTTGACGCTGCGCTCCTCCTCTACCCAGCTCTCGGTCACCAAATCGGGATCAAAAACAAGGAACTTCAACTTCGCACGGATTCCCTCAAGACTCGTGTCCTGAACACGTCCAGAGCTGTCCACGGGACCCCCTCGAGGGGCGACAAGCCCGACGGCACCAATCAAGACGGCAGCGCTGACCTGCGATGGTTCTTCGCAGGCGTACCAAGCAGCGACGTGCGCACCGAGGGAAGTACCGATCAACGTCACCGGTCCCACGTCCAACTTTGCCACGAAGTCCGAAAGCACCCGTGCGAACGAAGGAGTGGTGTACTCGAATTCGACGCCCTTGGAAGCAAAGCCGTGACCTGGGAAGTCCAGCGCGAGGACGCGATAGCCCAGGCGAGCCAAGACGGGCAGGTTGCGCCGAAATCGATCGGCGCGAGACCCGGCGCCGTGAAGGCAGATGATGATATTCGAGCCACTTCCACACTCGATCACGCGAGTTAAGATCCCTCCAGCCTCAACCACGTACGTAATGATGTCGAGATCCGAATCTGCAACGATGAACGAACTCATGACTTTCCCCTCCGCTCTATTTCGTCTCCGGCGCCAATTTCCGCTCCCTCGCCACCGGCCATGGCAGACGTTTTCTCCTCGAGATAGCGAATGGCAGCATCCAACGTGCCTTTCATATGAGCACGCATGATCGCCAAAGCCTCTTCAGTATCTCCTCGTTCGTACGCCTCCAGGAGCCGACGATGATCAACGTTGGCGTGCGCATTAGGGAAGTAGCGCATCGAGAAGTAGACGTAGATGGCAGACGCGTCGTGAAGCTGACTCAAGATTTTGGTCAGTTGAAGATTCCGGCAAGCACCGTCGATAATCAGGTGGAACTCTCGGTTCCGCTCATTCCATCGCTCAGCGTCGGATTCATCGTCCATCAAGGCCAGCAGTCTCGTCGCCTCTGCGAGCTCGTCTTTTCGGATATTGACGACGCCTCTCTCAATGGCCAACGGGGCCAAATGATCGCGAATATCATGAATATCTTGAAGTTCCTTGGCCGTCGGTTCGTGGACGACGGCCCCCAAGAACGGGTCGAAGTCGACGAGACCCACGGCGGCGAGGTCACGGAGTGCCTCTCGAACGGGCGTGACACTAACGCCCAAACTTCTTGCAAGATTGGCTTGATGAAGTCGCATGCCCGCCGCCAGTTCACCTCGTAGTATCAAACTCTTGAGACGGTCACGAACCACCATGTGAACACTCGGAATCTGTCGAAGTTCAGGAAGCGCTCGCACTACTTCATCATCTATTTGACTCATCGGCCACACCTCGCTTCGCGCCAACCTCTGGAGAAGAACTTTCTCACGTCGACGTCGGTGCTTTTCCGAGGAATAGCTCCCCGATGTCCCCACGTCCTGCTAGCTCGACCGCGGGCATGCTTACTTCGACCGAACCGGCGACGAGAACGTAGGCCCAATCAGCAATCTCAAGTGTTTGGAGAGCTTTCTGCTCGACAATAAATACGGCCGTACCTTCGTCGGCCACTTGGCGCACCACGTTTGATAGCACGTTTTTCGTGGCAATCGGCGAGAGATTTGCTGTTGGTTCATCCAGCAACAAGACGCTTGGCTTCATGATGAGCACTCTCGCCATCGCCAGGATCTTACGCTCACCTCCGGAGAGTCGACCCGCGGCACCATGGCGCAATGGCGTCAGCGTTGGGAAGCGGTCGTACATCTCTTCGATTCGCGAACGGGCATCGCGTTTCTTCAAGAGCATTCCACCCATGATCAAGTTCTCGTGGACCGTGAGGGGCGCGAATACGTCATTCTCCTGTGGGATGTAGCCGATCCCCAGATCTGCGAGATCCTCGCTCCTCTTGTTCGTCACGTTCACGCCATCTATCGTGACGGTACCGGACTGCACTCGAATCTGTCCGGTCACCGCCTTCAGGATGGTGCTCTTGCCAGACCCATTCGGTCCCAGTAGCGCAGCAACCTCGCCCAACCCTACCGAAACACTCACCTCGCGGATGACAAGATTTCCGTCGTAGCCAGCGGCTATTCCCTCGACGACCAAGTGGCTCGCCACACGGCTGCGGTCATGAGAGATAGGCATCAATCACCTCACGATTGCGACGCAACTCAGCCATAGTGCCCTCAGCGAGCACGCTACCTTGTGCCATCACTATCACGCGATTGCACACCTGTTCAATGAATACCATTTCATGCTCCACTACCAGTATTGCCAGGCCCTCATCGGCAAGTTCGCGGAGGTGTCCACCAATCTCGCGGGCACGAGTTGGGTTAACCCCAGCCATAGGCTCATCGAGAATTAACATCTTCGGCTGCGCCATCATCGCGCGCATGAGTTCAACCATTCGTTTCTCGCCACCGCTGAGTTCACCGGTGTAGGTGTCTTCATAACGATCCATCTTGAAGCGAACGAGTAACGCACGCGCGTCGTCAACCAACTTTGCTTCCGCCTGTTGCCAGCGCCACCTACCCAAGAGCGCATCAACGTAACCATCGCCCTTCATTGACGTCACCCCAACGAGAAGGTTCTCTAGAACGGTCATTCTCGCAAAGAGGTTTGATTTCTGAAAGGTACGAACAAGCCCCTTTCGAGCAATCTGATGAGCTTTCAGTCCGGTAACGTCTTCGCCCGCGAAACGCACCGAGCCACTGTCGGGCCGTGTCGACCCGGCCACGATGCTGATTATCGTCGACTTTCCGGCACCGTTGGGACCTATCAAGCCCGTGATGCCTTCAGACTTGACGACGAAGGAGGCATCTTGGACAGCAAAAATGCCGCCGAATGAGCACTTCAGTGCCTCCACTTGCAAGATTTCCGAAGAAGTCGTCATGGGCACACCATGTTCGGCCGGCAATGTCTCCCAACCCTGTACAAGATTGTCATCCAGCTCTCCCTGCAGCGGACTAAACGTCACTGCTCATCCCAGCACTCGTACCCTCGACGACACGCGCCTTTCGCGGAGCCAAGACCTTGCCTCCGCGAAAGGTCCGTCGCCGTTCGGGAATCAGGCCCCTCGGCCGGAACCACATGAATACCAACATCAAGATGCCTATCAGCACCCACTGCAGTGAGGCACTCATCCCGGGATACCCAACGTTTGGAAAGAAGCGCGTCAACTCCTGAAAGGCAATCGGCACGAGTGCGACACCGAGAGCAGCGCCGAGCATGTTGCCGGTACCGCCAACGACAATTGCGGTGAAGAAGACGAATGTCTCCGTGTACGCCCAACTGGTAGGTCCCCACGAGCCGAGATACTGAACATAGACAGCACCACTGACGCCAGCCAGCATGGCGCCAATCACGAACACCCTCATCTTCATTTTCGCAACGTTTATCCCGAGTGCCGAGGCCGCGCTCTCACTCTCTCTGATGGCGCGGAGTCGACGCCCAAGTGGTGCAGCGGTGATACCGCGAACAACGAAGAAGGCCAGTAGCGCCCAAACTGCGGACAACGCGACATAAACCCACGAGTACTCCAACGATGAGTGGAAGAATTGGACAAGCGGCTGAGGTACCAGCGACAGTCCTGCGGGTCCATTGACAATATTGACAGCCGCGTTGGCAATATTTATCGCCATAACTGCGAGGACGAGCATCACGATTGCCTGGTAGTCACCCCTGAGTCGCGAAATACCCATATGCCCTATCGGTATTGCGACAATGCCCGCTACGATTCCCGCGGCGATGACCGACCATGGATAGGGGAGATGCGCACCGCCAATGAAGTGTTGAAAACCTCCGTTAGCTGATTGCGACCCAAGAGTGAAGACCGCACCAGCATAAGCACCAACGGACTGAAAGATAATGAACCCAAAATTGTTGATGCCTGTGACCCCGAACTGAAGATCTAGCGCCCACACAGCAATGATGTTCACCGAGAACAAGACCAGAAGTTCCGTGACGTAGAACTGCATGAGGGGACTCATTGTGTCAACGTCCTTCCACTCGAGTACTCCGCAAACAATCCCTGTGGACGGAATAGCAGTACAACAATGAGCACGCCGAAAGCAATGATGTAGTTGTACGCGGGCGAAACCAAATAGGCGGCGCTTTCGGAGACCATCCCAATCACCAACGCCCCGAGCATCGCTCCGTACGGTTGACCGACACCACCGATGATGGCAGCGGCGACCAGAATGATGAAGAACTCATTGCCCGTGGTTGAATTGAACGAACCCACGGTGAGCCCGATCAATGCACCACCGATGCCGCACAGTGCGCCGGATACTGCCCACGCAACCAAGCGCACCTTTTTCGCGGAAACGCCACACGACCGAGTGAGTGCAGCATCAGCGGCTGTAGCGCGCATTTTTAGACCGAGTCGGGTGTAACGGAGTCCTACATGAATGGCCACCATCAGGAACACGGCGAGTCCAATGATCTCCAACTGCAGTTCACTCATGACGATTCCTAGGAAACCAACTTCCGGTGTTTGCGTCGAGAAACCAAGAATCTGGGGACCTTGAATTGCCTCCAGGCTGAATTCGATAATTAGCCCGGCAGCGACCGTGACGATCGCCATACTAAATAACGAAGTGCCCCGCCTCACGAAGGGATTAATCAATCCCACGCTCAACACCAGTGAAATCAGTGAGCCCCATACTGCAGCGAGAGCGACGCCAATCCATAGAGGAATATGCGCCCGTTGCGTCTCATAGAGTATGAAGATTGCCGAAGTCATCAGCGCACCAAAGGCTAGATTCATCACATTCGTCACCCCGAACTGAAGCGTGAAGCCAACCGCTCCGATCGAGAGTAGCGCGGCAGTCAGGATACCAAATGCAAAGATGGTGACTACTACCTGCACCTAAAGACCCTCAGCTGCCGCGACTTGGGCAGGCGTCAGCAAACCAGCAATCGAGTTATTGTTTCCGGGAACCTCAGCCGCAAATTCTCCAGGCGAATTATGGTATTTATCGAACCTGATCACGCCGCTAACACCGACGTACTGAATCTTCTTGCCTGCAGCAAGTGCGGCTTTGCCCTGCGCAAAGTCGTGCACGATGACTGCGCCATGGCCGCCCGTCGCGACAATTCCCAGATAGCGGTTGTACACGGAGGGCTTTACGCTGTGCGCATCCAGCATTGCCAGCGCCATCAAGGTGACGTTGTCATACGGAATCTCGGAATAGATCTGCGTTGCCCATTGCTTGGGCTTTGGCAACTCTTTCGCCGACGCAAGAAGGGACTTATCCCACACGTCCCAAGCGAGACCCGAAGAGGGAGCGTAATTGGTAAGAATCTTGAAGTACTTCTTGAAGTCCGCTTTTCCCATTCCTGAAATCGCGGCAGTGTCCCAACTGATGCCGAGCGTACCGGACGAGCCCACTATTTGAGTTTTCAATCCACCAGCTTGCTTCAGTTGTCCAAAGAAGGTGCCCGCCGATTGGGGATCCATTTCCGTCATGATTGCCTGGGGATGTGCCGCCATAAGGTTCGTAATTTCAGTGGCATAGGAAGTTTGGTCCGGGGTGAGGGATTCGTTGATAACGATCTTGATCCCGAAACGCTTGGCTCCAGCAACAAGACCCGGCACGTTGCCCTGCGCAGCTGAATCGCTGGAGAAAATTGCTGCCACGCGCGTCCACCCCTGCGCCTTGGCCCACGCCGCCATGGCATAGCCCTCCACGTCGTCGCCAGGAATGGTGCGCCAGAAGTACGGGTAGGTACTCTTGTCGAACTCAATGTCGCCGCCTAGGGACATGTCTGTCACCTTCGCCTGATTGAAGATCGGAACGACTGAACTAAGGAAGCCGGAATTCGCGTCAATGATCCCAACCAGATGACTTGACAAGGCCAGCATCTGTCGTGCCGCGGGCACTGCGTCCGCTGGCTCACCTCGGTTATCAACGATGGTGCACTTGAGATTGAACCCGTCCACGCCGCCGTCGGCGTTGATCAAATTAACCGCTGGTGGGCATCCCGAATACTCATAGGCTCCGTACTCAGCATTGATCCCACTAAAGGGTGAAAATACAGCGATTTCCGCTGTCTTCCTGCCTGAGCTTGACGCGGCATTGGCGATACTTGACCCACCCAGTGCACTTGCCATGGTACCCAGTATCAAAACCACCATTGCTAGAGCATTGACAAATGACTTTGGACCTCTGACCATCATTCCCCCCCGAGAATTTCACCGAATGCTTAAGTTCACGTAAGACCAGTGATTTATTGCTAGTGCGGGATGATAGATTATATGTTCGAACTTGTCAACTATATTAACTGCGCCAACCCGCCAGTGCGAAATACCGGTTGGCGTGCTGGCCGGAACCCGATTCCTAAGCCACTAACTCTGCGAGTTGTTGTTGGTTCCTGAACTTCCGGGTCTCGGCGAACCTTGCCGGCGTCTGCCGACCTAGTGCGCTGTGGGTTCTCTCGTAATTGAATTCGTGTCGCCAGTCGCCGAGGAGCACCTTCGCCGCGAAGAGACTGTTGAACTGTTAGCCGTTTAAGAACTCGTCGCGAAGACGGGCGTTGAGCGACTAGATCCAGCCGTTCTGCCAAGGTGATCTCGGAGCGATGAATAGCGATCCCGCTCCTTTGAAGCGACACCAGTCGACGAGCGCGTGCGCGACGAACTCGGGACCGTTATCCATTCGCAGGTAGCACGGTTTGCCTCGTTCGCTGACCAATTGATCCAAACGATTGACGACGTCATCGGCGGTGAAGGAGCGTCCGACGTCGATGGTGAGACACTCCCTCGTGAACTCGTCGATGATGTTGAGCAACTTCACGGTGCGCAGGGCGCTCGTCTGGTCGAACTGGAAGTCCACGGCCCAGACGACGTTGGGAGCGGTGGGGCGCATCGCGCCGACGACCACACCGTCGCCGGTCATTCGCTTCTTCTTGCGATAGGGGACTTTCAGGCCCTCGTCGCGCCACAGGCGCTGGACTTTCTTGTGGTTCACGTACCAGCCAGCGTCCGTCAGGGCGTCGAGACCGCGTCGCCAACCCCAGCGGGGATGACGCTTCGCGAAGTCGCGCAGGAAGCTGCGCAACTTCTCCTCGTTCTCCTAGGGACTCGGTGCGGGTAGCCGCTGGGTCGAGCGATTCTCACGAATGACTACGTAGGCTCTTCTTTCACACACCCCGAACTCCTCTTCGAGTGCAACGACCACTCGACGGCGGCGATTCGGGGTCAGAACTTTCCCTCTGCGACGTACCTCAACCTGTCGTTGTCGGGGGCCTGGTTCACCACGATGCGCTTCAGCGGCGTGTTCTGCTTGCCGAGCTCCTTCAAGCGCTTGGCGTCGTTGGCCTTCATGCCGCCGTATTGATTCCTCCAGCAGTGACAGGTCGACTGGGTGATCTCGAACTGCCGGCAAGCCTCGGCTACATCATGGACTTGGTTGAGCAAGCTCTCGCCTTCGGCGAGCTTTCTGATCACCTGTTCGTGGGTGTGAGGCCTTTGTTTCATGCTGTCCTCTCGCTCCATTTTGGAGCATCTAGACCTGCATTACTTGTGGCTCAGTTCACGGGGATCCGGCCAGGCGGCTGGTGAACCGCGAGCTATGGTACTTTCTGCTAATTCGACAAAGTGGGGAGTGAGAGTGCCAAAGTTGATGGGTGCGAGCAAATGGGAACAGGACTTGTACGCGCACCTCACGTCGCACGAAGCAGCCGAGAGCGACATGCTCATCGAATACCGTAACGCGGCGGTCGCCTCACCTTCAAGTGCATTTCGCTATCTGAGCGCCCTCATCCTCGAAGACGAGATTCGTCATCATAAGCTTTTCGGGGATCTTGCGTCAGCGCTGAAGAACAACGCCGAACTTGATCCCGGGGCGCCGGCGGTTCCCCACATTGGCAATTGGGGAGGCGACGCGAACTCTGTGCTGGACCTCACCAACAGACTCCTCGAGAACGAACGAAAGGACGCCAACGAACTTCGCAGCTTGACGACTGAACTGAAGAATATAAAGAATGAGAACCTTTGGCCCCTATTGGTCAAGTTGATGGAGATGGACACTGCAAAGCACATCGAGATCCTGAAATTCGTGAAGCGTCAAGCGACCAAAGCGCTCAAGTAGCGCTGGCTCAGCGGGCCACGACGCGCCATAGCGGCGACGTATCACTCATCAACACGAAGTCTGCTCAACGAATACCTCGTGACCGATTTGTACGCTTTGAACTTGACCGCGGAAACTGGACCACGCGTGTGAGAGTTTGGCCTTGTGCCACCTGGAGGTAGACATGCCGATTCAGTATTCAACCGATTTCCGTCGTTATGAATCGGCCCAATTCTAGTGGAAGCTCCAGGAATTCTCAGACCGATTCAGCCAGCCTTTCGACTTACTGTTCGAAACCCTGGTCCGCAGTAGTGACTGGCGACGAGAATGCCATCTCGAACGCCTTCAAGGTTCACTCGGCCATCTCTTCGATCGAGTTCAGCGGAGCATGGCGGTCGCAACGCTAGGAAGGACTCTGACGAGCACTCTCATTGGCACCGAACTACATGACTTACTCCTACTGCGGTGCTCGTTCGACGCCAGAAACCCGTCAATACGAACGTCGAAACCCTCATCACGACCCACAGCATCCTTGAGGAAGTACAACTACTGCAGGCGCGGGCCCATCATGCGCGCACCCTCACCGGTAATCGAGACCATTTTTTCCACTTGGTGACGCGTCGCGCGAAGGTGTGCAGAAATCAACTTGCCAATCCCCGCTTGGTCGCCGTTCGCAAACAGTTCATAGATCTCCTGATGCTGCTGGGCTGCTTTCGCACGAAAATCGGGGTCGAAGCTCGTAGCCATCCGGACATATGGTTCGGACTGGGAACGCAGCGACGCCACAAGGTTCACTAAGCGCGGCATTTCGCTCGCCTCGGTGATACACATGTGGAACGCTTCGTGCATGGCGGACCATTCGTCACTTACTTCGGTGACGGTGATCACTTTCATCAGAGAATGCAATTTGTCAATGACGTCCGTTGGGGTGTTGATGAGCGCTCGCTGTGCGGCCAGCGCCTCGAGTTGTTCACGGATGTCGTAGATCTCAAACAACTCGCTGAGCGAAGGGCGGAACACGTAGACGCTGCGCCCATCCTTGCGCAGGAGTCCCTCCATACGGAGTTCCGCGATTGCCTCGCGCAACGGCGTGCGACTGACACCGAGACGTGCGGACCAGTCCTCCTCTCGCAGGACCTCGCCTCCCTCAAGCTCACCCGTGCGAATCGCCCTACGAAGTTGACTGGTTGCGAATTCGCGCGCCGTCTCAGGAACACCTCCCGAGCCGACTCCAATCTCATGCTCATGGGCTCGAGGCAAGATCTCCGCCGATCGTTCCCGTTTGGGTCCCAACATTCATACTCCCTGACCCTTTAGGCAATATTGCCTGCGAATCGTGCGTACACCCCTGAGCCGAGCCATCTTCCAGGAGAATTGAGCCCGGTTGAGAGCGGCGTAGACGCCAGAAGCGTTGACGAATGTCTGCACGGCACGAGAGCGAGCTCATGCCGAACCCAGGACCGTTCGCTCGCTGCGCTT
>PLNQ01000110.1 GCA_003141815.1 Acidimicrobiaceae bacterium | reverse complement strand
ACCCTCCCGACGTCATCGTCCTAGACCTTGGTCTGCCCGACCTCGACGGCCTCGAGGTGTGTAAGAGGATTCGCAGCTGGAGCAGCGTGCCAATTATCGTGCTCTCGGCCGACGGGTCAGAGGACCGTAAAGTGAGCGCCCTTGACGAGGGGGCCGACGACTACATGACCAAGCCGTTCGGGATGCGTGAGCTGAATGCACGCCTCAATGTGGCATTGCGCCATCGTTCCCCCGATAACGGCGATCACCCCGCAGAGATTGAAGTTGGATCGCTTCACCTTGATCTCGTTCACCGTGAAGCGACACTCTCCGACGAGCGTCTCGATCTTGCGCCCAAAGAGTTTGAGTTTCTCGCGTACCTCGCCCTCAACGTTGGCAAGGTCTGCACCCGTCGGATGATCTTGGAAAACGTCTGGGGACCGGGCTACGGCAGCGAGTTTCACTATCTAAAGGTGTATGCGTACCGGTTGAGACGCAAGCTAAACGACGAGAAGGGCCTCTTCCTGCAGAGCGATCCATCGGTTGGGTACCGACTCGCGCAGACGCAGTGACTCAGTTCGATCTTGGCAAGAGGTCCTTCCGAGCGGTGACCATCTGCAACATCCCTGAGTTGTGTGACGTCGCTTTCGACGACTCTCCCTGTTGACTCACGTCAAATCCTCCGCGATGCGTGATTCATTGTCTCATCTCAGACCTCGGGACGGAGTGGCCGAGTGAAGGACTGATTAACTCGTCGAGTCGGAGTGGGCTGCTTAGTGAGGACGATGTGTTCGAGTTGGTTCGTGAGCGTTCGTATCTGGTAGAAGAGGGCGGCAGGATGAATGTCGCCGTAGGCGTCGCCGTGACGGCTTAACGCCTCTCACTTAGGAGTCGTTTAACTTGGCTCCATGTGGGCCGCTGAGCCGGGATCACAGTGGTGCCTCGTGCGAGTAAACGTGAAGAACATCAGTTCAACGCCGGGGCTCTGGTCTGCCGGAGGTGAAACCGCATACGACGCGCGAGGAAACAGCTTCAGCTCAGAGTCCGAAGCGGAACTCTATGTCTCTAACTCCAACTTGATCAGTCCAATGAACCCTGGAGTGTCGGCGCCCGACGTCGTCCCGATCGAGCCACCGATGAGCGACAGGCTGGTGAGGATATCGTTCTATGCGGGGTTCAACGAAGCGCCAGTCTCTGTTGCATTCAGTTAGGAGTCCGCGACTTTTCCGCGTCAGCCGTTTAGGTTGGGCCAGTCAATCGAGGCGTTTCGGACCGTTAAGCGCTCTTGTCCAATTGCGTGACGATAGATCTCTTCGGTGGTGCGCTCGTTGGAGTGGCCCATCGACTGAGACACCATGCGAATCGACCAACCCAGTCCTCCGCTCGACTGAGGCGCGAGACTGTACGAGCCGTAAGTGTGGCGTGGGGAGTGCGGTGGCCACGTCCACAAAGGTGGAACCGTATTGAGATTCTTTGTTATTGCTTCCTCGTGTTCAGCAGCCATGAGGTCAACGGCTCTTTCCCAAAGATCGTCACAGTTCTCGGTCCACCAAAGATCGTTCCGTGGGGGTGCGAAGAGCCCCCCGTTGCTATTGGCATCGGCCCACTCGACCGGTTCAATGAGACGCGCCTCGAACATCGTCCACACGAATGCCTCCCTGATTCGGTTGTGTTTCGATGGCGCGAGCTTGGGAGCTTCGCCTTCGGGCCAGCCGGGTAGGCGAAGAAGCTGACGATCTACCCCGTTAGTCAGGCGATCCAGATTTACGCGACTTGTGTGGACTGCAAGAGCCTCGCGGTGGCGCAGGCCCGTCGCCGTACGAAATAAAGGCATCGCGGAAATCTGCCGAGCGACTTCGTCGTTGAGTGGGCGGAGCCGACTATTTGGCGTTGATGCGTTGCCGGTCTCTCGCCGGAACATGGCGTCGCTCAAGGCGGACACGACTTCTAGGTTTGGCACATCTTCGATACCCAATCCCTGGCCAATATGAGTCTCAATCTCGAATGTTTCACTGGCTGCCTGCTCGTTCGCTTCGCTTCGCTTGCGCTTCTTTCTGTCAGCAATTGATTCTGGATTGGAGACGATGAAAGGAGTGATGGGGTTCTGCGCCAGAAAGCCTTGCGTCACGAGCCACGCACCGAAGTGCCCTAGTGCCCATTGGCTCGCGACGATAGTGTTCTCAACATTTCCCGATTGCGTGACGCTGGTACAAATCTGCCCCGCCAGCTCGCCGGGGGAATCCTTGATTCGCACGTCACGTCGCTCCGCTGCTGGTTCGACGTAGAGCCTCATGTCTGACCTGACTTTGCGAAGTGTCCCTAAAGGGAGGGCCCCGGCCTCATACGCACGTGACTGATCTGTCAGGTACTCCCGCATAACCGTCGATATTCGGGCAAAGCCGCGGTTCCCACCAGGCAAGGGGCTCTGTCGATGTTCAATGAGTCGTTCCCGTAATAGAGCGGCTTGCGCCTCGGCGGAGGCCTGGGTGTGAAAGACGCCAGGGAGCTCCTTGCGCTCGGCGGGGTCAGTGATTACTCCTGTTAGGTAATAGCGCACCTTATATATGTCGCCTTTTTTCCGAATGGCGACTGGGTCACCGTTCGGGTTTCTTGGACGCGCCATGCTAGGCCTCCCTCAACAGGTCGGCGATGGTGGAGATTTCGAACTCGGGAACGGTGTTACGCATCTCGGCGATTTCGGGATTGAGCACCAGATTGTTGGTCCAGGCAATCACACCGCATGGGCGCCAGCGCCGGTCGCGTGTGCGAAGTGGCAGTGGCGAGGGGAAGTCGGGGTGCCGTTTGATGAGATCCCCGACTGTTTTGACGCTGAAATATAGGACGAGATCATTGACCGTCCATAGACGGCCCTCGGGCGGGCTTGCCGGAATGTCGCTCGTAGCGTTGCTCATGATTTGGATACTGTCTGCCAGATTTACTCGTGCACGCTCTGGCCCCATAAACTGGGTACAAAACCGGGCCGAACTGCCCACAAACGCGTCGACATTCATCATTCGTGGGTCTGCCAAGTTCGGAAAGAAGCCTTGACCAGGATATTTATGAGCCACTCTAGTACCTACACGATTTTTGAAGGAACCAGTGAGATCCAACGTTTGATCATCTCACGCGCCATCTCGGGAGCGTACATTCGCTGAGGAATAGTGCGATGGGTCATCGGCGAGTAGTCCCGTCGATTTCCCCTAACACGATCGGATTAGGGGCGCAGCATCAGGCGCGGCAGCCCGCAGCAATGGGCACGCTTTGGTCGATTGCCTTCTGGCACGAATCGCCACGATCCGCGTGCGGTTTACGTCGGGCCACCGAACTGTCCATTGGGTCAACGAATGTGTGAACGAAATACTGTCGCGGCTCGAATCATTGACTCTTTGGCCGTTGCCTAGTCTTGATCGTGCCCTGACGTTCGTGACTGAGATTGAACACCCGATCGAGCAGATCGACGATCTTCATCTTCAACCCATTTTGCGTGGTGGTGGAGCGCCCATGACCGTTTCACTCTTCCGAAGACCATTCCAGGCAGCGCCGGACGTGTAACCGGATTCACCACGGCCATGAAGACGTGCACACCCAACAGGATCAGTGCGATGATCACGGCGGTCGTGTGCGGACCCGCAGCGTCTCCATCCGTATGCCAAGGGTTGATGCCGGTAATGATGATTGCCGTAAGTGACGCCAACATCATCCAAGCAAGCCCCTTCTGTCCAAGATTGAACTTTCCCCACCTGATTCCAGTTCGGTGAAATGGTCGAGAAACGATTCGAGCCACGAATTCAAAGTCACTTCGTTCTGGAAGGAATGCGTCTCGCACGAATCGCAATACCGCTATTGTGTTGCCGAAGATCAGCGTGACCACGAAACCGCCACCCATCGCGATCACCGCAGCCACATGCAGGTGGAGCAAGCTGCCGTTTTCCATTTCTGCTCCCATGGCGAGTCCCGTCAGTAAGGCCGTGGCAAAAGTTGCGACGATCCACCAATGCAACAGGCGCACGGTCAGACCAAATCGAAAGATCGTATTCGAATCACGATGTACCGACCCGGAGGGAACTCGATATTGCCCGCGGTCCGTCAAACCCGTGTAAGGAAATTCATCCGCGCTCAACACTCCCATCGATGACGGGTCTTCCTACGAAGAGTACGGTGGAACACCCACCAATACGAAGGGGCGAAGGTCACAAATTCGACCACGCCGAAAAGCCGCGACTAGCGAATTCACCTGGTTGTGAATTGGATGGTGCCTCGAATCGTGAGATTCCGACGCCCTAATGATTTAGCCGACGTTGCGAGGTTGCATCTTCTCACGTCGGGCCTGCGACACGATAGGCTTGCTTCCAACGGGCGAGCCGAGTTCTTCAAGGGTGACCGGAAATGGTAGTTCACTTGCTACCTGAACGGTCAATCGGCCGGGGTAGAAGCGAACCAAATCGACCAGATCCTCGACGAGGAATCGACGCTCGACGACGCTCGGCTCGTCCCATGGGGACTCGAGATCCGTTCGGTGAGCAGTGGCGCATCTTGATTGAACCTGTCGACGGTCCGTTTGATCGCTCACTACTTTCGCTCCATTTCATCGATCTCACCTTGGGGCGTCTTTCGAAGCGTCGTGATGCGACTGGTCTCGTCGGTGACGACGTCCCGGCCAGCCTCTTCTGAGTTGTGGGGGTCGAGGAGCTGGCCCTCCTCAAGATTCATCGAGGAGATCGCCGTCGCATCCACGCAGCTCTTTTGCGGAATCCTCGACTTGTGGCGCGGCCGCGAGAACTAGACCATCGTGACCTAGCGGCTCGGGGAGGTGGTTGCGCCGTCGACGAGCGAGAGGAAGTCCTCATCCTCCTGGGAAGTATGCAGCTTCAAGATTGCGTGGAGACTATAAAGAATGCCGCGAAGCTCGGTAATATCCGCGTCATCGACCCCATCAGGCTCGATGTCTTCGAGCAATTGGCCGAGCCTGCGAATCTGGTGCTTGATCTCAACGTGGGCCCGGCTCATCGCGGCGGCGAGGCTCCGCTGGCCCGTGATTCGACTCAACTCCGGATAGAGTTCGTCCTCTTCAGCCTGCTCGTGAGGCAGGACCTCGGTGATGAGCAGTTCATACTCGTGAGCCACCGCGGCGAGGGCCGATCGGGCGTCCATGGAGCCCAGCTGGTCGGCTACCTCGCGCAGCTCCGCGATGTCTGCGCGTATCGAGACGTGCTCCTCCCGGAACCTCTTCGTGAGCGCGGCATCCTCGTCGCTCAGGCGGACGCGGTTCGGTGTGTCGCGCAGCGCTCTCAGCGCGTTGAGAATCGCGGCTACGTCGATCACCTCCTGGAGCACTGCACCGTCGACCGCCGGCAGCAGGCCGGCCGCTGCGGCAGTCATGGCCACCAGCGACATCGCCATACCCGCAATAACGCTCTGGCGCGCGATGCGCACCGTGCGCTTGGCGAGTGAGATCGCCTCGCCCAGGCGATCGAGCGTGTCGACCGTCAGCACGACGTCCGCCGCCTCGGTCGCTGCCGTCGCGCCTCTGGTGCCCATCGCGACGCCGACGTCAGCCAGGGCGAGTGCGGGTGCGTCGTTGATGCCGTCGCCAATCATGATGGTCGGTGCGGACGCCGACTCGATGCGAACGATGTCGAGCTTCTCGGCCGGGGTGCGCTCGGCTAGAACGTCGTCCACGCCGATGACTGCTCCCACGGTCTCGGCGACCTCGACTCGATCTCCCGAGACCATGACAATTCGTGACACGCCGTCGCGGCGCAGGGCGCGTATGGTTCGCGGCGCTTCGAGCCTCAGAGGATCCTCGAAAACGAGGACGCCAGCGGGCTCGTCGTCCAGGGAGACTAAGACGGTGAGCGAGCCGTCCAGGCGGGCGCGCCGCAGCGCGGATTTGGCCCACGCCGGTGTACCGCCGACGCCGGTCCACGTGGCGTGCCCGACGGAGACCCGACGGCCCGCCACCGTGCCGGAAATCCCTTCTCCGAGTACCTCACTCACGTCGCGAGGAACGACTAGGACCAACTTCTTCTCCAGAGCCGTCTGGACGATCGCGTTCGCGAGCACGTGAGGTGACACTTGGTCCAGCGACGCGGCCGCACTGAGGATCTCGTCAGGGTCGAGGGCTCCCGCGGTCACGATGTCCACCACCCGCGGCCTGCCCTGGGTCAGGGTGCCGGTCTTGTCCATCAGTACGGTGGTGCATTGGGCAAGGCGTTCGAGAACCGCGCCGCCCTTGACCACGATGCCTCGTCGTGCTGCGCGCGAGAGCCCTGAAACGAATGCCGCAGGCGCCGCGAGTATGAGGGGGCACGGTGTGGCCACCACGAGCAGGGCGACCGCGCGGTCCGCTCCCCCAAGCATCCACGCCAGCGCGGCTCCCACCAAGGTCAGCGCGAGGAAGCCGAGAGCGTAGTGATCGGCGAGTCGGACGAATGGCGGCTGGGACGACTCGGCCTCGACCACCATGCGGACAATGCCCGAGTAGGTGCTGTCGGCGCTGGTGGTGGTCGCGCGCATGTCGAAGGGCGCGCCGGCGTTGAGCGTGCCGCTTCGCACGTTTTCGCCACGCAATCTCTCGATAGGCAGTGACTCGCCGGTAAGGGCCGATTCGTCCAGAGTTGCCGATCCCGACGAGATCATCCCGTCCACCGGCACCAGTTCCCCGGTGGCGACCATGAGCAGGTCGCCGGGCATCACCTCAACCAAATCGAGGGTCACTAGTTGATCATCACGGTGCAGATGAGCGTAGTGGGGAGCTCGCTCGAGTAGGGCCTGCAGGTTACGTCGAGCTTGGCCCGCCGCCCACATCTCGATGGCCCCGCCACTGGAGAGCATGACGCTGACCACGGCTGCGGCGAGGAACTCACTCACCGATAGCGCGCCCGACAGCGCGAGCAGGGCGATGATGTCCACGCCCAATTGGCCGCGACGAAGGCTACGCGCGGTGGACACGAGTGAGAAGGCGATGCCGACGGCGGCCGACGCGATCCAGGCAACATCGCCGGGCCCGGATTCTGAAGCGACGTGCAAGACCGCACCCGCGACCAGGCAGATAGTCGCCAGCGCCAGGGTCACGAAGGGTAGCAGGCGCCCGCCCGCGAGCGTCGCCGCTTTCGACGTCAGAGGGGACATGCCTTTATCTTCGTACGCGCAAGATGCGAAGGGTAGGGTCCAAAGTCATTTCGTATCGCCAGCGTGGTGAAGCGTCGATCGCGCGCGAGGGTCGTGCGGCGAGGATTTCAGCCGTGAGTACCGTGACCTGTGAGCTGCAACTTGTTTTCTCCATTTCTCGTGAAGACCGACAAGGTCCGGGTAACCGTCAAGTGCGCTGGTCGGGGCTCGGATATTTGATATGGCGATGATGGTGACACTATGCACCATCTCTACTGGTGGCTGACGAACGCACCCAAAAGGCTCGAACCATCAGAAGTGGGAACGATGACGTCTACAGCATGTCCGGCTGGAGGACTGACGGCAACAATGAGAAGGGTAGACGCAGAAACCACTGACGTGACCATCAGTGTTCGAACTGCGCTGAGAGTCGACCGACGGTCAAACATAGACCCGTTGCACAACAATGAGCAAAGAATCACGGTTGGGGAAGGAGATCAAATCTCAGAGACTGGGCCCAATCCAGCGTTCGCAGCGCCACCTTCCGGTAGCAGAACAATGATTTCGGGCCTCCGATGCCACAGGAGCTCCGAGTCAGCAACATCCGCTAATCGCTACTCTTCTCGAGTACCTTTCCTCACCCGCCGTTTGCGAGGGCTGCGATATCGGGAGCGCACCCTCAAAGTCAACCGAGGGCTTGCGCAGACAAATCGCGCGAACTTCGGTTCCTTCATCCGATTAACAGTGAGGGTTCAGCTGACACCTTCGCCCAGCGATTGATGAATCGACTAGTCCGGTGGTTCGGACCGATTAGTCGACTCTGTGCTCTCGGTCGGACGCTTGGCGCACACTTGGTGTTAGGCCAAACCATCAGATCTGGACCTAGGTGCGGCCTCCAGTCACGAAACCCGGTCGCGAGGTCAACCACCACCTGCCAAATCAGCGGCGTCGGGGTCTGCGCCGAGGCGTCGCGAGACTATCGACGCCGTGATCATCAGCGCCACGCCGGCGATGCCGATGAGAAGGGTCGCTGGGAGAATTTCGGTTGGCAGTCGCAGCGCGTAGAACGATCGAACCGCGGCAATAGGGAACAACAGGACGAAGCCCACAGCCACCGCTCCAACAATCAGCGCTCGACGCCAGGTCAACGGCAGCGTGACGAGCACCAGCACGGTCAGACCTAGCATGAGTGCGACCAGCGTGGCGGCGGTGCGCTGCTCTACTAGCGAGAGGTCCTTGGATCGGGCCAGCGCGTAAGCGGCGAACACCGAGGCGGCCACGATGAGCCCGGTCGGGATTGCGAAGCGAAGGACCCGGTCGACGAATCCGGGCGTGTAGCGGCGCACATCCGGTGCGAGCGCCAGGAAGAACGTGGGAATGCCAATGGTCAGGGTATCGATGATGGTGAGATGGCGAGGCAGAAACGGGTAAGGCCATAGGAAGACGCTGACCGTCACGGCCAGCATCGTCGCCCAGGCCGTTTTGGCGATGAAGACCTTCGCGACTCGCTCGATGTTGGCGGTGACTTTGCGACCCGCAGCCACGACCTCGGGCATCGTTTCAAAGCACCCGTCGAGCAGGACAATCTGGGCGACCGCCCTAGTGGCTGGTGCGCCGGAGCCCATGGCGATGCCAATATCGGCGAGCTTGAGGGCCAATGCGTCATTGACGCCGTCGCCAGTCATAGCTACGGTGTGGCCTCTCGCCTGGAGCGCGATGACCATGGCCTGCTTCTGAAGGGGCGTCACTCGGCCGAAGACTGAGCGCTCCTCGAGAATCCTCCCGAGAGCGTCGGTGTCGTCGGGTAAGTCGCGAGCGTCCACGGGCTGCCCCACGTCCGCCAAACCCACGCGTGTCGCGATTGCCGCGACGGTGAGGGGGTTGTCACCTGAGATCACCTTGGTGGCGACGCCCTGCCTTGCGAAGTAGGCGAGCGTCGATGCCGCGTCGTCGCGGACCCGCTCGGCGAAGAGCACGAGCGCGGCTGCGTGCACGTTGGGGGGCAGAGTATCGCCCTCAAGGCGCGCGTCGCTGTGGGCAAGCACGAGGACCCTCTGGCCGGTCGCAGCAAGCTCGTCGGCCCGCTTGAGCGTCGGCTCGTCGCCAACGAGTAGCACCATTTCCGGCGCACCGAGAACCCAGGTGCCGAAGTCGCCGAAGCTCGCTGCACTCCACTTGCGCGCCGAGGAGAAGGGGATCGAACTCTCGCGGGTCCAGCCATCTGCAGGCGGGAAGGCCTGCCCGATCGCCCCCAGGGTCGCATTGGCGTTCTCGTCATGCGCCAGCGCCCCGAGGGCAGCATCGACGGGCAACAAGTCTCCGACCAGTTCGATCCTGTCCAGGACGATGGACCCGTCGGTGAGCGTCCCGGTCTTGTCGAAGCACACGACGTCGACGCGAGCGAGCGCCTCGATCGCAGGGAGCTCCTGGACCAGCACGTTTCTCCTGGCAAGCGACACCGCCGCCACCGCGAAGGCGATGCTCGTCAGGAGGACGAGCCCTTGCGGCACCATGCCAACGAGTCCGGCGACGGTACCGCTGACGGCGCCACTGACGCTCTCCCTAGCGTGGAGCTGACTGACGAGCAATATCACCCCGATCGGGAAAATCGCCCAGGTCACATACCGCAGGATGCGGTTGATACCGTCGATCAGCTCGGAGCGCGCCGGGGTGAAGCGCCGTGCCTCGGTTGTGAGCCTGCGGGCATAGGCGTCAGCGCCCACCGCGGTCGCCTGGTAGCGACCCGCTCCCGCAACTACGAAGCTCCCAGAGAGCACCTGCTCACCTAGTCTCTTGTCGACCGGCTCGGCCTCACCGGTGAGCAGGGATTCGTCAACCTGGAGCCCAACGGTCGCTCGGACGATCCCATCGGCCACGATCTGGTCACCCGCGCGCAGGCTGACCAGATCATCGAGCACGACTGCGTCGATCGGGACTTTCTCCTCGGTGCCGTCGCGAACGACGCTGGCGCATGGTGCGCTGAGCACGGCGAGGTGATCGAGGGTGTGTTTCGCCCGTAACTCTTGCACAATCCCGATGAGGGCATTGGCGAACAGAACGATGCCGAAGAGTGCATCCTGCATTTGACCCACGGCGACGATCGCAGTGAACAGCGTGCCAAGAAGGAGGTTGAACCGGGTAAAGATGTTGGCCCGGAGAATCTCGCCCACTGTTCGGCTCGTGCGCTCGCCTCCGACGTTGTTCTGCCCCATGGCGACCCGCGCTGCGACCTCGTCGGCAGTGAGGCCCGTGGGCTTCGTCTGCGCGATGGCGCCGCTGCCAGCAGCATCGTTCAAGGGATTCTGGGCGCGACCGTCCTTCATGTCACCGTGCAAGACCGGAAGTACTCAGACATACGCTGGATGGGTGCGCTATCCAGCGTTTGGACGTCGGTCACTGAATCAGCCTCCAAATCGCGCTTCCGGCGAAGGACGTGGCCTCGCGCTCGGCCGCTCTGTAGCGAATGTAACAGTGATCGGCTTTCAGCCTTCAGCGAGACAGCCACCCGCACATAGAGGCAGAACCTTTGCGTCGGGCCCTCGAGACCGCCTCTCCTCGTTGACTGCAGACTGATTTCTCCGTACGGGACGTGCCGCGGGGGCACCTCAGGCTTCAACATCACGTGACATTTGCCCCTGTTCGTTCCAACGACAACTGGTAACGATGAGAGCGTGAGCAAGCGAGTGGTCGTCATTGTGGTGGGCGCGATGATTGTCGTTGGGGTAATGGGTGTTGCGCTGGGGCGTCAGTGGGGACTGGAGTCAAAGTCAACGACATCAGCGAAAACCACCACCACATCAAGTTCGGTCGCACAACCCCAAACGGCAATATGGCCCTTCGCTTCAACAGTGACACACTTTGGCGATCCAGTTTTGGCGGCGAAGGCATTCGCCACGGACTACCTGGGGTTCACTAGTCCGTTAGTGGGCTCCTTCCAACAGGGCGACAGTCGCTCGGGCGAAGTTCCCATCAAGGCGACGCCGAACGGACCCGTGACCACCATAATCATGCGCCAGTTGACCTCGGCGAACTCATGGTGGGTCCTCGGCGCGTCGTGTCCGGGCATCATGGTGATGGCCCCGTCAGCGATGGAGAGTATTGCTTCACCGGTCTTGCTCAAGGGCCGCAGCACCGCGTATGAAGCTGTCGTCAATGTTGAGGTGCTTCAGGATGAGACTCTCACCCCGTTGAAGAGTCAGACGGTAATGGGTGGCTCGTTAGGGAAGATGGGTCCATTCAGTAAGTCAGTATCGTTCGCTCCGCCGTCGCATCGACGTGGGGCGCTCCTTTTCCGCACTTACTCCGCCAAGGATGGACACGTGGTTGAAGCCAGCGTGATTCGCGTTGCCTTTCTGAAGTGACACGTCGACGAGCTCGGGCGGAAAGGGGAGTGGTCGATTATCAGGTCGGGAACTGCTGACGGGCTAGTCCTTTGAGATCGGAGACAAGCGTGGAGTTAGGGCGGAGGGATTTGTTCAACCGAAATGGTTGGCTTCTTTCGGCTTACCGGTTATGAGGGCGACTGTTGAATTAATGGCACTCGATCCGGGGGTGGAAGACGCCGTGCAAAGCCCATTTGACTGATGAGCGACGGCACACATGCTCGGAGCTCAATCGCAGTGCTGCCGTCAGCGTCCAAACTGATGCTGGGTTGCGACGAGATGGGAGCCGGTCCAATGTGGAACTTCGATTCCGTTGCCGCCTGGGTGCTCACAAGAAGCCAAGTTGACGCCTAGGCAGTTCAGCCGCCTAGTGGTGGAAAGACACGGGGCTGCAGTGCGAGAATCAGGGAATCCCAGCAATCGCTTCGAGAGGCGCCACACCCCAACATGTCCCATTTCTGACGCCCATGTGCCCGCACCAACCCCTGGAAGCTCGTCGTGTTAATTCGCGTCAGCGCCCGCAATCGATGGGACTTATGGCTCTGGCAGATTTGCGCTCCCGGCCACATAATTAGGGGCAGTTGACTAGGAGACGAAATGGGCAACCCAGACCTCGCGGTGATGGCGGAGAGATTCGTGGTTGTGGGGGTCGATGGCTCTGAAGCGTCCCTACGGGCCGTCGACTGGGCGACGGACGAAGCTGGATATCGATGCGCCAAGTTGCGAGTAGTGCATGCGGACTTCTTAGCGCACGACGTACTCAATAGTCCGATATTCGAGGATGAGGCTAAACGTGAGTCTGCGGTTGTCCAAGCCGCAGTCGAGCGGGCCCGGCTGCGTTGCCCCGAAGTCGCCGTGGAAACGCGCACGGTTGAACCTCCCGCGGCCGAGTCGCTGATTCAAGCGAGCATCGGTGCCGAGTTACTCGTGGTTGGATCGCGCGGCCTCAGTCGCATACAGGAGTTACTTCTCGGCTCGGTTAGCAGAGAATGCGTGTTGAGCGCACATTGTTCAGTGCTCGTTGTCCGAGGCTGAAGTTCCTCGTGCAGACCAGGTGAGATGTCGAGCCAATCTGGTCACGACTGTTCCGACAGTGAGAATAGGCATCGTGCCGGGGTCCCCAAACTGCCAAACCTAAGTCGATGACCAATGCGCCTTCCGAGATGGCGCCCAAAGCGAATGTCTAGGTTGCGCGGAATCATGGTTGGCGAGGAATTGACGTCAATCAATTAGCGCCCGGCAATTTGGCCGGACCCCATTCATCGGTCCGCCTGAGACTCGCTGCACACTCGTTCGATGATCAAACCGAGTTTGCCGAAGGAGGATTCAGCAATTCTTGGGCGCAACGATACCCTTCAAAAAGAGGAACGCTGAATCTCACAGGCCAGTTTTTGCGGTGTCAAAAGTGCGCCAATCTGTCCAATTCTTCGGAAAGTGTTGCCGTCGTTCTCGGTCCAGAGGTGTCGTCGACTCCGGTCGGCGGCAGGTCCCAGGGATTTGAGATTGCCATGCCGGAGATCGCGCTGATGTTCCGCGATCGGGCACACTTGGCGCCAATTACGTGGGGCGTGGTGGCCCTCTGATGGACGCTCATCGGTGTGGACCCGTAGTTCGCGTGGCTGTAATTCAGAATTGATGCCGTTGACCTACGGAAACGCACGTTCCTCCAGTATCTACACGATCTTCGAGGGCACCAGCGAGATCCAGCGTCTCATCATCGCGCGAGCGGTCTCGGGCGTGCAGATTCGCTGACGGCTCGCTAGCGTACGGCGATGGTTTCGTCCCTCAAGTTGGTGACGCTCTGCACGGGTAACGTCGCGAGGTCGGTGATGGTGGGCTACATGTTCGAGAGCCTGGCCAAAGCTGGCGGCTTCGACTGGAGCGTGCGAACGGCCGGTACGCACGTTGTCGAAGGGAGTGCGATGAGTTCACGCACGAGGGACGCACTGCTGGCGCTCGAGGACCTCGGCGAACACCACTACAGCGGGCATCGAAGCCACCAACTCACAAGTGACGACGTCATATGGGCCGACGCGATCTTCACGAGTGAAGCGAACCACGTCAACTTCGTTCGAGTGAACTTTCCCGACGCCGCGGTAAAGACGGCCGTCCTTCACCAGTTCGTCCGCGAAGCGCCGCTCGACCTCGCTTTCAACGAGCAGCTTCGTTTCGTGGCGTCAGGTGTGCCACTTCCGATCTTCGACGTTGACGATCCGGCTGGGGGAGATCAAGCAACCTACAACGCGTGCGCGACGAAACTCTGGGATTTGGCGCAGGTTTTCTCGACGATCGTGGGCGACGAAGAGCGTTAGTCGAGCTCGACGGTGCGAAGTCCGCCCCAGGCGAGCGTGGCGCTGCGTGACGCAAGACGCTCGGCGACGCCCGGCGACGGCGTGGGCCAGCCCTTTCCTTCTTGTTGAATGAGCCACGCTGTCGCGGCGCCTTCGGCGATGCCGACGACGCCCGCGGCGAGTTGGCGTCGATGGTCGGGCTTGATACGAACGGCGATGAGTGGTTCGAGGAACGAGACGAGGCCGAGTTCGACGGCTCGAAGGTCGCCCCTCGTTTCGCCTTCGTGCGAGTGGATGAAGAGAATGCGAAAGGCGTCGGTCTCGCTGACCACCATCTCGAAGTAGACGCGAAAGGCGACTTCGATCTTCGAGCGAGGTGAATCCACTGCCGCCACCGCATCACGTAAGGAAGTGAGGAGTTTCTGCGCCGTCTGATTTACGATCTCGCGATAGAGCTCGGTTTTGGACTCGAAGTACTGGTAAAGAATGGGTTTCGTGAAGCCGGCTTCCTTGGCGATATCGTCCATCGTGGTCGCCTGGAAACCGCGTTCGGCGAAGTTGGATCTCGCCACCAGCAGTAGTTGATCGCGGCGCTCCGCGTGAGGCGTGCGTTCGCTCTGGGAAGATCGCTCGTCATTGATCACCATCAACGAGAGCCTAGTTGGGTTCCTTTAATGCTCAACGACTGTAGGAGCGGGGTCAAGCGTGCAGGAAGGTCCGCCACGTTGAAGTTCTCGCGGGCGATCGCGACGTTGTGTTCGACGAGATCGGCGTCGGGATTCTTAAGAAAGTTCTCCACGCCCTCGACGTCGTCGAGCGCGAAAAAGCGGAATCCGAATGATTCAATTTCACGCAAGACGGGGTAGGGATAGACGGCGAGTACTCGGCGATGCGTCACGGACTCTAGAACGGGATTACCGAACCCTTCCCAGGTCGAGGGCATCACCACGACGTCCGCGGCGGCGTAAGCGTCGTGCACGTCGAACCCTTCGGGTAGCCCCTGTATTACGCGGACGCGGGACTTCTTCATGAAGGCATCGAGTGCCGGGCCGTAGCCATCCTCGGCCGGTCCGAGGAGCCAGAAGACGGCGTCGAGGTTCTCGACGAACGCGAAGGCGCCCTCGACGTTTTTTCGGGGAATCGCGCGCGTGGGCATCAAGGCGACGCGCTCGTTCGACAAGCCAAGAGCCGCGCGCGTCGCGTCGCGGCGTCCCGTGGGCGGATCGCAGTCAAAGGTGTTTCGAATGGTGAGTGCGTGAACACCGCGCGCTTCGAGTTCACGTCGTGAAAGCTCGTTGATCGTGACGTGACGCCAGTCGAGTTGATCGCGAGGCGCCTCATCTCCTCGCCACTGCTCTCGTTGCCACGCGAGGTCGTGATGGCGAAAGAGCGCGCGGCGATGATCGAGCACTTGGTAGAGCACGTCGCGCGCCGCGACGTTGAGGGGAAGTGAAGCGAAGTTCTCGATCACGACGAGCTCGGCGTCGGCGAGGATTCTTGACACGTCGTCGGGTCGCGGCGCCGCCGTCGCTCGAATCGCGAGTTCGGGCATGAGCACGTCTGCCCGGCCTTCTCCCGCAAGGGTCGTGACGTGGTGGCCCATCTTCTCGAATGCCCCGATCCACTTCGCGGCCTCAATGCTCACGCCATCGGTGCCACCCAGGCGAAAACTCACGACAACGAGGTGGGCCACGCGCCAAGGCTAGGTCGAGGGGTCATATTTAGTCCCGGTAGTAGAGTTGGTCGCGGTAGTGACCCCTCGTCGGTGCCCAAGCTGTGGAGGAAATCCGGTGGCCAAGCGCGCGCTGATTACGGGGATTACGGGCCAAGACGGTTCCTACTTGGCTGAACTGCTCCTCAACCAGGGCTACGAAGTCATTGGTCTCATGCGCAGAAGCTCCACGGTCAACATCGAGCGCATCAGTCATATCCAAGAGCGTCTGACCTTGGTCTCGGGTGACTTGATGGACGAAGTATCGCTCATCAACGTGTTGCGCGACTATCGCCCAAGCGAGGTCTACAACCTCGCCGCCCAGAGTTTCGTGCAGGCCTCGTGGGCCCAGCCGGTCTTGACCGGTGAGGCGACCGCGTTGGGCGTCACGCGAATGCTCGACGCGATTCGTATCGTGGACCCCGAGATTCGCTTCTACCAGGCCAGCTCGTCGGAGATGTTCGGTAAGGTGCGCACCGTGCCCCAGGACGAGAGCACGTCGCTCTACCCGCGCAGTCCCTACGGGGTCGCGAAGGTCTACGGACACTGGATCACGGTGAACTACCGTGAGAGTTACGGCCTGCACGCTTCGAGCGGCATCCTCTTCAACCACGAGTCGCCGCGGCGCGGACTCGAGTTCGTCACGCGAAAAGTCACGCACGGCGTCGCGCGCATCAAAGCCGGACTCGGCGGTCCGATACACCTCGGCAATCTGGACGCGCACCGCGACTGGGGCTACGCGGCGGACTACGTGCGCGCGATGTGGGCCATGCTCCAGCGCGACGTCCCCGACGATTACGTCGTGGCGACCGGCCAAACGCATTCGGTACGCGAGCTCTGTGAAGTCGCCTTCAACGCCGCGGGACTCAACTACGAGGACCACGTGGTGATCGATCCGGCGTTCATCCGACCGGCCGAGGTGGACCTCTTGGTAGACGACGCCACCAAGGCGCACGAGCAGTTGGGTTGGAAGTGCGAAGTCGACTTCTACGGCCTGGTTGAGATGATGGTGGCCGCGGACATCGACGCCCTCGCCCGGTAGTCGTGACCACCATCGAGGGACCAACGGTCCTGCTGCACGGTGCCGTCTCGATGGCCAGTGGTTTTCCCTTATTGAGTGGCGTGGACCTTCAACTGCACTCGTCGTCACTCACCGTGCTCGTGGGCGCGAACGGCGCGGGTAAGACGAGCCTCCTGCGCCTGCTCGCCGGATTGGTCGGACTCAGCGCGGGGGAGGGCTCGGTCCTCGGCTTGGACCTCGCCACCGTCGATCGACGCCAGCTTCGACGTCGCGTCGGTTGGCTCGGACACGAGGGCTCCTTCTACGACGACCTCACGGTTGCGGAGAACCTCGCTTTCGCCGCGAAAGCGCTCGGTCGACCGGTCGACGGTCTGGCGACGGTGTTGGAGCGCGTCGAGCTCAGTGGTCGTCGCGACATCGTCGCCAAACAACTGTCCGCCGGTCAACGTCGACGACTGGGATTGGCCTGGCTGCTGCTTCGGCGCCCGGAACTGTGGTTGCTCGACGAGCCCTACGCGTCGCTCGACGACGAAGGCCGCACGTTTTTCGACGCACTGCTCGAAGAAGTCGTCGAGCGCGGTGCCACGGTCGTCGTCAGCGCGCACGATCCCCTGCGCAGCGCGCAACTGCACCCCCGCACGCTGTTGATGGCCGGTGGCCGGATCGTGAGCGAGTCGTGATTCGAGTCGCACTGTTGGTGGCGGGCAAGGACCTGCGCATCGAACGACGAAGTCGTGTGCTGCTCTGGCAGGTCGTCCCCTTTGGCGTGATGGCGCTCTTGTTGAGCGGCCTGGCGCTCGGACCGAGCCAGGCCGGACACTCATCGGCCGCGCCGGGGTTGTTCTATCTGGTCATCGTGCTGGTGGCGCTACTGATGATCAATCGCAGTCACGCGATCGAAGCGACGAGCGGTACTCGAGCGTCGGTGGCGACCCTCGGGCTCGACCCCGCGGGCGTCTTCTTGGGTAAGGCCGTGGCGCTCGCCATCGAACTCTGGCTGACCTGGATCGTGCTGCTCGCGGGCAGCGTGGTGGTCCTGCACACGGCCCTTCACGGCACGCTGGAGGCGGTACCCAGCATCCTCGTCACCCTCGGTGCCATCGCGGGCGCCGGAACGCTCTACGGGGCGCTGACGAGCGGTGGAAACGCCGCCGCGACGCTGCTGCCCGTGCTCTGCCTGCCGGCCTTCGCCCCCCTTCTCATCGCCGGTGAACGCTCCTTCAATTCGGCGCTCCACGGAGGTGCTCTGTTGCAGTGGTGGGTCATCTCGGTCGTCGCCCTGGCCGTCTACCTGGCACTCGGGATTCTCCTTTACGGTGTTCTCGAGGAATCGTGATGAAAGTGCTGAGCCAACGACTACTAGGACCGGCGACGATCGTCACGATGGCCCTCACCATCTGGTTGGGTATCTGGGTCACGGCGCCGGACAGGGTCCAGGGCAACCTCGCGCGCCTGCTCTACGTGCACCCGGCGATCGCCACGGTGGCGCTGTACCTGTCGTTTGGCACGGCGACCATCGCGAGCGCGCTGTACCTGTGGCGACGAACGCGCTCGATCGTCATGGACCGCGTGGCGCACTGCGCCATGGAGGTGAGCCTCGTCTTCATCGTCCTCACGCTCATCACCGGGTCCAT
>PLNQ01000128.1:3906-13255 GCA_003141815.1 Acidimicrobiaceae bacterium | reverse complement strand
GGGGCATCAAGGTCGTCGCGCGCCTTCTTCGCGACGCGGGCATGGAAGTCGTCTACACCGGCCTCTTTCAAACACCCGAGACAGTAGCTGTGGCCGCCATCCAAGAGGACGTCGACGTGGTCGGACTCTCGATGTTGTCCGGCGCGCACATGACCCTCGCGCCGCTGGTGGTGGACGCTTTACGCGAGCGCGGCTCGGACATCCCCGTCGTACTCGGCGGCATCGTGCCACCGCGTGACCTCGACGAACTTCGAGCGCTCGGCGTCGCGGCGGTCTTTGGCCCCGGCGCCAGCGCCCACGAGATCGTCAGCGCCATCACGAGCATCGTCACGCCGACTTCGTAGCGAGCGCCTCTCTGGCCATTCCCTCAATTACTGATGACTAGATAGTGTCGAAGCACACGTCGAATGGGAGGCATCATGATCAAGGGTTTCAAGAACTTCCTCATGCGGGGAGACTTAATCGTCATCGCGGTCGGCCTGGTCGTGGCCCTCGCCTTCAGTACCCTGATTCAATCGTTCTCCGGCAACATCGTGTCACCCTTAATTAACGCCCTGGCCGGAAACTCTTCGGGCGGACCAGGTCTCGGATGGATGCTGAACGGACAGTTCATCGCACTGGGTACCTTCATCTCGGCGATCGTCTACTTCGTCATATTCATGGCGGTCGTCTACTTTGTTCTAGTCGTGCCGTACCGTTCGTACATGGCCCGCCACGGCACGACCGTCTTCGGTGCGCCCGAGCCCCCGGCGCCCACAAAGACCTGCCCCGAGTGCCTCTCGAGTGATCTACCCGCCGCCGCAACTAAGTGCCTACACTGCGCGAGCGTTGTTTCTTAGTTGCGACAGCGAGGGCCGTTCGCTCACGTCATGAACCAAGTCCGTCGATCGGAACACTCGTGCTGATATCGCGTTACCTTGCGAGAACTATCTCGTGTCGTCCCTATGTAGCATTGCAGCACGGCGGTGAGCGCCGCGACGCGACGGTCATTGGAGGGTAATTGATTCCCATTTTGACGAGTGCCGCCATGCGCGAAGCAGACGCCAAGGCCAGCGCCGTGCGCGGCGCCGACGCCCTGGTCGAGTCAGCCGGCACAGCCGTCGCCCTCCACGCACAGCGACTTCTGCGCTCGTGTTACGGCAAGCGCGTCGTCGTTGTTGTTGGACCCGGTCTCAACGGCGCCGACGGGCGCGTCGCGGCGACCTGGTTAAAATCACGCGGCGCCCGCGTAGACCTCGCCGAGTGGGACCACCTCCCAACACAACTTCACGGCTACGACCTCGTTGTTGACGCGGCCTTCGGTCTTGGTTGCACTCGACCGTTCATCGCCCCGAAGGTGTCGCCCGGTACGCTCGTGCTCGCCGTTGACCTTCCTTCTGGTGTCGACGCCGACTCAGGAGCGGTGCTCGGCGAACCGATGGTCGCTAGCGCCACCCTCGCTCTCGGTGCCCTCAAACCGGCCCACCTCGCGGGGCCATCCGTCGACCTGATGGGTGAGCTTCACTTCGCCGGCGTGGACATCGTGACCAACTTCGACGACGGTTTGGTCCAGGACGACGATCTGGCAACGCTCGTCACGTTTCACCGGAACGATAACAAGTGGGCGTACGCCGTGCAGGCCCTCGTCGGGTCATCACTCATGCCCGGGGCGGCCGAACTCGTTCTTCGCGGCGCCCTCGCCGGTGGCGCGTCAATGATCCGCCTCGAGAGTCGAGGTGACGTCGCCTCCGTCCAACTTCCTCCCGAGGTCGTGCACTCGAAAGACGCAAAGGTCGATCCCCGTTCTCGGGCGGTGGTCGCGGGTCCGGGTCTCGGACCCGACGCCCCAGCGTGGTTGCGGGAGCGATTAGTTGACGTTGCCTGTCCCGTCGTCCTCGACGCCGACGGACTCGACCGGACGCTGGTCGACGAACTCTCGCCGCGCGACGGTTCGTGGGTGCTCACTCCTCACGAGGGCGAGTTCGTGCGACTCACCGGCCAAGCCCTCGGATCAAACCGACTCGATGACGTGCGCGAATTCGCTCGAGCGACGGGTTGTGTGGTGCTCTTGAAGGGTCCCCTCACTGTGGTCGCGGGTCCCTCGGGAACGTTGCGGGTGGTGAAGTCGGGAACACCGACCCTGGCGACCGCGGGTACTGGTGACGTCTTAGCGGGACTCATCGCGGCAACCATCGCGCGAGGGCACGATCCCTTAGGTGCCGCGGCACTGGCAGCACACCTACACGGTCGGGCCGGAGCCCGTCTCGCGCCCTACGCGACGGCGTCCGACGTCGCGACCACGGTCGGTGAACTTCTGCACGAACTGAGTCGTGTAAGTCGCTGAAGAAGAGCCCGGTCTTCATTCACCGGAACTCTTCCTCAGCGACCATCGCCCACTACTTCAACCAGGACGGGATCCCGCTGCTGACCTGCTTGGCCGATACCACCGGACCGCTCGACGTACTGTCCGTTGTGTAGATCTTGCCGTCAATCGGCTTGGCCGAAGTCGCGCTGGTGATCGTCACGAGGTAGCCACCGTTCAATCCCTGGTGGTCCCCACTGGTGTAGCGAAGCGGTGTCAGTGACGGAGTCTGAGTGAACGTCGTGCTCGTCAGCTTCTTGAGGAAACTCGCGCGCGTGAACGTCTTGCCTGACGCCCTCAAGGCCTCGACGAAGGCCACGCCCCAGCCAATGCCGTACTCCATGTTGCCGTCCAGCGTCGTCGTGGAACTGAAACCAGGAAACTGTGACCTGTCGGCCGTGAGAACCTTGCGCATCCAGGGAATCCACGCGCTGCTGCTACCCGGCGTGGGTAGGAAACTGAAGGAGACCGCACCAACCTCGGGGTCGGTCGTCAGGCCCTTCGCCGCCAGTGGCGCGAAGACCGTCGCCGGGTCCGAACCGACACTCGAGATCACCCAGTGGGGCGAGTAGCCGAGCTGCAGGGCAGCACCGAGTACCGCGTCCGTGGCGCCGGGAATCGTGTCGAGCACGACGACCGTGCACTTTTCCGTCTGGAACTTCGCGATGTACGGCGCGAGCGACGCACCCTGGGTTACGACGAGTGCGCCGACGCTGTACATCTGGGAGTCAATGGGCGTGACGCCGCTGGCCTCCAGGCCAGCCAGGCCGTCCGCTCCGAAGTCGTCACCCTGTCCGAGGAAGCACACGCTCGCCGAGGCGTACGTTGCTTTGATGTACTGAGCGAAGATCTTGCTCTCCTCGTTGTAACTCGTCTGCCAACCGAACAGTCCAGGGTACGTCGAAGGATTGTTCCAGTCCCTCGAGCCGGAGTTGACGAAGAGTTGCGGTACGCCGTTGGACTTGAGCAGTGAGCGCACCGAGTCCTGGGTGGGCGTGCCCAACGAACCGACGGTGGCGAATACCGGAGCCGACAGCAACGCGTGCGTCTGGGTCACGGTACTGGGCGTGCCGGTGCAACCGAAGCCCGGCGTGCCGTAGCAGTCGTCCTTCAAGATGTACTTGATCTTGCGGTGGTTGATGCCACCCTTGCTGTTGACGTACATAAAGACGGCGTCGGCGGCTTTAGCTACCTCGTTATAACCGGTAGACGCGATACCCGTGAGCGGCACCGTGGCCCCGATGGTGATCTGTTTAGCGGTGACACCCGGCGTGTGCGTCGCCGCCCCCGCCGTCACGACGGAACCTCCAGCCATCACGAGTCCCGTGCACAGCAACAGCGCCGAACTGGTCGTCGCGAAACGCCGCGTGTAGGTCTTACTCATTGCAATATCCCCCTTAGTTACACCTGGAAGGTGAGCGTAGGTGTGCTGCGAGGTCAATGCAAGTCATGCAGTGCGGCGCACGCGGCGTCGAGCCCAAAGGCGTTGCAGGGCTCCGACGATGCCCATCGGCGCGAAGAGCATCGTCAAAATGAGCAGGCCACCAAAAACGATGCCGGGCAACTGACTGGCGAGGTTGCCCTGCGGGTTGATGCCCGTCTGCTGGGTGAACCACGAGATGACGTTGGTTGAGTACGCGTAGATGACGCCACCGATGAGCGCTCCAGAAATGGTCCCGATGCCGCCAATGACGATGAGCGACAAAATTGTGATCGATAGTGCAAGCGAGAACGGCGGCGGTTGCACCGAGTTATTGATGAGCGTCCACAACGCTCCCCCGAGGGCCGCGTACGCCGAAGAGACCATGAAAGCAATCACTCGAGCGCGCGGTAGCGAGACCCCGACGAGTTCCGCGGCGACTTCATTGTCGCGAACCAATCGCATAGCACGACCGGTACGACTGGCGAAGAGGTTGGCCATGAAGAAGAACGCGACGCCCGTGACGACAATCGTGATATCCGCCAGCCACATAGTGTTGACCCGCAGCAACGACGTCTGGGCGTTAAAGAAACTGGAGAGCCAGTGAGGGGGCGTCACCGCGGTGGGCAGTTGCAGACCCGCGTCGCCCCCGGTCCATGAGGTGAAGGAGTTGACGATCGCGGTGAAGGCGACCGCGAACGCCAGCGTCATCCCCGCCAGGTAGGGGCCTCGAAGTCTGGTGGCCGGGAGTCCCAGGAGCAAGCCCACGAGCGTGCCGCTGGCGATGGCGATCAAGAGCGTGACGGCGATCGGCGTCGACGCGTGGTGATTTGCCCATATGGCGACGGCGAGCGCGCCCACACCCATGAAAGCGCTGTTGCCAAGCGAGATCTGACCCGACGCGCCAGTGAGGAACGAGAGGCCCAGCAAGACAATGGACATGGCGGCGCCGATGGCCAAATTGAAGTTGGTGATTGAGGAGAAGAAGTACGTGGCGAAGAGCGCGGCGTCGAGGACCACCACGGTCAGCGTCGCGCGCGCAACCACCGGGTGCGTCTCTCGAAGTCCTTTGATAGTCAGCGTCGCGACACTCGCGATCGCTACCGCGAGCGCCACGCTCACGGCGACCCCATCTCGTACGCTCGAAGCGATCAGCGATGTGATCACCACCGCGATCACGATCAAACCGCCCGCGAGCGAAGGGCGACGAAGGGCGACGGACCAGTTCATCAGACTCGCCTCGCGGTGCTCTTGGTGAAGAGGCCGTTGGGGCGAACCATCAACGAGACGATGAGGATGATGAGCGCAGTGATAATGATGGCGTTCGAGTTCACGAAGTCGCCCACGAACTGAAGCACGATACCCATCGACACGCCCGCGACGATCGCGCCCACCGGACTGTCGAGGCCGCCCACCGCGGCCGCGATGAATCCGAAAGCGAAGATTCCGTCCATCACTTGAGGAGTCAAGCCCGTGAAGAAGTTCGAGGCCACGAGCACGGTACAGATGGTGCCCACGCCCGTCGACAGAATCCAACCGAGGGTCAGCATCCGACTGACCCGTACGCCGAGGAGCCGCGAGACCTCGGGCGCCAACGCCGAGGCCCGTAGTTGGAGTCCAAGTTTCGTAAATCGAAAGAGTGCGGCGACGCCGGTCATGACCACGAGCGCGGTCACGATCTCGTAGACGCTGAAGGGCGATAACGCAACGGGCTTGCCACCTAGCTGCCAGTCGATCGGAGAAAAGGGATTGGGTATCCCCCGGGGCGTCGTCGACCAGATGGCGGCCGCGACGCCTTCGAGCACGATCAAGAAACCGACCATCACCACGATGGGATTGATCTCCGGTTTTCCGTAGAGATGGCGAACGAGTACTCGTTCGGTTACCCCTCCGACGGCGAATCCCGCCACGATGGAGACGACAACCAAGGGCCAATACCCCAGACGGTGGGCGAAGACCACCATGCCGAGATACGTCGCCACCATTGGCATCGCGCCTTGGGCGAAGTTCAAGATGCCCGTCGATCGCCAGACGAGGACCAAGCTGAGCGCAACCAAGCCGTAGATCACGCCGTTCGTGAGACCCCCCAAAATGTCCGAGATGATCCGTGAGGTCAGGAACACGTCCATCACTCGACCTTGCCGAGGTAGTGCTGGCGCATATCCTCGTCGGCGACGATGGTGGACGCGACGTCGTTCGCCACCACGCGTCCCAGATAGAGAATGACCGCGTGGTCCGCGATTCGAAGTGCGGTCGACGCGTTCTGTTCAACGAGTATCACCGTGAGACTCTTCGAAGCGCAGAGGTCGCGGATCGTGTGCATGAGTTGTGCCGTAACCTGGGGCGCGAGGCCGAGCGACGGTTCATCGAGCAACAGCACGGTTGGTTGGGCGATGAGTGCGCGGGCCATCGACAACATTTGACGCTCACCTCCGGAGAGCTTCGCGGCGTGTTGCTTACGTCGTTCGCCCAAGACTGGAAACCGTTGGTACTGCTCCTCCAGTCCGTCCGACAGATTCACCTTGGCCATCAGCGCACCGAGGCGCAGATTCTCCTCGACCGTGAACTCGCCGATAACGCCGCGGCCTTCAGGAACGTGTCCTACGCCCAATCGCGCGATGTTCTCGGGTTTTTTTCGAACCAGGGAGTGCTCGTTGAGGGTGATCGACCCACTCGAGGGCTCCTTCAAGCCGCTGATCGTACGAAGCAAGGTCGTTTTACCCGCACCGTTAGCGCCGAGGACTGCCGTGATCATCCCGGTGTCGGCTCGAAACGACACCTTTCGAAGTGCCTGGACGGCCCCGTAGGAAACGGACAACTCTTCGACGACGATCATTCGTCCACCCCAAGGTAGGCGGCAATAACCGCGTCGTTGTCACGGACCTCGCTCGGCGTACCGGACGCGATCACTTGACCGAAGTTCAGTACGATCAGTCGATCGACCAGCGGCATTACGAACTCCATGTCGTGCTCGACGAGGAGTACGCCCATTGTGGACCTCAGTTCGGTGATGAGCGCCGCGAATTCCTCGCGTTCGGCCTCGTCGAGCCCCGACGCCGGCTCGTCGAGGAGTAGGAGAGTCGGGTCACACATCAGTACTCGCGCCACGGAGACTTTTTTCCCGACGCCGTAAGGAATTGCTGACGGCAGTCTCGACGCCATGTTGGCGATGCCGAGGCGTTCGAGCACCGCTAACGCGTCTCGGCGCAACGCCCGCTCCGAACGCACGCCGCTCGGCAACGAGAAGAAGCTCGAGATGAACCCTCCGTTCGCGCGAACTTGACCACCGGCCATTACGTTTTCCAGCACCGTGCAGTGAGGGAACAGACCAACACCTTGGAGTGTCCTGGCGACGCCAGCGCGAGCGAGTTGGTTCGGCTTCAGGTTGGCCTGGCCTCGGTTGGGGAAGAGAACGCGTCCTTCAGAGGGTTTGATGAAGCCGCAAGCGACGTTGAACGCCGTCGTCTTGCCGGCGCCGTTCGGACCAATCATCCCGACGATCTCTCCCGACGACACGGTGAACGAGACGTCACTCAACGCCTTGAGTCCCTCGAATTTCACCGAGACGTGTTCGAGAGCAAGTGCCAAGGAATCGGTCGGCGGCGACATGGTGTTCCTTAAGATATCGGGTCGCAGTGGCGAGCGTAAGGAAACTCGGAGTCCGAGAGGATATTCGTCCGGAAAACTGTTCGTCTGTGCGCAACGCGAGAAGTCGACGTTGCCCAGCGGGTTCTGCGAGCAGCACACGTCGTTCTTGACTTCAGGTATAGCTCGAGAGTTGCCGTGGCTGGCGGTCCCCCAATCATGACCGGACGAACGAAACCGATGGCGGTAACGTTGGTCTCATCCGCGACTCGCCGAATCCCACGGGGACTAGATCACGGGCGAGAGTCCCCCGTCGATGCTGACGCCAACGCCGGTGATGTAACTGGCCCGTGGCGAAAGGAGAAACGCGGCAAGGTCGGCGAACTCTTCAGTCCTTCCGACTCGACCAAGCGGAATCTTCGAACCCTTGGCCATGCTGGCGTAAAACTCGTCCAAGAGCATGTTCGCCTCCGCCGCGCGTCGCACCCACTGGCCCGACGCGATGAGGCCAATAAGTACGGCATTCACGCGAACGCCGCGCGGACCCACCTCGTTGGCCATCGCTTTGGTGAGCGCGAGACCCGCCGATCGCGACGCCGTCGTGGGCGTGGAGTTCGCCCCGGGCGAGCGGGCCATGATCGCGAGGACGTTGATGATCGCGCCGCTCGTTGATTCGAGAGCACTCAACACTCGGCGCGACACGTGCAGCGCCGAGATCACTTTCAGCTCGTAATCTTGGCGCCACGTCTCGTCGTCCGAGTCGGCCACTGCGCCACCCGCCGTCCGTCCCGCATTGTTGACCGCCCCGTCGAGGCGACCAAAGCGCGAGAGGGCAGCGTCGATGAACGCGTCGAGCTCGTCGGCTATCGTGACGTCGGCCCGAAAACAGAGGGCGTCCGTGCCCAAAAGTTCCTGCGCCTGCTTGAGGCGTTCGTCGTTTCGACCACAGACCGCGACGCTCGCTCCTTCGCTTACTAATTTCTGCGCGAGACCTAGACCGAGCCCGTCGCTGCCACCGGTGATGAGAAAGGCGCGATCACGGAGCTCTAAATCCATTGGCCCATCCTACAAATTCTCGTTAAGTAGCGACGCAGAGAACTGCGCGCCCTTCGCGACGCGTCGTCGCGAAGTCAACTACTGCAGATAGTTCTCGACGACGCCCTCAGTGCGCACTGCCGCTTCGTTAGGGTCTTGACCCGCGCTGCGACGAGCTCGACGTTGACGCAAAAGGTCGTAGGTCTGATCGAGTTCAATTTCAACGGCTCGAAGTCGTGCGCGCTGCTCCTTGGAAAGTGGCTTGCCGTGGTGCGACTCTTCGAGCTCTTGCTCCTCGTTCGACAGCTTTTCGATGTGCTTCAAAATGGTGCCGTCGTCCATGACGCATCCTCCTCAGCCAGAGCAACGAGTGCTCGTTTTGCACCAGACTACGTGCTGCACTACTCGGACAGACGGTGGACTTTTCAGGAGTTTGGCGACCGACGAGACCCGTCACGATCATCATTGCCGCGAGCAGTGGGGCTAAAGGTTCGTGCGGCGAATCTCTACCTGGGAGAAGCAGCTCACGAACGTCGCCAATAACGTTTCTCATCAACGACTCCCCCACTGAGCGCGGGCACCATGGCGAGAAGACGAGGTGTACGTCATTACTCCCAGCGTTGGCGCAAACTATATTCCCGTGTGCTCGACTCTGACCGGGTTGGGGTCCGGTACGTGGGGCATCAGGGCGTTTGGAGGGATCACACCAAGACGTCCAGCCTCAAAGTCCTGGAGCGCTTCGACGATTTCCGCCCGCGTGTTCATCACGAACGGTCCATAGTGCTCGACGTGCTCTCCAATGGGTTGACCACCGAGGACGAGGAGCTCAAAGTTGACGGTGCGCGAATCTTGCTTGTCGTTGGCACCCACGCGAATCCAATCGCCGGGACCGAACGCCACGAGTTGGCCCATCTCTATGGGACGCCGTTCACTGCCCACGTAACCCGATCCGGCGAGCACGTAGACCA
>PLNQ01000128.1:0-3874 GCA_003141815.1 Acidimicrobiaceae bacterium | reverse complement strand
CGAGCGAGGGACTCGGCGTCGGGTGAGGATACGAACACGACGTCATCGGCCTCGAGGCCCTGATACGCGGGCGCGATCATTTTTTCCTTCGCGGGCAAATTGACCCAGAGTTGAATACCGTGGAAGAGTCCCCCAGACACAACGAGTGCTTCGGGCGGCGTCTCGATGTGAAGTATCCCCTTGCCGGCGGTCATCCACTGTGTCGCGCCATTTCGAATGAGGCCCCCGCCACCGTGCGAGTCCTGGTGTTCGAACGTCCCGTCGATCATGTAGGTCGCAGTTTCGAAGCCACGGTGCGGGTGCCACGGCGTCCCTTTCGGTTCACCCGGCGCGTAGTCAACCTCGCCCATCTGGTCCATGTGGACAAAGGGATCCAAATCCTTCATGGTCAGTCCGGCGAAGGCCCGACGGACGGGAAATCCCTCACCCTCAAGGCCACCCGGCGCCGTCGTCACTGACTTCACGGCCCGTTCAGTGGTTGCGCCCATATCAATGGTGTCGAAGCGCGCCAAATCAGACCACTTCTCTGGAGTAACAGCTGGCATCGGGATCTCCCCTTGCTAAAGATTTCGAGCATCACTTTATGGGTAATCCACGTGAAAAGTACCGGTCTCCTTCGGACCGCCAATCTCTCGCCCGACGACGCAATTCCCCTAGTAGACGGCATCGTGCGCGGGTTTTCGTGTGGTGCGACCGGCCCCAGTAATCGCCAAAGGTCGTTGGCTACGTCGTTCATGGGCGCAACGCGACAATGGTACGACTCGAGATGCTCGCCTCCGAGGACTTCGAGTCTGAAGCATTGGGCCGCTCGACGTTGAAGGCATCAGGAGGAGCCGGCGTGACGGAGATCTGCTCAACAGATGATCGCGCTTCGTCAACGGCGGAACAAAAATCGAACTACGCGACCCAAAGGTCCCTTGCTGTTAGCAGGACAACTCTGCGTCTTCGATCGTCTCCAAATAATTCTTCACGCGGCGCGAAGCTCTTCAGTCACCTCACAGACGTCTCACATGAACCTCACAATTTTGATTGGAAGACTAGGAATTGTTCGAGAACATCTTGAACGAACGCAACGAAGGGGACACTATGCATACGAGAAAAATGAAAGTAGTGGGCCGATCGGTTAGCGCACTGGCCATCGGAATGACACTCACGGTTGGCAGCGCGAGCTTGGCGTCCGCGTCGGGTCACCACGACCACGGCAACAAGGGCGGCGATGTCGCTAGTGGAAAGATGTCGTCGTTTGACTACGCGAACGTCGGACAGGGTGGCTACGTAACTGCCGTCACCCTGACGTCGGTGACGGTTCTACTTTGGAGCGGCACGACCACGACGTACATGCTCTCCCCCACGACGCTCTACACCGAAGGGCAGTTGCCTATAACGCTGTTGTCGCTCGTCGTCGGTGACCGTGTGAACGTGCAGACGTCCTCGACGGACCCCACGATCGCAACGTCAGTCAACATTGAGTTGGCCGAGTTGTTCGGCGCGGTAACGGCGATAAGTGGCAACACGATCACTATCACCGATCCGCAGGGATTTAGCCGCACGATTCTCGTGGGCACGGCTACGACCTACACCGTCGGAGGTGCCGCGGGAACGTTGGCCAACGTGACGGTGGGTACGAAGATCGTCGCGCAAGGAACCATTGACACGAACAAGACGACACTGGATGCTCTTTCCATTAAGATCGGCACCGCCGGCACGATGGATAACTTCCATGGCGTCGTCACGGCCTTCACGCCTACATCGGTGACGGTGCTTGGCAAGCACTCCACCACGCCGACGACCTTCACGCTCGCGACTACCACCACGTTTAAAGACGACGGTGTCTCGTTGAGCGCTTTGGACTTGGCTGTTGGATCAAAGGTCGGCATCGAAGTGAGTTCAGCCGCCTCAACCACGGCGCTGAATGTCGAGATTGAGCTGGCGCACCTGTCCGGTACGGTCACGGCCATTAGTGGTAACACCATCACCATCGGCGGCCACGAGGGTTCGAGCCGCACGATTCTCGTGACGTCCACGACGACGTACGCCAAGGGCGGCGCACCAGCCACGTTGGCGGACATTGTGGTCGGCACGAAGATTCGCGGCGAGGGAACGCTCTCGGCTGACGAGTTGACGCTCACCGCGGTCTCGGTGGTCATCGAGCACGATGCCGTGTCGACAACCGATAACGACTCCCAGAACAACGGGCACCAAGGTGACCAGGGATCTGGCGGCGGCGGTAACCAAGGATCATCAAGTAAGGGCCACCACAAGCACTAGGTAGTCGCATTCGCCAGTTTCAGTTAATCCAGCTGTCGCGTAGCCACGGAAACGAGGTTCGCGCGTCAGTTGGATTCACTGTTTTTTACGACGTTGACAGTGGCGTTGAATATGACGCCGACCAAGTAATGGTGCTTAATCGCTCACTTCGTCCTCGACTCCCGGTAAGTTAGATGGTGTCAATGGCACCGATTCGTTTGTGCCGAAGAGAGTAAATGTTCTTAATTGAAGGATCAATAACATGAGCACCGCCATCAGCTGGCTTTGCGACATGGACGGCGTCCTTATCAACGATGGTCGCCTGGTTCCCGGTGCCGACAAGTTTTTGGATCGACTCCGCGCCACGGATCGTTCGTTTCTCGTCCTAACCAATAACTCCCTCTTTACGCCTCGCCAGTTGCACGAGAAACTCGCCTCGCTCGGCATCGACGTGTCCGAAGGACAACTCTGGACCTCCGCCTGCGCCATTGCCCAGTTTGTTCACGACCAGCGCCCTAAAGGTCGGGCCTTCATCATTGGTGAAGCAAGTCTTCATGAGGCGTTGAATGACGTCGGCTACACCGAGGACTCAGTGAATCCCCACTACGTCGTGCTCGGCGAGACCTGGAAGTACTCGTTCGACGAGATCACCACCGCCATTCGCCTCATCGATCAAGGATGCTCCTTCGTCGTGACAAATCCAGAGACGTTCGGGACCTCACCAGATGGTCTGTTACCGGGATGCGGCGCGCTCGCGGCACTCATCCACAGCACGACGGGCGTCAAACCGTACTTCGTCGGAAAACCGAATCCCGTCATGATTCGCGACGCGCTCAACATTCTCGGCGCCCACTCCAAGTCAACGGTCATGATCGGTGACCGCATGGACACCGACATCATCGCCGGCGTCGAAGCGGGTGTCGAGACGATTCTCGTCCTCTCGGGCGTCACGCAGCGTGAAGAGATCGAGCAGTACTCTTACCAACCCACGCGCGTCGTCAACTCCGTCGCCGACCTCATCGACGAACTCTAAAGGTTCCGCCCGTCGCGGGACGCGACAAGCGTGGCCGCGCGCGTCGTCACTTGCTCGTCTGTTGGAGCGCCTCTAAGAAGGACTCTGCCCAGTCGTAGACGTCGCGACGGTACGTCTTTCGACGCATTCGTGACATGCGGTCACGGGCTTCCTTCGGACCGGCGTTCACGGCCAAGCGGATGGCGTCTTTTAGTCCTTCGAGGTCGTGCGGGTTGACCATGAAGGCACCACGAAGTTCCGAGGCGGCCCCGGCGAACTCGCTCAACACGAGGCGACCCGTCAGATCCCGGCGCGTCATCACGTACTCCTTCGCGACCAAGTTCATGCCGTCGCGAAAGGGCGTCACAATCATGACGTCCGCGACCAGGTAAAGCGACACGAGTTCGTCGAAGGGGAGATTCTGGTGCAGGTAGTGGATGGCGGGACTTCCGACCTGGCCGTACTCGCCGTTCATCTCGCTCACGGCCTGTTCAAGATTGTGGCGTTCTCTCTCGTAGTGCGCGTCGGTCTCTCGGCTCGGCACGGCCACCTGGACCATGACGTGTTTACCGGTCGAGAGTGAACCATCCTCGAAGAGCTCGGACACGGCCTTGA
>PLNQ01000057.1 GCA_003141815.1 Acidimicrobiaceae bacterium | reverse complement strand
CGATGTCAAGTCAATGATCGGCTGATAGTGCATGGCGAGATCACCGCACACCAAGGCGTGGCGAAGTTCCTGGATGAGCGAGAAGCGACTGACGGCCGCTTGGCCCATCTTCGGGGTAAACAGGGCGATGTGGCCACGGCCCTGCCGCTTCGCCTCGTACATAGCGGCGTCGGCATGCTGGATCAGTTCAACGTTGTCCGGGCTCTCGCCATCCCAAACGACGATTCCGACGCTCGCCTGTTGTTCCAGTCGTATCTGACCGTAGATAAAGGCCTGGGAGAGGGCGTCGAGCAGGCGCTCGGCAATAATTTTCGCCTCCTCGTGTGAAGTCAGTCCCTCGGCCAGGTACAAGAATTCGTCTCCGCCGAAGCGACACAGCGTGTCCGACGTACGCGTGACGTGCTTGAAGCGACTAGCAACTTCAATGAGTAATTGATCACCGACAAGATGGCCATAGGAATCGTTGACCCCTTTGAAGTCGTCAAGGTCAAGCAACAGCACGGCGCCGAGTTTGCCCTCTCGAACGGTCCTGGAACGGGCTTGGACGAGTCGATCGTCGAAGAGTGCACGGTTCGCGAGCCCCGTGAGCGGATCGTGCAACGCTTGGAATGAGAGTCGTGCGGCGAGCGCTCGTTCTTCCGTGACATCGCGCACCGAAGAGACGAAATAGAGTGTTTCACCTGACTCGTCGCGGGCAATGCATATTGACACTTCAGCGAAAACGATTCGTCCGTTCTTATGCAAGAATCGCTTGCCGTAGCGATATTCATCGATTTCGCCGGTCTTGATGAGTCTGTTGACTTCCTCACTAATTCCAATGTCTTCGGGGTAGGTGAATTGCTTCGAGTCACGCCCAATTAATTCGTCCTCGCTGCGCCCGCACATTTTGCAAAATGCACTGTTGACCTCTAGAAATAGTCCCTCACGGTCGCTAAAGACCATCGGAGCCATACTTCCTTCGAACGCAAGGCGAAAACGTAATTCGCTTCGCGCTAAAGAAGCAGCGAGGGAGGCCTCGGTCTCGAGGGCACGACCTTCAGTCATCGCGGAGGCTCACTTTCCCGCGTCCTGGACCGCACGGTCACGCGTCCCCTAAGCAGTTCGTGACGACCTTGACTCTGGGGTCGAAGATATGCGATGAAGCTGGAATCTCCTGGCCGTCACCGTTGAGAAGGGTGGAATACTTGGCGCACCCATCTGGCGCATTGCCGCGATGATCACCACCAATTTTCGACGCGGCGTGTGAACTCTTCTCGCGCGAGGTCAGAAGTACTAGGAATTCCTGACCCGCCGACACACCTCGTAGACTGACCCCCCTTTCGCTGGGGCGTCGTTTCAGATTCGTCTTGCCACCGTGAACGTCGAGGGGGCGGCAACGTGAGGGAAGGTTCGAACGAGAATTCCTGCATCAAGTGGATGATCCTCGAAGTATCTCACGACGATCCCGCTTTCGTTCGCCTCGACGCGCGTGAAGCGAGGGCTCAACAACCTTGTTATGTCTGGACCTTAGTTACGCCGACGTCACAAGGACGCCATGGTCGAACGACACGGCACCTCCCATAGGTGCATCCACACTGACCGAGTTTGCCATTGAGCACGTCTTGCGGCCGGGCTTCGACTATGGAAATGAGTTCGAATTCGGCCTCGGCCTGATCCTTGACGGCCTTGAGCTGGCTCGCAACGCCACTTGAACTGGAGAGTTTGCTCGCCGAAGCCTTGAAGCACTCGTTCAAATCTCTTCTGAGGAGCTTTCGACCAGTTCGATCAGAAGTGGACAAAGGTTTGAAAGCTGTCCGCTAAGGTCCACAAATCGTGGTGATATTCGCAACATTGCGCTCGGTGTGAGAACAAAAGTCGGCTCTGGTTTTCAAATGGCCTTGGGTGCCTGCCGTGTGTCAAGTTCGATGAGCCTTGTCGCATCCTCCCGCAAATGAGTCCTTAGTCCACGTCGTGGCGCAGGTGTCGATCGAGTGCGATGGTGTCACATGTCGCCGGCTCTTGGGCGTACCAAGGATTTGAGGACGTCATCTAGCCCAACCGAAGGCGCTCCAACACCGGCGAGTAGAGTTTCTTATAGCGAGCAGACAGAATTGGTCGGTCTGTCGTCCTAAGAATTGAGTATTCGTGGAACAAGGTACAGTCAAGTTTTTTAATTCGGAAAAGGGATTCGGTTTCATCTCGCGTGAGCAAGGTGATGACGTCTTCGTACATTTCTCCAACATCCAGGGCGATGGCTACAAGAACCTCGAAGAGGGCCAGCGCGTCGAGTTCGACGCTGCGCCTGGCAAGAAGGGCGAGGAAGCGCAGAACGTCCGCGCTATCTGAGATAAATGGCACTTTCGGGGGTCGCGCGCGTACCGCGGGCGGATCGAGATTATCCGCCGGTGTCCAGCAAAAAGAGGAACGAGATCGCCGGCCTCGTGCACCTGCGCCAGGCGCGCGACCTCATAGACCGCGACTACGCGCAGCCCCTCGATGTCCCGGCCATGGCGCGTGCAGCGCTCATGTCGCCCGCGCACTTCTCGCGCAAGTTCCGTGCGGCGTATGGCGAGACTCCCTACTCTTATCTCATGACGCGACGCATCGAGCGTGCGAAGTCTCTTCTGCGTGAGGGGAAGTCGGTCACCAACAGCTGCGTTGCCGTCGGCTGCACGTCGCTCGGCTCGTTCAGCTCGCGCTTCACCGAAATCGTCGGCATGACGCCGTCGCAGTATCGCGCGCGCGACCACAGCGACCTCGAGGTCGTTCCGTCGTGCGTGAGCATGTTTGCGACGCGACCAAGGCGTTCCACGTTCACGCTCTGAGCGCAGCCGACCTGGCCGACTGGTTCGGGAGTGCGGCGGTGCCGGTGGATCGGATGCCCGATCCGCCCTGGGAGTAAGCAGGATCGGAGAAGCACACGACGGGTCGGCAGTCCTATTGTTATCGCATGCCAGTCTCCGTCTCCGCAATGTTCATTCCCGTCCACGACCCCGACGTTGCGCTGGGTTTCTACCGCGACGCGCTCGGCCTCGAGGTCCGCGACGACGTCGCGTCCGAGGGCTTCCGCTGGGTCACCGTTGGCGCCCCGGGGCAGAACGTCGACATTGTCCTGTCCCAGCCGCACGGCGGTCGTTCGCAGGCCGAGGGCGACGCCCTCCTGTCACTCGTGATGCAGGGGTCACTTCAGGCTGCGATCTTTCGCACCGATGACCTCGACGCCACGTTCGAGAAGGTTCAGGCGTCGGGCGCGGAGGTGCTCCAGGAGCCGGCGTCCCAACCATGGGGAGTGCGCGACTGCGCATTCCGCGATCCCTCGGGCAACCTCGTCCGCATCGCGCAGGCCTGACGATCCGGCGATCGTAGTCATGACCTGCACAGACGGTAATTTGAGTTGAGCCGAGATCTCTCATCCGTTTCAACCCGTGCTAGTTGACAGTCGAATGCTCTGAAAGAAAGCGAGACTTATGAAAACAATGACGTGTAAACAATTGGGTGGACCATGTGATTTCGCGCTCCGTGGAGATACCGCTGATGAGGTTATAAAAGCGCAAGATAAGCACTTGAAGGAAATTGTCGCGAAGGGTGATGACTCGCACACAAGTGCCCTGAAGGAGATGAAGGGCAGGTGGAAAAATCCCATTGCAGGAGTGGGGTGGTATAGGAAAACCAAGCGTGATTTCGCTGCTCTTGGCGAAGACTGATCGGTCGTCAAGGCGTTTCATCGACAGGCCCAATTAAAATATCCTCGTGTTCCAATCTCGGTCCAACTGGAGGGTACCCGCCGACGTGCAGGATGCGCGAAGAGCGGAACGTAGCTCCAGGTAGAGTCGGCACGACGGGGATGACCCCTATTTATCAAGGCCTCCGGACAAAGGAAGAGAAACGAGCATGGAGAAGAGCGGATCGCAGAAAAGCAAGTCTCCTTCTCAGCTGATAGACGCGAGAATCAAGGAGCTAGGCGACTGGCGTGGCAAAATGCTCAGCCGACTTCGAATCCTTATCAAGGAAGCCGATCCCGAAGTCGTCGAGGAGTGGAAGTGGAGAGGGGTTCCAGTGTGGTACCACGACGGAATGATCTGCACGGGCGAGACCTACAAGGACGTCGTGAAGATGACCTTCGCCAAAGGGGCAGCTCTGCAGGATCCTTCGGGCCTCTTCAACTCGAGCCTTGACGGGAACACAAGGCGTGCCATCGACTTCCACGACGGCGAGAAGATAAACGAGGCGGCGTTGAAGGCTCTCGTGCGCTCCGCCGTGACTCTGAATAAGTCCAAGGCCAAAAGCTAATCCGCCGAATCAAACAATCTCCTTGGGATCCTCCACGAAGCCACCGTCATGGTTGGGTTTTCGTGTCGGATCTCCGATACTCGGCGATCACCGTCTGAAACGCCGTCAGCAAGACCCAAACACACCGACACCGACGTGAGGCACGCTTCGTACGATCGAACGAGTCGACCTACGGGTCTCCGCACAAGGATTCGCCGTGACACAATTTTCACCGATCAGTTTGGAAGACACGTTGTGACGTGTGTCGACCGACTCGCCTGCTTGACGACCATCAGCGTCGGCCATGAAAGTCGACGAAATCTAATGAATGTCAACCGCGTACGTCATTGAATTTCGCTCTGTAAACGTGACGCGTGACGCGGATCACTGCCTCCGCGGCCGCTGGAGCGGAGAGGTACGGTGGTGCAACATGAGGATTCTGATTGCCGAGGACGACCGGGCGCTTCGCGACGTTCTCCAAAGGGGCCTTCGAGAGGCCGGCTACGTAGTCGACGCGGTTGAAAGTGGCGACGCGGCCGAAGTCGCCCTCAGGAGGGAAGAGTACGAACTCGCCGTCCTTGACTGGCGAATGCCGGTTCGCTCCGGCGTCGAAGTGATCGACCGCGTCAGAAGAGCCGGAGTCCTCACGCCAATACTTCTCCTAACCGCCCGTGACGCACCCGATGACCGGGTGCACGGACTCAACGCCGGCGCGGACGACTATCTCATCAAACCCTTCGACTTCCCCGAACTCTTGGCGAGGCTTCGCGCCCTTCAGCGCCGCCCGGCGCTGCGATTCGCCCCCGACATCAAATGCGGCGACCTCTGCTTTGACCCAAGCACGAGACAACTCCGAGCAGGCGACGAAGTAGTCGAATTGACGACCACGGAGAGTTTGCTCATCGAACTACTTATGCGTCGTAGTCCGGCGATCGTGTCACGTGAGACGATCGCCAATCAGGTCTGGGACGACGCCCACCGTGTCACTGGTTCGAACACCATTGAGGTGCACGTCGCGCGCCTGCGTGCCAAGTTGACTCACGGTCGCACCAAGATCGAGACGGTTCGGAATCTTGGCTACCGCGTGGTCTCCAATTGAAAGCGTCGAAACTTGTCCGACGACACGCTGCCGTCGTGGCCACTGTCGCGACCGGCATCGGCACCGCCTGCTTCATCGTCATTGTCACGATCATCAGCGTTCTCTTCGTTGGCCACCTGAACTCCCAGGTGGACGCGCGGCTCCATCAGCGCCTCAACATCGAGGGCGCGATTGGCAGCAACATCGCGAGCGACAACGAGACCGCGGTCATCCCGGCGACGGGCGAACAAGACAGTGACGACGTGCCCATCTATATCTGGCGAGTCCGCGCCAACGATACCGTCGCCGCTCACTCGCTCGACGCCCCGAAATTGCCTCAAAGAACGTGGTCCGCGCGCGACGCGACCGCCGCGGTCGGCCAGTCGACCTTTCGATTCAGTGCGATCCGATACCGCGGCGGATGGCTTATCGCCGGAGAGAGTCTCGCCGCGGTCGCGCGGCTCACGTCAATTCTGTTGACGCTCGAGATCGTCGTTGGCGTCGTGTTAGCGGTTTTGATGTTCCTCGCCGCGTTTGTAGTCGGTATACGCGCCCAAGCGCCAATTGCACTTGCTCAACGTCGCCAGAACGAGTTCACTTCAGACGCGTCGCACGAACTGCGTACACCACTCAGCGTGATCGAAGCGGAGGTCGACATTTCTCTCTCGCAGAACCGCGACGCGAGTAGTTATCGGGCGACACTTCGCCGGGTCAGGGACGAGGGCCACCGGCTTCAAAAGATCGTTGAAGACCTACTTTGGTTGGCACGCTCAGACGAGGATCGAAAAGCGCCGCCAACGACTGAGCGCGCGGACGTCGCGGCTATTGCTAATTCGTCCAGCCAACGCTTTGAGGGGCTCGCCCTCGCGCACGGGATCGCACTCAGCTACTCCAGAGAAGGCAACGAAGCTGCGCTCGTGAGCGCACCCGCCGACGCCATTGATCGGCTCATCGGCGTGCTTGTGGACAACGCATGCAAATTTGCGGGCGATGGCGGCCGGGTGAACGTCAACGTCGCAACACAGTCGCATCGCACGATCTTGAGAGTGGACGACAGTGGGCCCGGCATCCCGACGAGCGAGCGCGATCTCATCTTCCATCGGTTCCAGCACTCAGATTCGACGTCGTCGGGGACGGGACTGGGTCTCGCGATCGCGAGCGCGATCATCGCGTCTTCTCATGCGCAGTGCTCGATCGATGAATCAGACCTTGGGGGAGCACGGTTCGAGATTTCCTGGCGGCGGGTCAGCGCGCCCACAACGAGTTCGTAAAGCGCTCCGCGTTCGACGGCGCTGATGGGCCTCTCGAAACATAAGAAGTTCTGAAGAGTTAATCCGTCGTAATGCTCCCGTAAGGTTCGATTCCTAGCCTTTCAGTATGGCCACCATCGTGTACGTAGACCCTTGGGCCGTCGCGCGCGGTGCCACGACTCTCGCGATGAGTTCCCTGCCGTGATGTGCATTAAATGACGCAGCCACACCAGTATCAACGTGAACGACCCAAGTCCGCGCTGCGCGCGCGACACGCCCTGAGAATGGGGGTCGAAGCCAACGCGCGTCTGACCGCTTCGACAGCGCTCGTCTTGTTGATCCTTCTCGCCGTCGAAGGAGTGACGGTACTGCAAATCCGTCCTCTCTTGACGATGCACGTCTTCGTTGGAATGCTCTTGGTCCCTCCGGTACTGGTCAAGTTGAGTAGCACCGTGTGGCGCTTTGCGAAGTACTATCTCGGTTCGCCGGACTACCGCGGCAAGGGCCCGCCGCCAACAATATTGCGGGTACTTGGCCCCTTCGTCGCTCTTCTTACGATCGTGGTCTTCGCCTCAGGGATCTTGCTCTTGCTAGGACCCGTAAGTTTGCGGAGTCAGTTTCTTCTGATTCACAAGGCCAGTTTCTTCCTTTGGTTCGCGTTCATGACCGTCCACGTCTTAGGACATCTCGGTGACACGGCGCGGCTGGCCACCAAAGACTGGACGTCTCGCGCTCGGCTCGTGGTCGTCGGATCGAGGACACGACAGCTCGTGCTTAGCGCGAGCCTCGTGGTCGGTCTACTTCTCGCCTTCGTGACTATTCCTTACGTCGGATCTTGGATCGCGGGAGCTTGATGGCGATAGATCCTTCGACAATGAACCGCGAACGTCCTACCGCGACGACGGTGCGACCCAGCGGGCGCGGGATGCACGAGCGTGGTCGCCGGAGCCGGTTCCGTCGGCGCTCGCGGATCGTGAAGGTCGTCGTACTGGCGTTGCTGGTCGCGCTCACGTGGTTCGCCTTCTCCCTTGGCGGTGCACTCTTCAATCCGGCGCTCGGTAGTTCGTTGGGATCGAGGACTGCGGAATGGGCTCGCACGCACGGTGGGTCGAGCATCGTGAACTGGGTCGAAAACGAGTGGTACAGCCACCACGCACCGCCGATTGGTGGGTCCGTGGCGCCCAACGCGATTAGGGTCCCGACGAGCACGCCGGGTGCTCCAAGCTCACCGGTATCTCACCTCCCAAAGCCCGCACCCATTGTCCCTTTCGCCTCGCCAGTCATTCCCGGCGAGGGGCAGTGGTCGCCGGCTGGACGAACCGTCGACGGCGTGCCGGCACTCTACGTCACCACTCTTCGTCCTGACGCGGTGCACACCAGTTACGTGGCCGGCGTCGCGTGGATGGACACGAAACTTTTAAGCGCACGGCTCTACTCCGGCAGTTGGATCCCCGGCGGGGGTCCGTACCCGTTCACCGCCCCCGTCAGGACACCCCAGGCTCGCTCCCTTGTCGCCGCCTTCAACGCGGGCTTTCTTATGAACAACGCCGGCGGTGGCTACTACACCAATCATCGGATGGAAGTGCCGCTGAGGTCCGGTGCCGCGTCGTTCGTTGTCTATCGCAACGGCACGCCCAACGTCGTCGCTTGGGGGCGCTCGATGAAGATCACCTCGAACATCGTCTCCGTACGCCAAAACCTCGACCTACTCGTGAACGACGCAACGCCAGTCCCCGGTCTACAAGCGAACGACACAAGAAAGTGGGGCGCGACACTAGGTAACTCGGTGTACGTCTGGCGCTCGGGGTTGGGTGTCACGGCTGACGGGGCGCTGGTTTACGTGGCTGGTCCAGGACTCAACATCACGGATCTCGCGAATCTGCTCGTGCGCGCCGGGGCGGTTCGGGCCATGGAGCTCGACATCAACACCGACTGGGTGAACTTCTCCTACTACTCGCCGTCGCCCTTGGGGCTCGCCAGCGTCTCGAACGGGCGTGAACTTTTGAGTGCAATGACGGGCACTCCTGCTCGTTACTTCAAGTCGTGGTGGGCCCGGGACTTCATCACCTTGTCGGCGAGGACGCCGTGACGTTCCCGTCGCGTCAAGTACCGGCGCGAAGGGAGGCGAGAGGACGCTCGCGACGTCGACCGGGTCACGCGCCCGTGCCGCACGTCGTCATCACCTTGTCGATACTGGCGCGTGTCGGTCTCGCCGTCGTCGTCGTACTGGCGTTCTGGGGGGAATCGATAGGTTCCCTCGAGGCCCGGGGGGGCTGGCTCACGCTGGGTGGACGCCTCGCCGGGCTCGTCGGCACGTACCTCATGTTGGTCATGGTGATCTTGGTGTCGCGACTTCCCTGGCTGGAACGAAGCGTGGGTCAAGACCAGCTCGTGCGTTGGCATCGCCGTATCGGCGGATGGCCCATCGGGCTCATCGCTCTTCACGTACTTCTCATCACGTGGGGCTACGCCCAACTGACCAGTGTCAGCTTCTTGCGCCAACTCTGGACGTTCATCATGCACTATCCCGACATTCTCGAGTCAGCCGTCGCGTTGGCGCTACTGACGATGGCCGGGGTCACCTCCGCGCGCATCGTTCGGCGTCGCGTCGAGTACGAGACCTGGTGGGTAGTACACCTCTACATCTACCTGGCGCTCGGTCTTGCGTTCTTTCACCAGATCAAGATCGGCGTGATGTTCCTAGGACATCCAGTGACGCGAGCTTTGTGGATCTCACTTTGGGTCGTGGCCGCGCTCTCGGTGGCGAGTTTCCGCGTTGCGCTGCCGGTGATACGGAATCTTCGCCACCAACTACGAGTCTCCTCGGTGCGCGAAGAGACACCGGGCGTCTATTCGGTCGTCGTCACGGGTCGTCAAATCAACCAGCTCGCGGTCTCGGGTGGTCAGTTTTTCCAGTGGCGCTTTATGACGAGAGAACTGTGGTGGCACGCGCACCCCTACTCCCTTTCCGCGTTACCCAAAGCGCCCTACATCCGGGTGACCGTCAAGGGCCTCGGTGGTCACAGCAACGCAATGGCGCACTTGAAGTCCGGAACGCGCGTCATCGTCGAAGGACCCTACGGTACGTTCACTCGTCACTCACTAAGTTCGAAACGAGTCTTACTCGTGGGCGCGGGCGTGGGCGTGACGCCCTTGCGTGCCCTGCTCGAGGACCTGCCGCAATCTATCCAGGTGACCGTGCTCATCCGCGCGACCGTGCCCGAAGACGTCGTCCATCGCCAGGAGTTCGTGGACCTCGTGGCGAGACACCGCGGGAACTTTCACGAGCTCATTGGCACTCGAGATCAAGTGCGTTTCAGCACAAAGGCACTCCATGATCTGGTCGGTGATCTTCGTGACGTCGACGTGTACGTCTGTGGGCCCGAATCGTTCACTCAGTTGGTGGTCACCGCCGCTCTTCTACTCGGCGCGCGGTCTGAACGAATCCACCTCGAGACATTCTCCTTCTAGACAATGCTGAAGAGATCGAATATCCAACCAAGAGGTAGGTTCAATTGAAGCGGACGCCGATCATCTTTTTGGGCACCGTCGCGGGGCTCGCGGGTGTGTTTAGTTTCCACTCGACGCCGGCGAAGATCTCCCTCGCTCCCGTTCCCACGACGCCGTCGCCCGCCACGTCGACGACGACGCCTTCGAGCGGACCAACGACCACGACGACGCCTTCGAGCGGACCAACGACCACGACGACGGCACCCGTTCATAACAAAGCGCCCGTCACCCCGACGACCGTCACGCCAAGCATTCAACAGGCGACTGGGGCGAGCATGAACTACTACTTCGGTATTCTCTCGGTCAAGGTCACGGTGGCGAAGACCAAGATCACCAAGATCACCATCGCGGCCATCAACGAGGGTGGGAACTCTCGGTCGATCTCGATCGACCAGTACTCGATACCCCTTCTCGAACAAGAAGCGCTCCAGGCCCAAAGCGGCAACATTCAAAGCGTCTCGGGCGCGAGTTACACGTCCGCCGGCTTCGCGCAGTCGCTTCAGTCGGCACTGTCGAAGCTCGGGCTTAAGTGACGTCGCACGAATCGACGCCTTCGTACCGACACGTGTTTCATCACGAAGAGCACGTTATGGGCACGGTGGTGACCCTGGATCTCTACAACGACGCGGCACCCTCGACGTCAACATTGGCCCCGATCATCGAGGAGGCGCTCGGCGTGCTGCATAGGGCGGATGACATGTTCAGCACGTGGAAGGACGAGAGTTGCGTCTCGCGAATTCGACGCGGCGAGTTGTCCCCAGATGATGCCCCAGCCGACGTCAAGACTGTCTTGGAAGAATGTCGTGAGGCTCGAATCATCTCTCAAGGATGGTTCGATCCCTGGGCGATGCCCGGAGGGGTGGATCCCACGGGAATGGTGAAGGGTTGGGCTGCCCAACAGTCCCTCGACGTACTTCGACGCGCCAATGTGGCCGGGGCCTTGGTGAACGCGGCGGGTGATATCGCGAGTTTCGGTGGCCCTCGAGAAGGTGAGCCATTTCGCATCGGTGTTGCGGATCCCGCGAATCCCCGTCGACTCGCGTGCGTTGTCGAGACCCCCGGCGCAATCGCTACTTCGGGCACCTACGAACGAGGTGAACATCTGATTGACCCCCACTCGCGAATTCCTACGACTCGAGCGGCTTCCGCGACAGTGGTGGGCCCCGAGCTCGGGCTGGCTGACGCCTTGGCCACCGCACTGGTAGTCGGCGGGCCGCAAGCCCTGACAATGTTTAAGGAACTGACAGGTTACGAAGGTCTCGTCATTACGAACGACGGCACTTTTCAAATGACGCCACGTTTTCCGTTGGTGGAGAAGCTGGCAACGTCTCACGAATGAATTAAAGCGCGATGTCATCTAGCTCCTTGGCAAAAGCGCTCGGCGACACCCATCGGGTCACAGGTTCCGGGGCGTACGACCCACCGTCTGAAGCCACTTCTTAACAAGGAATCCTCGATTTTCCTTGACTCGACAGATTTGCGATTCACAAGGGTCTCAGCGACCGTGAAAGTAAGCGACAGGAAAATTGCCTTCGCTTTCAAATCCTTGTCCCTACAAGTATTTAAGACGCGAGATTGATAGAGAATGAAATAATTGCTATAATGTAATTAAGTAATCATACTTAGGGAGTATCCAATGAATTCAAGGAAATCTGCCAGCCGGACGCCGGGAGTTGCTCGATCGGAACGACACACTCGTCCGTTAAGTGAACCCGAGAAGATGACGTCGGAGGAACTTTCGGGCTGGCTTATCGGCCGTCTGCCCGAAAGTTGGTTCGAGGAGGCACCGACAATCACTGTCGATCGCGACGAGATACTGATCATTGGTCGGCTATCAAAACCCGATGTGGGCAATGAGGTTGACCCTGTTGCCGAAGCTGCCGCCGAGACTGGCCGGATAAGTAGCTTCCGTGAGGAGACCCGCGAGGAGCGCGTGACCATAGCCCGAGAAACGCAACACCACTTCGGTCGGACCGTCAGCTGGGGAGCTGAGATTGGCGACACGGCGCAGGTCTTCACCAACTTGTCGGTACCGGTAATGACCCGTCTTCGCCAGCCCGAGCGAACAGTTCTTGACACACTGGTTGATAGCGGCGTGGCTCGCAGTCGTTCCGACGCGTTGGCCTGGTGCGTCAGATTGGTGGCGACAAACGCCGACGACTGGCTACTTAAACTCCGAACGGCGATGGAGTCAGTTGAGACGATTCGTCAGCAAGGTCCGACTCTGACCTAAGGCGGGGGTACATGTTGTTCAAACGCCAGGATGGCTTGGCACACGTTCCGTAATATTGTTCAATTGCATTCGGAATCGTCGTAAATTTTTCCGGCCGAGAGCTAAATCACCCGATTGCTTTGGCAAGGCGAGCGTCGTAATCGTCTGCGAGTTCGAGCAGAGCCTTAGCCCCATCGCCGGCGAAGCATGATCCGTGCATTACGGCCAAGGTGGCGGGGGCGAGAGCGGCGAGGTTCCGAATGGTGGGGCCAGTCTGCGGTGTGATGCACGTAGCGCCAAAAACGTCTTCGGCTAGCGAGGAGGTCTCGAGGATGTCATCAGTCGTGATGGCGGGCGGGTCGCCGAGTTGGGTGAAAAGGTCGCCGCAGAGGAGCGTCTTGGTTGTCTCCTCATACAGCACTCGCGCCTCCCAACCGTGGGGGACGTGCGGCGTGTCGATGTGGCGTACGCGGTGCTCTCCCAGTTCGATTACTTGACCGTCGGCGAGTGGGACCGGCGTTCTGTCTGCCAAGTCGTTGAATGACACCAAACACCCGAGAGTCCCGTGGGCCACTTCAGCGTGAGGTGCGGCTGCGAGTAGCAGGTTCATGGCGCCGCACTCGTCGGACTCAAGGTGGCCGAAGGTGATCCAACGAAGTCGCTCGAGTGGGGTGATCGTGGAAATGGCTTCAGCCAAAAAGGGGAACATGGCTCGGGGCCCGGTGTGGAACAGCAAGGGTTCATCGTCGTCGATGAAGTACTGATTAAATGTGAAACCGGTAGGTCCGATTTCGGGGACGAATGTCGAGAAACGATAAATTCGGCTGGCGACTTCGTCGATGCGGGTTTCCATTGCTGTTCTCCTTGGTGTGGGTAAGGTGTGTTCCTTCAGAACGGGACGACAGTGGCGAGTAGGCCAGTAGCGGGTGCGCGGCCGGAGAGCGTGCGGCAGAATTCAACGGCGTCGAGCGATAGGTGTTCTGCTCCGAGAAGGTCGGGGTCGTGCGCGTACGTGCCACCGGCAGGACCAGAGAGCTCGAGCACGAAGCGCTTGCCATGTCGGCGCGCCCATTCAGCGACAACGTCGGCGACGATGCGACCATCGTGGTCGGTGCTGAGTTCGAGTGGCCGATTGAGGGCGCGGGACATGTCGACGCGGTGCATCCATAGATCGCGCAGATAGATGGTGTCGATGAGGTAACCAAATCTCCAAGTCTCGTGCACGGGTCCATCGACGGCGAGACTCGCGTGATTGCGCACGAGCGCTGGTATGCGATTGCGGCCACGGACAGTCTTGGGCGCAATGTCCGCAAATCGCTCCACAATCTGGATGGGGCTGAGGTTGATTCGCTCGCGCACCTGCACCGCGGACAGCGCGGCTTCGAGCGGTCCACCTCGTTGCTTTCGGTGGGAACGAGCCCGCCGCAGTTGGTGGATGTTCTCGCGCATGGACGCGCCCGCTTCGCATGCGCCAAGTACATGTTGGTACATTGCTCGGACATCCCAGGCGGGGCAGTCAGTTGCGCTCGACCACGCTGCGTCATCGAGGGATCGGAGCGACGCGACTGTTAACGCCAATTCATCTGCCTGAAGGCGCATGGCCTCATGATGTGTCATCGGTTCGATAGTCGAAATTTCAATCGTCGTCACGTGTGGACTCCTTTGACTTGAGTTGGGCGGGATGCTGGCTTCCGCGAGGCCCGGGTTGGCTTGCAGTGGGCGAGGAACATGTCAACCGTTTCGTCGATGAGACGAGTCCAGCGATCCCCTCCGGGATTATTGGAGACCTGCTGGTCGACCAGGCCGGTTATCAGCGCGGTCCACATGTCGAGATGACGCGCCTCGGTTATCCCGTTGAGGGCTAGCCTTTCCCGCGCAAGCGCCAAGGAACGCACCGCTGGTGCGTACGACTCTGGTGACGGTTCAAATCCAGGGATCGTGCGTTGAAACAGCAGCTGATAGTGCGCTTGAGAATTGGTGCAGAACTGGGAAAACCGTCTGGCGCTCTCCGCGAGTACTTCGCGAGGGTTATCGCTGTCGTACGGTTCGGCCATTCTCTCGGCGAACTCCGTTGCCGCCCGGCCGAACATTGCGTCGTAGATAGCGTTCTT
>PLNQ01000115.1 GCA_003141815.1 Acidimicrobiaceae bacterium | reverse complement strand
TCGTCGTACCACTTGTCGGCCTCTTCTTCTGACTCGGCCGTTTCGGCGCGGAACATGGGCGCGACGTAGTTGAACATGAATCGCTCGCCGAGCGAGTTGCGAAGCACGCCGCCGTCGCCGCGCACGCCCTCGGTGACGAGAAGTCCGCGCACGCTGAGCGGCCAGACCATACCTGTCGGGTGGAACTGCACGCACTCCATGTCGATGAGCTTCGCGCCGGCCCACAGCGCCATCGCGTGGCCGTCGCCGGTGCTCTCCCACGAGTTTGACGTGAACTTCCACGACTTGCCAGCGCCACCGGTCGCCAGGATGACGGTCTTGGCCTGGAAGGTGACGAACTCACCGGTCGCGCGCCAGTACCCGACGCAGCCGGCGATACGGCCCTCGGCGTCGTGGACGAGTTGGAGGACCTTGCACTCCATGAACACGTCGGTGCCCATGGAGACGACTTTTTGCTGCAGGGTGCGGATGAGTTCCAGACCCGTACGGTCACCAACGTGGGCGAGGCGCGCGTAGCGGTGTCCGCCGAAGTCGCGCTGCAAGATCTTGCCGTCCTTGGTGCGGTCGAAGAGGGCGCCCCACTGCTCGAGTTCCCAGACGCGATCAGGTGCTTCTTTGGCGTGCAGTTCGGCCATGCGGTAGTTGTTCAGGTACTTGCCGCCGCGCATGGTGTCACGAAAGTGGACCATCCAGTTGTCTTCGGGGTAGACGTTGCCCATCGCGGCCGCAATGCCGCCTTCGGCCATGACGGTGTGGGCCTTGCCGAGGAGGGACTTGGTGATAATGCCGACCTTCAGGCCGCGCTGGCCCGCTTCGATGGCGGCACGAAGCCCCGCGCCGCCGGCGCCGATGATCAGTACGTCGTACTCGTGGTGTTCGGTCGTTGCGTCGGTCACGAAAGAGTCCTTAAACCTAGAAAAGCTTGAAGTCGGAGATCGCGCCCGAGGCCACGAGGCGCACGTAGACGTCGGTGAGGGCCACGAAGATGAGCGATGCCCAGGCAAAGTTCATGTGCTTGGCGTTGAGCGGCGTCACGAACTTCCAGAAGCGATAACGCAGCGGGTGAGCCTTGAAACTCTTCACGTGACCACCACAGAGGTGGCGACAGGCGTGGCACGACAGTGAGTACAACCAGAGCAACGTCGCGTTCACGGTCAAGACGATCGTGCCCACGGTGACGCCCCAGCCGAGACCGGGCTGGCGAAACGCAAGTACCGCGTCGTAGGAGAGCAGAACGTTGAAGACGAGACCCGCGTAGAAGAAGTAGCGGTGCAGGTTTTGCATCAAGAGCGGGAAGCGCGTCTCGCCCGAGTAGGAGCCGTGCGCGTCGGCGACAGCGCAGCTCGGTGGCGACCACCAGAAGGCGCGGTAGTAGCTGCGCCGGTAGTAGTAACACGTCAGACGAAAGCCCAACGGAAAGATCAGAATCAACAGCGCCGGCGACAGAGTCCAGGCGTTAACGGCGAAGGTGAACTTAGCTCCAGGCACACAACTGCCACCGATGCACGGGGAGTAGAAGGGGCTGATGAGGTCGCGGTGGACGAGAGCGCCTACGTAGTAGTACTTGTTCTGAAAGGCCGCCCACGTCGAGTAGATGACGAAGGCTGTGAGGATGGCGACGGTGACGACGGGCTGGATCCACCAACGGTCTTTGCGTAGTGTTGGTTGGTCGGGACCGCCCCTCGTTCCCCCCAACTGAACCTTCGTCGAACTCTCTAGGGCCGTCACAGACTCTCCTCGTCAGTCGTCCTCTGGGTACCACACCGCAGAGCCAATACTAGGCAGCGACCGCGCCTTGCCTGAGACGCGCGAACGTCACCCTCACCAATAAAAAAAGATGAACGACGTCGAGAAAACTTCGACGGGTTCAACTGATTAATGCGTACCGCCTCGCCGCCCTTCGGCCGTTCCTCCGAACAACGCCCAGACCACCAGACCGAGACCGGGGACTAAAAACCAGATGCCGAAAACTAACGCGAGTACCACGAAGAACGCGCCCATACCGAGCGTGAAGGGCCATATGGACGTTCCGGGGAAGGCGCCCACGACGCCAGCACCTTGAGCCTGCGTGGCGTTGGGATCGTCTTCGGGGCGCGCGCGCATCCTTCGGCTCCACCAGTAGTAGTAACTACCGGGCACGAAGCAGAGCAACATGGCCGCGAAGATCATCACGCCGCCAGCATTCTCGTGTCCCCAGAACCAGTAGAGGGCGGCCATCAGTCCAAAAAAGCTGCCAAGGCTCAGGAGGATCCTTGCTTCGACTTTCATGCGACGGGCACTTCCACGTCATTCGAGTGGTGGTGACCGTGTTCGGCCGCCGTGTGGCCGGGGTGGTTGTAGTCCCAGGTCGGACGCTCCGAGCGAATCTGGGGCAGACGGTAGAAGTTGTGGTGCGGGGGAGGCGAGGTGGTGAACCACTCAAGCGTGTGACCATCCCACGGGTTGTCACCGGCCGGGTACTTCTTCCAGCTGTAGACGATGTTTACCATGAAGGCGATCGTCGAGATACCGATCATGATGGCGCCCACCGTCGAGAGTTGGTTCAAGGACTGCCACGACGGGTGCAGCGGGTAAACGCCGACGCGTCGTGGCATGCCCCTGAGACCGAGTAGGTAGTCGGGAAGCGTAAAGACCTGGATTCCGATGAACAAAAACCAGAACTGTACCTTGCCAATAGTCTCATTCAAGAGATACCCGGTGATCTTGGGACCCCAGTAGTAGAGACCGCCCATCGCGCCGAGCACCAACGCCATCACGATCGAGTGGAAGTGCGCCACGACAAAGTACGTGTCATGTGTGAAGAAGTCCAGCGGTGGGCTCGCGAGGTAGATGCCAGTAATGCCACCAACGAGGAACGTGAACAGGAATCCGATGGCCATCAGCATGGCGGTGGAGAACCAGATCTCCCCTCGCCACATGGTGCCGATCCAGTTGAACATCTTGATACCTGTGGGCACCGCTATCAAGAAGCTCATTAAGGAGAAGAACGGCAACAGCACGACGCCAGTGGTGAACATGTGGTGCGCCCAGACACCTAACGAAAGCGCACCAATGGTCATTGTCGCAAAGACCATCCCCTTGTAGCCAAAGACGGGCTTACGCGAGAAAACGGGGATGATTTCGGTGATCATGCCAAAGAACGGCAGGGCCAGGATGTACACCTCCGGATGACCCCAGAACCAAAAAATATGCTGCCACAGCACCGGCACCCCGCCCCCTTGGACGGAGAATATGTGCGTGCCAAAGTGTCGATCGCAGTAGAGCATGATTAGTCCGGCGGTAAGCACGGGGAAGGCGAGAAGAATCAAGATCGCGGTCACCAACATGTTCCACGTGAAGATCGGCATGCGGAACATCGTCATGCCGGGCGCTCGGAGATAGAAGATGGTCGCACAGAGATTGACGCCCGTAAAAATCGCGGAGAAACCCGTTAAGAGCAGACCACCGATCCACAGGTCCGCGCCCGCGCCGGGAGTGTTGATGGAATTCGACAGCGGCGCGTAAGCGACCCAACCGAAGTTTGCTGCACCTCCGGCCACGAAGAAGCCCGAAAGCATCGTGATCGAACCGGTCAAGTAGAGCCAGTAACTCAGCGCGTTGAGGCGAGGAAAGGCCATGTCCGGCGCACCAATTTGAATGGGCACGATGATGTTGGCGAGCGCGCCAAAGGCGAAGGGACCTGCGAAGAGGTAGATCATGACCGAACCGTGCATGGTGAACAATTCGTTGTACTGCGCGAGAGAGACCAACGTATTGTTCGGAGATGCGAGCTGCGCTCGAATGATTTCGGCGAGGGCGCCGCCGATCACCATCATGATGACCGCGGTGACGGTGTAGGAAAGACCGATGATCTTGTGATCGGTCGTCGTGATCCACTTCAAGATTCCGGTCGGACCGTGGTGTTCTTCGTTGGCGTGATCGCGTGGTTCGGAAGTGACGGGTGGGTCGAGTACGTCAGTCATCAGTTGTTTCCTTCGCTCTTCGCGGGCTTTGTGGGGACGATTGACGACGTCTGCTGATTCGTTGCGGTCTGCGAGGTACGGACTGCGTCCGCGCTGGTATTAGTTGCGAGCCACGTGGTGTACTCGGACCGACTGACCACCTTTACTCGAAAGAACATCAGTGAGTGATAGAGCCCACAGAGTTGGGTGCACTGCCCGTTAAACGTTCCGGTGTTCACGGCGCGAAAGGTGAACTCGTTCAACACTCCGGGTAGGGCGTAGCGCGAGAAGTTAAAGGCGTGTACGTAGAAGCCGTGAACGACGTCTGACGACGTAAGATTGATGTGAACGTTTTCGTTGACCGGTATCACCATCTCAGGGTCTTGAGTTGTCTGTCCCACGACGACGACGTTCTCACCCGGGTACGTGAACTTCCAGCCCCACTGAAAGGCGTTCACATCAATCGTCACACCGGACTTGGGGTTCGCGACTTCTTTATTCTCGACGACCAAGGTCGCCGCGAAGAGACCCAAAACGATGAGAATCGGTATGATGATGTAGGTCATTTCGAGGGGAATGTGGTACTGAATCTGCTTGGGGATGCGATCGCTCGTGCGACGATGGAAGATGACCGCCCAAAGAATGAGCACGACGACGAGCGTGCCGATGATGGCGGCGCCGATGGAGAATGCCTGCCATAGGTGGTAGGCGGACTGGGAACTGGTGGTGGCACCGGGCGAGGCGCCAAAGGTTGGCACGGTGCAACCCGCGAGCGCGAGAGCGGCAATGGGGAGCGCAACAATTCGTCGCACGCGGCGCCAGCGGCGTGTCCGGTCGGAGACTCCCTGTGGGGACAGGGCGGGTGGTTCCACGGAGAAAACCTTAGTCATTTTTTAAGGAGGGCAGGCTCAAAGGGCGTTGGTGTCGAACGCTTTGTAGAACGAACTAACGACCTCGTCCACTCGGAGACTATTTTTCGTCCTCAGGCGTCTTCGTCTCGGCGGCCTTCGTGACTCCGGAGTCCTTGCCTTCCTTCAGACCTTTTTCGAACTCGGTCTTCGCCGAGCCCAAGCTCTTGGCCAACTTCGGGATAGCCGCGCCGCCAAAGATGAGTACGGCGACAATGATGGCCGCGATCACGATATCCGGACTAAAAATGTCACCTAAGAACACGGTTGACTCCTTTGACGTGCCTAAAACCAACAGTAGTTCGCTTCAGGAGGGGCTCGGCTTCGCCGCCGCAGCCTCTCATCAGGCTCGGCAAGAATGAAGAAGTGACGATAGCGCCCCGTGAGACGTCTCGTGACGCCTTCAGCGTCGCGTTCACCGTGGGGACCTACGGCGTTGCCTTTGGGGCCGCTGGGATTGGCGCGGGGTTCTCGGTCCTTCAGACCTGTCTTTTCTCCCTCCTCGCCTTCACCGGCGCCAGTCAGTTCGCGGCGGTCGGTGTGATGGCGGCTGGCGGGGGTGCGGCGAGTGCCATCGCCGCCGCGACGATGCTGGGAACGCGCAACGCGTTGTACGGACTCCAGATGGCACCACTGGTGCGAGTGAAAGGATTTCGACGGGTGGCGGCTGCGCACCTCACTATCGACGAGTCGACCGGTGTCGCGCTTGCTCAGACGTCCCGCGGCACCCACGCCATGCGACGAGGATTTTGGCTCACCGGCATAGGCGTCTATCTCTTTTGGAATCTCTTCACGCTGCTCGGCGCGATCGGCGCGAAAGCACTCGGCAACCCGGCGTCGTGGGGACTCGACGCCGCGGTGCCGGCGGCGTTCTTGGGACTGCTCTGGCCGCGTCTCACGACCACCTTCCTTCGCGTCGTCGCGGCGTCGTCGATGGCTTTCGCTCTGCTCGTCACGCCGTGGTTGCCCGCGGGACTGCCCATCATCGCGAGCGCACTCGTGGCCGTGGTCTTTGGTTGGCGCGAACGATGAGTACTGAAACGGCCTGGACCGTGCTCGGCGCGACGAGCGTGTTGTGCTTTGGCGTGAAGTTGCTCGGCTACTACATCCCCGAGGGTTGGCTCGCTCATCCGCGATTGCAACGCGTGAACGCCCTCGTGCCAATCTCGCTCTTGAGTGCGCTCGTCGTCGCCGAGGGACTCGTTATCAAGACCCACGTCGTGCTCGACCACCGTCTTGCTGGTCTCGCGATGGCGCTCGCGGCGCTCTTCGCGAAGGCGCCCTTTCCTGTCGTTGTGGCGTCCGCGGCGATCACGTCAGCGCTGGTGTACCACCTGCACTAACCCCCGAGCGCGACGCCCAGTACCATTGCGGCGATCGTTCCGATCATGCCCACGCCGGCGAAGACGCCCTTCGCCTTGGGTGACGTGGCCCTCGTATGCAGGAACGCACCGAGTCCCGCGACGACCACGAAGAACATTTTGATGCCGAAGACGGTGTTCCAGTTCGACGTCGCTGACGAACCGACGGCCGCGACGTTCCAGATGCCCGTCACGATCAAGAGTCCGTAGGCCGGCCACGTGAACCTCGCGAAAGCCTTGGCTACTTTGCCCGGCGCGTCGTGAGAGATCCCGCGCAGCGTCACGACGAGTCCGGCGAGTACTAACTGACCGCCCACCCAGACGCACGCGCCGAGCACGTGCAAGCTGAGGCGGACGATGGTCCACGCGTCGGCGAGTTGGGCGTGATGGGTGGCGACGAAGTTCATCTACTTACCTTGCCAGTTCGCGTCGCGCTTTTCGGTGAACGCTACGGCGCCCTCCATGGCGTCGGCACTCATGCCGATCATCGCGAAGGCCTCGTCGTTCACGACCCACGCCTCGTCCTCGGTGATTTCACGAGTGCGGCGCATGACTTCCTTGGACGTTCGAACGGCCAACGGTGCGTTCTTCGCGATGCGCTCAGCGAGGGCGATGGCGACGTCGAGGACGACGTCGCCGTGCACGACGTGATTGACGAGCCCCAGTTCGTAGGCGCGCGCGGCGCTGATGGGATCGGCCGTGAGGGCCATCTCCAGGGCGACCGTGAGCGGCACGCGCTTGGGCAGACGAATAAGTCCGCCCGCACCCGCGACGAGACCGCGCGACGCTTCCGGGATACCGAACATCGCGTGTTCGGCAGCGACCACCATGTCACAGCTGATCATCATCTCGAAACCGCCCGCGAGCGCCGATCCGTTCGCTGCTGCGATCAAGGGCTTGGGGAAGTCGCGCTTCGTGAGACCACCGAAACCCTTCTCGGTAATGGGGAACTCGCCCGCGGCGAAGGCCTTTAAGTCCATGCCCGCGGAGAAGGCCTTATCACCCGCGCCGGTCAATACCACCACCCAGACGTCGTCGTCCGTTTCGCACTCGTCGAGTGCGTCACTTAGAGCGAGGGCCGTCGCGCGGTTGATGGCGTTTCGCGCTTCGGGTCGGTTTATCGTGAGTAGTTCAACGTGTCCGCGGCGTTCGCGCAGTACCTCATCGGCCATCGGGCCTCCTTCAAATGGCCCTCTCGGGCTTCGTTCGAGACGCTAGTTGACGTGCGTCTTTGGCGTGCGTGCGAAACTGATTTTGTGATCACGCGAGCTCGTCTCTTCGTAACGCTCGAAGGCTACGCGGTGGAGGGTGGCTTCGATCGAGCCGGCCAGCCGATGACCTGTTACGCGCCGACGATCGGACTGGGTCGTCATGTGGGCCCAGGCGCCGCGGACGATCTCTGGCGCCTCTACGAGACGGTGCTGGACTTCGTGCCGGAACTCGGTTTCGCGGGCGTCCGACTCACCGTCGAGTGGGCGCGCGTCGAACCGCGCCAAGGGGAGTACGACGAAGAGGCGCTCCGTCGTTACCGCGACGTCGTTCGTTACGCGCGTTCGCTGGGACTAGACGTCACGATCGCCCTCGTTGACGCGGTCTGGCCCTCGTGGCTCGGGCAAGAGGCGTGGCTGATGCCCTGGGTCGTGCCCCACGTGCTGGCGCACGCGAGAAGGTTGGTCGAGACGTTCTCCGACGACGTCACGGGCGTCGTTGCCTTTACCCAGCCTCAAGAACTCGTCACCCGGGGCTTTCTCGCCGGCACGGCGCCCCCGTGGCGACGAGGTGCTTTTACCGACGCAGGCTTCGCGAACGCCCAGATTGAGGGACTCGTCAGTGCCCTCGGCGTAGACGACACCGTGGGACCTCGACTAGTGCGCTCGAGTGCTGTGACGTCACTAGATTGCGCGCCGGAAGACCTCGTCGAGACGCGACGCTCGCTTGAGGTTGACGAGATCTACGTGCGCTCGTTACTTCGCGGAAGCGGCCCCACCCGCACCAGCGCGGGACTACTCGCGCTGCACGGAAACGAGTGGCGCGTGAACGCTCCCGAGGAGTTACTCAGCGCTCTGCGTTGAATCGTCCCCGGGGTGTTCTTCGATCCACTCTCGTTCAACGTTGGCTTCGCGACGCTTTTTGACGTAGTGGATCGCGACGACCAACCCGACCACGACGACGAGGACCGCGATGCCGGCCCACCCTGAGTACTTCTGGATCGAACCGAGCGCGCTGCCGGCGAAGTAGCCGAGCAACGTGTAACTCACGCCCCAGATGAGGGCGCCCGCGGCGTTGGCCATGAGAAATCGGCGATAACTCAGACGACTCATCCCCGCGAGACCCGGCATCACTGCGCGCAGGAACGCGGTGAATCGTCCCACGAACACGTAGGTGGCGCCGCGCCGACGAAGTCCCTCGAGGGCTCGTTCGAGTGCGACGTGTCGGCTACGTAAGAAGGGAAGTTCGATGAGGCGATGACCGTAGCGTTTGCCGATTTCGAAACCCAAGGAATCGCCGATGATCGCGGCGACGACGACCAAGACGGCGACGGTCACCACGTTGACGCGGCCCTGACTTGCGACCACGCCGGCCACGATCACCGACGTTTCACCGGGCAATACGAAGCCAATAAACAGTGCGGCCTCGCCAAAGACGAGGAGGGCCACGAGTACGTAGACGATTCCGGGCGAGACGCTATGCAACTTGTCGGTCAGAAACGAGACGATGGACGCGTTCAGCATCTCTCCATTGTGGTGGATAAATCTTGAGTAAGAGTGGCCCGTTGCCGGACAATCGATGAAACCGCTGTGGCACCATGGTGACGTGCCACAACCACCACGTGCCAAAGGGCACGGACAATCGTCGCGCTCACAACTCTTTCGACCTCCGGTGGGGGCGAGGGCGCTCAGCGAATGGTCCCTCCTCCCGCTTCGAATCTTCCTCGGCGCGACCTTCACGTTCGCGGGACTGCAGAAGTTGGCGAACCCCAACTTCTTCGACGCGAAGAGTCCGACCTCCATTCAGTCCCAACTCATCGCCGCGGCGCGTACGAGTCCGATCCACGCACTGTTGAGCCATCTCGGAAGTGTCGCAATTCCCGTCGGTGTACTCATCGCGGTGGGCGAAGTCGCCGTTGGACTGGGCACCTTGTCCGGGCTCTTCACCCGTGTGGCCGCCCTCGGCGGCCTGCTGCTTTCGCTTTCTCTCTTCTTGACGGTGAGCTTTCACGCTTCTCCCTACTTCACCGGCGCGGACATTGTGTTCTTCTTTGCGTGGATGCCCTTCATCGTGGCCGGAGGCGGTACACAACTCTCGTTGGACGCGTGGATTAAGAGTCGTGTCGCGAAAGAGCACCAACTTCCATCGCCCGCGCTCGTGCCCATCTCTTTCGCGCAAGTGCAGAACCTCTGTGGGAACTATCAGCGAGGAAAGTGCAAAGCTCGCGCGGGGCAACCCTGTGACGCCGCGGCCTGTCCGGTATTGCTGAATGAGGGGTCGGCACCACCGGCGCCCGCAGAAACCCACGCCGCTGATCGTCGTGCCGTCGTCCTCGGCGGCGCACTCGCGGCCGCGGTGGGAACATCCGTTGTCATCTCGGGTGCGGCCACAGCGGTCGCCGGCCGACTGATCGACGGCGCGCCCAAACCAAAAGGTCAGGGGACCCAACTTGCACCGCCCACGACGTCGACCACGACACCAGGGGCCGCGACCACCACGACGACGGCGCCAGCTTCATCCCTTGGCCAGTTGCTCGGCGCGGCGAGTCAAGTGCCGAAGAATCAAGCCGCGAGTTTCACGATCCCCTCGAGTGGTGACCCCGGCATCGTGATTCATACGGATACGGGTGAGTTCGTGGGCTACGACGCCGTCTGTCCACACACCGGTTGCGCCGTGGGTTACTCCAACACGGCGAAGATCATCGTGTGTCCGTGTCACGGTTCGGAGTTTCAGGTGAGTAACGGTGACGTCATCGTGGGACCAGCACCGCACGGACTGGCGAAGCTGAAGATAGTTGAAGGGTCCGACGGTAACCTCTACCTGCAATGAGTGATCAACCTCTCCGAGTCCTCGTTATCGAAGACGATTACGACCTCGCGAGTGCGGTGGCCGGGCTTTTGGTGGATGAAGGTTTTGCCGTCGTGCAGCGTCACGACGGCGAGACGGGCTTCGAAGAAGCGTTGCACGGTGGTTTTGACGTCATCGTGCTCGACATCATGTTGCCCCGGCGCAGCGGTTTTCGCGTCTGCCAGGACCTTCGCGCGGCCGGCATGCAGACCCCCCTCTTGATGTTGACCGCTAAAGAAGGGGACTGGGACGAAGTCGAAGGGCTGGACGTCGGAGCTGACGACTTCTTGCGAAAACCCTTTGAACGTGCGGTTCTCATGGCCCGGGTGCACGCACTGCTTCGACGTCAAGATCGGGGCCGACCCCAAATGCTCACGCTCGGCACGGTCTCATTGGATCCAATGAGCCGCAACGTGACGTCGCACGGACGAAACGTGACCCTCACCCCCCGAGAGTTCTCCCTGTTGGAGTTCTTCATGAGTCGATCGAAGATCACGCACACCAAGCTGGAGATTCTAAGCGCGGTGTGGGGCAGCGATTT
>PLNQ01000081.1 GCA_003141815.1 Acidimicrobiaceae bacterium | reverse complement strand
TGAGCCTTTCACTTGGGCCCAATTTCAACAAACAGAAAGGCAACTAAACCCAGCGCAGGTCACCCTATTCCTTGAGAGGTTGGAGCGGTGCCAAGACATTCTTGCTGCTCCCCGAAGGCGCGTGACGCGTCACTGAGCGATCCGGATGGTCGTGGACCTTTTCTCCGAATTCCCGTCACATCTGATTTCATCCGTTTCGCAGAAGCTAGTCAGATCGGCTCATGTAACACGTGGTGGTTTCAGTGTTTGACCATGGGTTGGTTCATCTTTGCGATCGTCCTGATCTTTTTTCGGGGGGCTCTTAAGGCGCCGGAGAAGTTGTCGGCGTCCACATTGAGCTCCATGTTGCGGCGGTCTCCCCAATCGTCTCTTGGGTTTAGCGTCGCCCGGTTCGCGCCTTCGTTAAAGGTCACACGTAGCCTCAGGAACCGACGCTGAGTAAACGATGGAAACAGAGGAAGAATCTTCATGGTTCTTAAATTGACTGGTCTTGATTACATCATTCGTTTGAACGCGATCGATGAGCGGTACCCCGGTGGAAGAAACGCACTCATCTACGAGAACATGGAGAAACTGGGACACATCGCTTTCTTAGATGACGACCTCATGATCATTCATACTCTTGTTGGCTTCTTGAGGGCATAAAATTGTGGTGGGTTCTTGATGAGCTCCTCAAGCCGGTGGGCACTACGGGGCTCGCTCGCATCAGCAAAATTCTCGCGAGGAAAAGGCTAGGACTCTTCCCCATCTTGGACAGCGTTGCTGTGAATCGAATACGAAGGACTCAGAGCCGTAGCCCCGGTGAAGACAAGTGGCTCTTTCTCGAAAGGGAACTCAAAGATAGTGCTCACGTTGCAGCAGGGCTCACGTTCCTTCGCGAATCAGCCAAGGTTCCCGCCAACGTTATGGATTTGCGAATCGTTGATATCGTCGTTTGGTTTCGCCAAACAACCAACGGACGTCTCGTCTCCGATTATGTTTCGTGTGCCGCCCTATAGCTGACGAGTTGTCAACATACCCGACTCATTGCACGACGTGAAAGATACACATTTTGAGGACTAGTTCAGCAGCACTTCAGCAGTTTTTTGGCTACTGCGACTATTTTTCATCGACCCTTTGCACGGCGCGCAAGGGGTTTACTTCAGCAGTAACTTCAGCAGTTGACTTGAATCGAAGTGAATTTCGATGAACGGAGATGAATTGAAATCCCAGAAAACGAAGTCGATTTGGACCAATTTGAACGCTCATGAACGGGTCTCGAGCCGATGGCATGCAAGGGGTCAGGGGTTCGAATCCCCTTACCTCCACGATCAACATACCTGATAAAGGACTATTTACGCTCTGTCAGGTGGACCAATTCTTTAGCAAATCCTTTAGCAACGCCACTCATTTGCGTGCAACAACCCGGACGTCGCGGACATTGGTGAACCCCGGTGAATCGGAAAAGTCGGCACATAAAACTGGTTCGAGACGACGGCGCCCCATTGACAGAGTCACGCACAAATCCAAAGAGACGTAGCGGCCTATCGGGCAAGAAGGCTTTGAACCCGCGTGTAAACCACTTCGATCGACTCCTCTGGCGCGGGACCTGGATCCACTGTGTCTAAGGCAGCGGCGATACCTTCAATTGTGTCGTCAATGATGGCATCTGCCTCCACCCCGGTAAGTCCCCATGACTGCATTTCTACCGCGAGTCGCAGTCGAGTGATCTTCACCATTTGATTTTCGCCAGCAATTGTTAGGGCCAATGTTCGAGCAGGGACGAAGGCCATTGTCGGAGCCACGTCGTAGATTGGCGCGAAGGACAATACGCCGCCTTCAATCAAGAAAGAATGGTTTCGTGCGTGGCCGTCGGTGTTGCCTACAGCCACCGTGAGCACCATTGACTTGCCCAAGGCCCGAAGTTCAGCTGCTGGATTGACTGCATGACTCGAGAGCACGCGCGCCAACTCCTCATACGACGGCTTGACCTGGCCGGGACGCTGATACTTCTCTCGTTCGGGGTCAAGACCGAGGGCCTGGCAACAATCTTCTTGATGGATTCGTGTCGTCACACCATCAATCACGCAGCGGTCGTAGCGTTCGACGATGAGGACCTGGCGTTCACCAATTTTCTCTAACTCAGCGTGAGCGACAACTAATCCCGCCTTTTCTGCAAGTTTCAAGGCGTAGCACTCAGATGCCACTAACCCAGGGAACTGAGCAGGGTCAGGCTTAAGGATGTGAGTTGTCGGGATTCCCATTGCCGGTCGCTCCCACCCTTCCTTGGTGCGACGCAAGAGCAGTTTGGCTTGTAGTCCTCCTAGCGAAACCCGTACGTCTTCGTCCACGCCAAGTGGTTGTGAAGGGAGGCCCTCGATCGCTTCCGCGAGCTCAACGTCGGAGAGCTGCTTCGGCAAGGCCGTCGCACTACTTTGAGGTGTCTCGCCAACCACTGAAATGGCACCCGCGCAGTCATAACCGATGGCTTGGAGAAGTCCAAATGAATCTCCTCGAGCGATGCCAAAGCGGCGCTCAAGCTCACTGAGGGTCTCACCTTCTGGTAATAAGCCACGCACCCAACGATCAACGGCCTCACCGCTGTATGGCTGCTCACGAACCGGAAGAGCGACAGATAAGCAAAGCGAACCAGTACCGATCTCATTGACCAATGAAGTCGCGTAGGCCAAAGCCAGACCCCGCTTCGTCTTTGTCAAAATTGCAACAGGATCGCCACGTAGCCAGATCGTGAGTTCCTGATCGCCCCGAGCCACAAGAGATTACCGACGCACGATGAGCGCGTTGAGTTCCGGAGTTTCTGCTTCAGGAGACTCGACGGTTACGACAGCATCACGAGGCACCGCGATAAGGTCATAGCCCACGACGGAGAAGGCATTAACCAAACGAGCCATGTTCTTGTTGCTACCATTTTCCATGCGAATGACCGTGGCTCGGTCGACGTGCAGCTTTTCGGCCACGTCAGCTTGAGTCAGATGAGACTGCGCTCGGATTCCTACGAGCGCCCGCTCTAGCCCTTCCTTGTTTCGGATTCGAAACCACATATCCGGTCCTCCCAATGTTGCACAAATACTACTTCCCGACCATTATACGTGGAAGTAGTAAATAGGCAACATATGTTCAAAAGGACACCATAGTTGCATATTCGCAACATTCTAACGCCCAGCGCAAACAACGGAGAAGCCACCTTTTCCTCCTTCGATCCCAGCAAGGCAACCAATGAACAAATTCTCTGGGAAGGGACTGCAGTAAGGCGAATCAGAAAATGTCAGCAGATGCAAGTGCAGGCAAGGAAAATTGGACAATCAGCGCGAAGAGGGGGCCTAGTCCGAGAAGACATACCTCTCCTTCAGGTCGTTCAGTTGACTGAACGGGAGCAATCGCTGATGCTGGAGTCGGCCGACGACAATTCCTGGATGGATTCCAATTTCTTTTGCAAACGAAATGATCGCAGAACGCGACTGCAACATGGGAAGATGCGATTCAAACTCCCTCGGAATCAAAGTTCGAGAAGCGAAAACATCTGCTTCGAGTTCGAGTTCGTCAGTCTCGCCATTCGCAGGCGGCCCGTCAATAAAAGTGAGTTTTTTGCGGTCGTGAAGAAGAATATGCGCGACTTCGTGGAAAAAGGAAAACCAGAATACGTCAGCCCACTTGTGCCTAAGGCTCATAACAATCAATACACGATCGCTGTCAACCCATCGAACTGCGCCACAGACACGGCTACCAGGAACTTCCGGTTCTAACACAACAACAACTCCGACCGACGCACACTCTTCAATGAGACGTGGATACCACTCCTCAACACTTCGTCTTGTCAGGTGCCGCAAGTTGGGAAGTGCAACTTGCAAGCCCTTGCGATCGAACGGCATCGCCTCGACCTTTGAAGCCTCAAGCTCAGCGATCCTGAGCCATGAAGCCAGCGAGTAACCATTGCTTTCATGAACTCGAGACATCCGGTATCCAGTTGGAGTCGCCCAGACGGTAGCCCAAGCATCCCGACTCGCCACTCCAAAGAACTCGAAGACGGAACGCACTAAATCCGGCCCAGTAATTTTCGGGATCCAGTCACGATCTTGAAGATATTTGATCGGCAGGTCTTTGAGCCAAGGTATTTCAGTTTCCAACGCCAGGGACTCTTCTTCGCGAGACTTCGCATCGCGATATTGAGTCTCGAGATTCGTCCAAAAACGAGCTGGGATTAGCGTCACCCTCTCCAACTTCAACGCAGTCTCGGCGGTGATTGATGCTGCACCCTTAATGACCTGATTTATATGTTTGGTAGATAGACCAGTCCTCCGCGCGAGCTCGGCTTGAGTCATGCCGCGCTCTTCCAAGACTTCGGCGAGAGTCTCGCCTGGCTCGACGGCATAGTCCGGATTGAATCGAATGCTCTCACTCCCAGTCATTGACATCGCCTCCTTTCCTACTTCTCATGTGTGTCCAAAATTTCTACGATCGTCACTTCGGTGACCTGCCCCCATTCGAGACCCCCATCGGACTTCGATGGTGGCGGATCCGACGTTGGGCGAAATATCAGCCGGAAGGGTCCATCGAGATCGAGACTCAACAGACCGTCAGCGTCTCCCTTCAACTGATGACACCGCCCAGGAGCGCTTCTAAGATCCTCCAGGCAACCCGCCGCTAGTAGCTGCAAAAGCCTTCGCCCGAGGACGCGGGCCCTTTCAGCCCCAAACTTCCGAGTCATTTGCTTATGGTCATTGCAGATTTTGCCCAGCCGGGCATGCTCAAAGACCACCTCCATGTTCGAAGCCTAGTAAATATCATGAACGAATATGGTGTATGCTTATTTTTATATACCGTTATGGTATATGGAACATGTGACGACAACACCACGATGATCGCCACCCGATGCATAGGAAGGCCCAAGTCATGGCTGCACCCGACGAAAACGGAGATAACCCCGCAGAGGAGCACGGGAGGGATTTCGAAATCATTGTGAATGCTCAGTCTCACGATCTAGACCGAGCTCACGTCTCTTATGAGGAGATCGTCCACATCGCGTACCCGGAGCCGGCGGGTCCCGATACGCGGTACACGGTCACGTTCCGTAACGCGGAGCACCCTCGCGAAGGCTCCCTTGCTCCTGGCGAAAGCGTGACAGTAAAGCATCGCGGAACGATCTTCAATGTTAAGGCGACTAGCAAGTCGTAGTCCCGATCTGCTGCGTCTGCAGCAGGAGGGCTACGACGTGAGCATCGTCGGTTCTTATTTGCTTCTTCGGACTCCCTACGTGAACTCGACGCGGCTGGTCAAGTACGGCACGCTCGTGTCCGAGCTGACGTTGGAAGGAGAAGCGACTGCACGCCCGGGATCTCACGTTGTTTACTTCATCGGAGATGTCCCCTGCGATGCAGACGGCAGCGAACTGACGAATATATTGTCCGAGCGTCGAGAGATCAACCTTGGGTCAGGTCTAATCGCGACGTGCAGTTTTTCGCAAAAACCTCCAGAAGGATATGCGGACTACTTCGACAAGATGTCGACGTACGCGAACATGATAGGTGCATTCGCACGATTGCTTGATCCCGCATTCACCACCACTTCGACGCCAATTCCCATTAGGGACGACGTCGATTCCCCATTTAGGTACTTCGACTCAGCGACGAGTAGGGCAATGATCGGAGCCGCAGTCGAGAAGCTCAAAGTTGCCAAGGTTGCGATCATCGGAGTTGGCGGAACAGGCTCCTACGTACTGGACCTCCTCGCAAAGGTACCAATCTCCGAAATTCATCTTTTGACGGGGACAGGCTCTTCACTCACAATGCTTTTCGAATCCCTGGAGCTGTATCACTCACCGAACTCGAGGTGAGAACCAACAAGGCCGACTTTCTAAAGCTCAAATATGAAATCATGCGACGTGGAATTATCGCGCACTCCGAATACTTGACTGAAGAAAATGTCGATGTACTTCGTGGGTTTGACTTCGCATTCCTATGCGTCGACGCTGGCGTTGGGAAGAAGCTCGTTGTTGAGAAGCTATTGGAATATGGCGTGCCTTTTATTGACAGCGGCATCGGCGTGTATCAGTCCAATGACAGTCTCGGCGGTCTGGTCCGAACGACATCTGCAGTTGGAGAGCGATCCAAGAGGTCGCTCGAAGAACTGTCTTTCGCTGATGGGAAGGACGAGTACGATCGCAATATTCAGCTCGCCGACCTGAACATGCTTGCCGCGGCGTTGGCCGTAATTCGCTGGAAGCGCCATATGGGCGCTTATTTTGACTTTGAAGATGAGTTCTCAAGCGTTTACACGCTCGACGGAAATCATCTGCTGAACGAGCATTGACGATGCGTAGTTCCGCGCTTTTGCCGGAGTTCGTGGAGTTCGTACCGCGAGAACTTGAGCAAGGGATTCTCTACGTATCGATGCGCTACGCCACGACAGTTCATTTGTGTCCCTGCGGATGCGGGAACCGGGTCGTCCTTCCCCTTAGTCCCGCCGAGTGGACATTGCATTATGACGGGGAGCACATTTCCCTTCAACCATCCATTGGCAATTGGGAATATCCTTGCCAATCCCACTACTGGATTACAGCCAACCAAATACGGTGGGCGCGAGGATTCACGAAGAAGGAAATCAACGAGGTCCGAAACAAGGACGCCAGATCGTTGTCGGACTTCTTCGAGGAACGCGAAATAGATCACCCAGACAAAGAAAACTCGCCAACGCTTGGCGTTCGAACACTGCTCTCTCACGTTCGACGAAGTATCCATTTGATCTTGAAATGGATACACCATTGAAGTCGTGGAGCGGACAGAGATCTTTGTTTCGGACACGACATCGCTTCAGCGCGTGACTACCCCTTGCACGTTTTAGAAGGGGTCAAGCCAATCAAATCCTTTAGCAACGCCGATGGTTACGTGCAGTCGCGTGCGAACGTCGGTGGAATGAAACGTCAATGATTCCATGCACGTACAACCACTAGCTGCCACCGTCGAACTGAAAAAGTCGGCATGGCATGCTTGGGATCGAGGGTTCGGATCACATTACCTCGAGTATCTCCGTACCAAATCGATACATGTTTTCGACAGGAGGCGTGATGGCAAAGTTGTTGATGCCACAGATGGAGGTTGAGCAGGCGCTCGGGGCGTGTATTCGGGCCGGTCGAGGTCGAAAGCCCACCATCCCCGCAGGGAAGATCGACGAGATCGTGCGCTTAACCCAAGAGGCAACGCCCGGGGGTGAGACGCACTGGAGCTGCCGGTCGATGGCCAAGGCCGCGGGCGTGAGTGCGGCCACCGTGCAGCGAGTCTGGTCCGCGCGAGGACTCAAACCTCACTTGGTCAAGTCGTTCAAGCTCTCTTCTGACAAGCACTTCGAGGAGAAACTCATCGACGTGGTGGGGCTCTACCTGAACCCGCCCGATCAGGCCGTGGTGCTGTGCATGGACGAAAAGAGCCAGATCCAGGCGCTGGACCGAACACAACCATCGCTGCCAATGAAGAAGGGGCGCGCCGGCACGATGACCCACGACTACAAACGAAACGGCACCACCACGCTCTTCGCCGCGCTGAACGTGCTCACCGGCGTGGTGATCGGCGAGTGTCTGCCTCGCCACCGCCGCGAAGGGTTTCTCAAGTTCCTGCATCGCGTCGACCGCGAAGTCCCCAAGGACCTGCATGTCCATCTCATCTTGGATAACTACGCCACCCACAAACACCCCAACGTCAAAACGTGGTTGGCCAAGCATCCACGGTTCCACTTGCACTTCACCCCAACGTCCAGCTCGTGGCTCAATCTCGTCGAGCGGTGGTTCCGCGAGATCACCGACAAGGCGATTCGACGTGGCGTGTTTCCTTCGGTGCCCGACCTCATCGCCACAATCGAGACCTACTTGAAAGCGAACAACGACAACTCCAAGCCCTTCGTGTGGGTCGCCACGGCCGAGAGCATTCTCGAGAAGGTTCGTCGAGGGCGCGTGGCCCTCGAGGCAATCACCAACTAAAAATGAATCACTACACTAGGATCAGTCCGGTGAATGAGCAAAGGGCCGGCCAGAGTCGGTCCGCCCCCCTGGTTCTGACGAACGGGTTCGCACTGGTAGGGGAGGAACTGCAGGACAGGGCTTTCCGGCGGCTGCTTATCGTCGACGGGATCATCAGGGAACTCGACACGGGTGTCGGCCCTGAGCCCGCAGCCGAGGTGCAGACCCTGGATCTGCATGGAGGCTTCGTCGTCCCCGGACTCATTGACTGCCACGTGCACTTCGACCTCGCCGCCCACCCAGACGCCTACTCCCACTGGCGCCAAACGCCGCTCGTCCGTTCGCTGACATGCCTGCACAACGGTTTGCTTGCCCTGCGCGGCGGCATCACCACCGTTCGGGACCTCGGGTGCGCGGATCACCTCGTCTTGGACTACGCGGCGCGGGTAGAGCAAGGGATGATCACAGGGCCGCGCGTTTCGGCTGCGGGTCAGGCGATCACGGTCAGGGGTGGCCACTTTTGTGAATACGCCCGGGAGGCCAACGGACCGGCGGAGGTGCGCACGGCCGTTCGCGAGCAAATCGACGCCGGCGCCCAGGTCATCAAGGTAATCGCGACGGGAGGTATCTCGACCCCCGGTGATCCGGGAGCGAGCCAACTCACGCTGGAGGAGATGACCGCTGCCGTGGAGGAGGCCCACCAGCGGGGCGTGCCGGTCGCGGCGCACGCACACACTTCGGCTGGCATCCGTGCTGCACTGTCGGCCGGGGTGGACAGTATCGAGCATGCCGCCTTCGTCGACGACGTCGCGTTGAAGGCGCTGCAGCAGAGCACAGCCACCTTGGTGCCGACAGTCAGCGCTCTGAATCGAATCGCGCCGGGTCTCGGAATTCCGGAGACAACGGTTAGCAAGAGCCTCGACGTTCGGGAGACGTACCGCGAGAGCACCCGAAGGGCGATCGTGGCGGGGGTGCGGATCGCCGCTGGGACAGATGCTGGGACAGCTCTGAACCCGATCGGCGGACTGGTCGATGAACTCCTGATGTATTGCGGGGCTGGCATGAGCCCGGTAACGGCCTTACGCACTGCCACCTCCCGTGCAGGTGCCCTCATCGGCGGCCGCGTGGGCGTTGTGGACGTGGGGCGACCGGCCGACCTCATCGTGGTGGCAAAGGACCCACGCGAGGACCTTGCCCTCCTGCGGTCACCGCTTCAGGTGGTATGCCGCGGCAGGCTGATGGAGCTGCCGTGGATTGAGAAGACGATCAGCGAACTCGGCAAGGTCATAGCGTGACGGGTTGCAATCGCATAAGGAGGAACCAGTGATTATCGACATGCACATGCACGTAGACGACATCCCAGCTCTCGGCTGGCACATGTCGGCGGCTCAGTGCGTCGCGAGTATGGACGAGGCGGGGGTCCACGCGGCGGCGATCATGACGATAACGGACCTGCCAGCGTTGAATCCCAAGGCGTTAGAGCTGATCGCAGGGGCATGCACGGAGTTCCCAGGCCGCCTTTACCCTTTCGCGCGCATCCACCCGTGGTACCAGGACGAGGCCGTCCGCCTGCTCAAGCTCGCGATCAGCGAGTACGGCTTTCGCGGACTGAAACTGCACCCCGTCACCAGCATTGCCCACCCGAGCGGCGAGGACACCCTCCGATTGATCCGCGTCGCGGCAGAGCATGCAGTGCCCACGCTGTTTCATTGCGGTGACGAGCCGATGACCACCCCCTTGTCGATTGCGCCGGCGGCGGCGGCGTGCCCCGAGGCGACCATCATCCTGGGCCACATGGGCGGTTACTTTCACGTTGACGAGGCAATTGCGGTGGCCGACCGATACCCCAACATCGTGCTCGAAACCTCCGCAATGCCGTATCCGGACAAGATCAAGGAGGCCGTCGACCGCATCGGGCCCGAACGCGTTATCTTCGGCAGCGACGGACCGGTGTGCTCGCCCGTGCTGGAGCGGCAGAAGGTCGTCCTTGCTGGACTCACGGCCTCGCAGGAAGAGCTGGTCCTAGGTCTGAACGCCGAGAAGTTGTTGGGGCTGGCATCGTGATCATTGACTCGCTCATCACCTTGGGGACGTCACGTTTCGGTGTCGAACTATCCGAGGAGGCGGCCCTGGAACGCTGTGAACGCGAGGGTGTCGACGTCACTCTTGCCGCTATCGCACATCCGGTCGACCACGACTTCGTGCGGGCCAACGAGGAACTAGCAGCGTGCGTGGAGCGCTCGGCAGGCCGGCTCATGGGTCTGTGCCGGGTGGATCCGTGGGACGGCCAGGGCGGCCTGGATCTCCTCCAACGGTCCGTTCGCTCGCTGAGTCACCGCGGTCTGGTTCTGCATCCGGCGGAGGAGCACTTCCGCATCAACGACCGACGCTTGGTCCCCTTTGCCCACCTAGCCGAGGAACTGGACATCCCCGTCATTGTCGCGTCAGGATACCCTTGGCTCAGCGAGCCGACGCAGGTCGCTGAGTTCGCGCGATGGTGCCCGAGCGTTCCGATCATCATGACGAATGGCGGCCAGTACAACATTTCGGGTCTGTCCCAGATGGATGCCGAGTCCGCACTCAGCTTGGACAACGTCTACCTGCACACCAGCGGGGTTTACCGAGAAGACTTCCTGCAGAAGGTCGCCGCCACGTTCGGGTTCGAGCGGCTGCTCTTCGCCAGCGCCGCGCCGGTCTTCGACATGGGTTTCGAAAAGCTCCGGGTGCAGTATCTGCATGTCGGTCAGCAACAGCGGGAGGCCATCCTCGGCGGCAACGCCCAGCGGATCTTTTCCATCAGTGACAATGTCGAGTCATGAGTGGCGCGCTAGATGGCAAGGGTGCCGTGGTGACTGGAGCCGGTAGTGGCATCGGTGCCGCCATCGCTGAGGCCTACGCACGGGAGGGCGCCTCGCTCTGCCTCGTAGACTGGTCCGTACAGGGCAGCTTGGACGAGGTGGCAGGACGTTGTGAACGGGCTGGTAACGCGGTCCTTGTGGTAGGAGCAGACGTCTCCAACGAGACTGACAGGGGACAACACGATTCCTTGAAAACAAAAGACATGCGGGACGAGACCGACACACAACAACCATCGGGCAGTTCCTTTTGATCCCAAGGTGCCGGGATCAAGACCCGGGCGGGCGACCAGGGCGACCAGGTTCGTGAAACGCAGACAATGACTGCATTTCCTCCTAAAGGGACATGGTCTTGGGCCATCTGATCCGAATCGAGCCAGTTCGAACCAGTCAGGAATGGTGCCTCGATACCAGACATTCTTCGGCGATGCTTCGTTTGTTGACGTTCTCCCCTGAAAGTGTTCCAACCTTTCTACCGTCAGCCAAGATGATTACTCGCTGTGAGGTGTCGGCGATAAAGCCGTAGTCTGCGCTCGCAAGAATAACCGCCATGCCGTCGCGCGAGGCGGCGGCAATCTCGCGCACCATTTGCTCCCTTGATCCGACGTCGATTCCCTGTGTTGGCTCATGCAGGACAATAAGACGCGGCGAATCTTCTAGAGCCCGGCCGAGAACAACCTTCTGTTGATTGCCGCCGCTGAGCGTGCCAAACAACTTCTCTGGGTCTTGAGGGCGAACCTGATATCTGGAGATCAAATTAGTGCTGTGGCGCCGCAACCACGAACGCCGTAGCCAACCGCGCTGAAAGGCTTGGTCAAGCACGGGCAAAACGATGTTCTCCTCAACCGTCAACTCGGACACCGCAGCGTCACGCAGCCGATTGGCCGGCACGTGACCGATTCCAACGTCGTGGGCGAACGCGGGGTTCATTCTCCGAAGATCGAACTCGCGATCTCCGAGCGTGAGGACACCGGTCGTCGGTGCGATGGCCCCAATGAGGAGGTAGGGGACTTCCTCGAAGCCTGACCCGACGAGTCCCGTGATGGCTACGACCTCTCCAGCAGCCACCTCAAAGGAGAGGTCTCGCACACGTCCGCCGGAAAGATTCGTGACGGTGACCGAATTTGCCGCTGACAAGCTTGGATTCGCATCAGAGTGCACTTCCCCGCCGACCACCTCGCCACGCTCCGCTCGCGCCAAGTCGCTCGTCAATCGTCTTCCAAGAATGAGCTCAACCAAGTCATCAGCGCTCAGGCTCGTAGTCTCGCGGGTCGCCTGAACCGCACCATCACGCAAGACTGTCACTTGATCAGTGATCTCGAGGACTTCGTCGATATCGTGCGATACAAAGAGGATGGCCTTTCCCTGATTGCGCAGACCCCGCACCAGGTTGAACAGGCGCCTTACTGCTTCTTGTGAAAGAAAGACCGTCGGCTCGTCAAGGACTAGCAAGCGACACGGGTCACGGCGTTCGACAAAACTGCCCACCGCCCGCACGATGGCGACCTCGGCACGCCGCACTGGACTCAGGCGCTCGACGGGAAGAGCAGGATCGACGTCCACTTCGTAGGCCGCCAACTCTGCGGCGACTTGACGGTGAAGATTGCTCCATCCGATCCAAAAGCGGTCGAGTTCGTTCTGACGAAAGATTGCGAAGTTCTCCGCCACGCTCAGGCTTTCTACGAGGCCGAGTTCCTGATGGACGATCTGAACGCCGAGACCACGGAGTTGAACCTGATCTACTGGCCAATGAAGCGGCGTTCCGTAGATCGCTATCGAACCGCCCGGATCGGGTTCGTTCACGCCGGCCAAGGTCTTAATGAGTGTGGATTTGCCCGATCCGTTCTCACCCAACAATCCGTGCACTTGACCAGCGAAGACTTCGAGTGACACGTCGCGAAGTGCTCTCGTCCCACCGAATTCCTTCGAAACGTGCGAGACACTCATCGCCACCGTGTTGTTCATCGTGGGTCCTCCTTCTTCATGGCGTTCCCATGCGCAGTCCATTATCAATCGTCAATGTCCCACCGTTCATCCTTGATGCGGGGCCTGCGTATAAGGTTTCGACGAGCCACGCAACGTCGTCGGCGTCAATCAGAAGGAGGGCGCTCGACATCGCCGCCCGATCAAACGGTTGGCCTGAAGCCTTCGCGTGCGCTTCAGCCGAATCGATCAAGTGCTCGATTCTGGGAGAGCGCACCGGGCCTGGTGCCACCACGTGAAACGAATACGTACTTGAGCTCACGCTCTTGGACATCTGGCGCACGAGATTCGAAAGTGCTGCGTCAGCTGCTCCGACCCCTCCGGTGTCCCCGAGAGGTTCAGCGCCAAGGTTCCCACCGATACCGACGATGGCTGCGCCAGATTCGAAGTGACCCTCGATTGCATGAAGAACCCGCAGGAATCCATGGACCTTTAGCTCGACATCGTGCCGCACGAGCAACTCAGTGACCCCAAAGACGGTCACCTCGCCGCTTGGGATATCGAGATCACCTCCTACCGCGCTGACGAACATCGAGACACGATCGCCTCCAATTACTTCAATAAGCTGATCGAGACCTTTGCCCGTCATCACGTCCAAGGCGAGGGGAAGGAATGCGGCCGATCGCATCGCCGCAAGCGCTTCGACATTCCGTGCGGTTCCGATAACTCGACAGTCACCACGCGCGACGAATCGTCGAGCGATGGCGCCGCCAATCGTCCCCGATGCGCCCGCGACCACGACAACGTTCATGATCCCTCCTACCGCATCACGTCGCCACCGGAGACGTTCACGACCGCCCCGGTGTAGTACGAACCCGCATCTGCAGCCAACATCAACACTGTGGCGGCGATCTCGACAGGGCGTGCCAATCGACGAAGCGGGACCTCATTGATCTCTTTCTGAAGAACCTCGTTCGACAAAGCATCAAGAATCGGCGTGTCGGTCGGGCCCGGTGAAACAACGTTGGCATTGATGCCCCATGGTGCCACCTCACGGGCTAGCGCGTGCGTGAAACCTTCCACCCCAGCCTTGGCCGCGCAGTAATGTGCAAGTCCCTCGAAACCCTTGGTCGCCAGTTGCGATCCGATGTTGATGATCCGTCCCTGACGTCGCAACTTCATACCAGGAAGTACGGCCCGAGTGCAGAGGAAGACGCCGGTAAGACAAGTCGAGATCATCTCATCCCACATCGCGAGGCTCATCTCTTCAGTAGTAGCAACCGAATCAATGCCAGCATTGTTCACCAACACGTCGATCGCACCGACGTTGTCTGCCACACGACGAAACAGCCCTTGCACCTCTTGTTCAACGGAGATATCGGCGTGTTCCGCCACGACATTTGAGTATGCCCCCGGCGAGAAGACGTCGCCCAATTTCTGCCGGTTCTGGTCCACCGCCACCACCCTGGCGCCGGCATTCACGAAGAGGCGCGTAGTGGCGAGTCCGATCCCACTCGCCGCTCCGGTAATGAGCGCCGTGCGACCTTCTAAGGAGAAGAGTTGGTTTACGGTCTCGTCCACAAGTCCCCTAGAGCGCTGCCAGGTATGCAGCGACGAACTGGAGACGCCGGTCACGTCCGGGCGCGCCAAGCAATTGAACACTGGCGGGAACCGAGCGATCGGCCGTGGGCGCATCGGGGCTGAAGACGACAGCTGGCAGACCCGCCACGTTCGCTGGCAGCGTGAAGCGCCACGTTGCATCCATGACCGATTCGGACACTCCCGGTGACCATTCGATCTCTGTCTGATCCCTACCCGGAACGCTGCACGGAAACGTCGGTGAAACGAGGGCGTCAAGTGACGAGAGCGTCTTCACCAGTTGCTCGGTCACCAACCTTCGAACCCTCATGGCGTCGAGGTAAAACTCCGCCGTGACGGCGTCACCAATGCGCAGGAACTGCTGGATATCGTTTCCGTAGAGCGGGCGATCCGCCCTTCGACCGTGTGAGTGGGACTGGGACCATTCGCCCAACATGACCACCTTCTCCGCCGCCATGGCCCAGCGCAGAGCCGGTATCTTCACGAGTACGATCTCTGCGCCGCAAGCCTCGGCACGCGAAAGCAAGTCACGAATGGGATCCGCCATCGTAGGTGACGTATGTGCGGGATCGAAGAAGTAGGACTCTTCAATCCCGAGTCGAAGTGGACCAGTCGGCTGGACGGGGGCCGGTCCGATATAGGCGTCCATGATCCACCCCAGGTCGGCTGCCTCACGAGTCATGGGACCCACCGTGTCGAGCGTTGGCGAAACCGGATAGACGCCGTTCGTTGAAATGAGCCCAGGCGTCGGCTTCCACGCCGCGATTCCCTGACATGCCGCTGGGATACGACTTGACCCTCCGGTATCGGTTCCCAGTGAGAAGTAGCCAATGCCGCTCGACACGGCCGCCCCGGAGCCACCGCTCGAACCGCCGGGTGTCAACGACTCATCGACAGGATTGACTACGTTGCCGAAGGTCGCGTTCTTGGAGTTGGGGCCCCCGGCCCATTCGTGGAGGTTCGCCGTCGCTATGAGGACGGCTCCTGCGGCCTCCGCCGCGGCGACGGCGTCGGCAGTGCGTTGGGCCAAAGGACTATGCACCCGAGCGGCGCTGCCGCACGTGCAACGAAGGCCCTTGACGGTCATGATGTCCTTGATGGTAAACGGGATACCGAAGAGAGGCTGATCTCGTTCTGTCCGCTGATCAAGCGCGTCGGCCCGGTTGAGCGCCGACTCCACTACCGAGATTACCGCATGAAGAGATCCGTTGCGTTCTTCGACAACGCGCAACGATGTTTCTACGACTTCACGGACCGAGACAAGACGGTCGCGAATTAGTCCGCGAATCTGGGCAAGCGTGCAGTCCTCAAGTCGGTCATTCATCGGTGCGGCCTCACTCATCGTCGTCCTCGAGTTCCTCAAGTGCGGCGTCAATTTCCTCGCGCAGCGCGGAAAGAAACTCCCACGTTTGCGTTGGCACAATTACTCGAACGTCTTCACCCAACTCGATCGGCAACTGCATCGGTGATGAATCCACGCTGTTCCCTCCTTGCCCGAATGAAGCGGGAGAGCGGGATCAATCGATCCCGCTCTCCCAATTGTTGACTTACCAGAGCTTCGCGAACCCAGCTTGAGCAACCGAACCATAACCGTTCGAGTAACTCGCTGGAGTTCCAGCAGCCTTGACGTTGGTCTTGGTCCACGCTTGGAGCGGCGCTAGCTCATTGTGGCCCGGAGCCATGTGCAACATCACGCGCATGTCCTGGTCGAGGATGGACAAACCAATCCACGGGAAATTCTCAGCCGAGTCAAACGCGACCACGCTTCCAGTACGCATCTCGTCAAGCACGGCCGGGGTGCCGTTGAATGTCGAGATCTTCACGCCGGTGGCGTTGTGCGACGTAAGTGCCGGCGTCACAAAGTTCACCATTCCGTCGTAGATCGGGATGACGTAGTTGAGCTTGGGGTCACTCGACAAAGCTGCCGACACGACCGGACCAATCTGCGTACCCCACGACGGAATCGGAACATCCTTGTAGGTCACCTTGCATCTTGGACAGTCCTGGGCGAACACCAACTTGATTCCCGCCACGAGAGCAGGGCTTGAGACGTCGTCCGCAACGTCATCGACCACCAGCACATCCGCAGCTCCATTGGTGTCCTTGATGGCCCACGCCGCTTCGAGTTCGCCCGCAATCTTGTAGGGCGCGTACTGCGAGGCAGACAGCGAGGCCGGAACCTTCTGGCTTAGGTCGTACGAGTGAGCCGCCACAACAGGAATGCCGGCTTTCTTAGCCGCGGCAATTTGTGGTGCCACCGCCGCCGCATTGATGCCGCAACCAACGTTGATCAGTGCCGCGTGTGCGGCAATTGCCTGGTTGAAGCCCTGAACCCACTGCGACAACTGACCGGAGTTAGGCCACACCACGCTCTTCATTCCCAGCTTGGTCGCAGCCTGGGTCACGGTCAGACCAACGTCGTTGCAAAAGGGAATCGCGGTGGACGAGAAGATCGTGTAGATCGTCTTGCCCTTCAACTTCGCCGGATTCAACTTCGGACCCGGTGTGACGAACTTCGGAATCCCGGTGTACTTCTTAATCAGGGCAGTTGCAGCCGCCACACCAGCAGTGGCGTGTGCCGTCGCGTGACTCGCGACCGCACTCGCCAATCGGTGCTGCGATGCAGCGTCACCCTGGCTGGCCACAGCAAAGAGTGTCACCGGGACGACCAACGTGACAACGGCCGTGAACAACCGAATTCGCTGACCCAGGCGACCCCTGGCGCCAGCTAAACGCTTACTTGAATTCATTCCGTTCCTTTCTAGATGATTCTTCTGATTGCACTGCTCATGCGCGGCCATTGCTAAGCGAGAGTCGGCCAAAATCAAATACCCTCGTTGACCTTTCTGTCCCTCATCCCCCCTTTCACCTCTTACTAAATCGATAAATCGACGATGCCCGCCGTTACGTCGCGTCGAGTTCGCGCTGGGCAAGTTCGCGTTCGTGACTCGCGGCGCGGCGACGCAAGAGCGTCGACGCCGTGACCGCAATCACGAGAGCGCCACCGTAGAACAGGTTCTGCACGAAGACCGCAGCGCCGAGGATCGATACGCCAGTGATTCCCGTGACGAGGAAGAAGACGGCGATGAACGAGCCCAGTGCGTTGAACCGGCCGGGCTGAATCGTCGTCGAACCGAGGTACGCGGCCGCGAAGGCGGGAAGCAAGAGGCTCGCCCCCGACGTCGGGTCGGCTGAACCGCTGGTGCCCGTGTACATCACGCCCGCTGCCGCCGCGACAAGGCCGCCCACAACGAAGGCGGACGTGCGCAGGCGCGGTACGTGCAGACCGGCTAATCGAGCGACATTGCGGCCTCGTCCAACGAACAAGAATCGTCGCCCGAGCGGTGTGTAGTCCATGACGTACCAGAAGAGAAGCGTTCCCAACACGCAGTAAAAGAATCCAAGCGAAAGACCCCAGAGTTTGGGAACGATCACGGCGTTCACCAACCAGCCCGACACGCCCGTAACCGTGCTCTCGTTGCTGATCCAGAGCACCGCCCCCAGGGCTACCGTTCCAGTACCGAGCGTCACGATGAACGACTCAATGCCCACCGCTACTACGAAGAAGGCGTTAATTGCCCCAATCGCAACGCCGACGAACAGGGCCGCCACGATCGCCCATCCGATTGGCCACTGATGATTCACGTTGAGTACGGCCGTCGTCATGGACGACAGGGTCAAGATGCTCGCCGCCGAGAGGTCGTACTCACCAGAAGTAAGAGTGAACATCAGCGAAAGGGTCAACACCATGAGCACACTCTGGGAGGAAAACATCGACGAGAAAGTGCTCGTCGTCAAGAAGCGACCTGGTTCTACCAACGTGAACACCACGATCATCGCAATCCACACGACCACCAACGTGTAGCGGTCAGAGCCGCGAATCCAGCGACTAACGCTCTTACTAATGCTCATTGGTCTCTCCATGACGAAGGCACAGCGGAAACATGAAAGAATTCGGCGTAGTCACGAGCCAACCTCGTGAGCACGCGGTCGTAGCCGTGAGGCGCGACGACCGTGAGGCCCACTGGGAAGCCGTCAGACGTCATGGCGCACGGGATATTGATCGCGGGGTGCCCGGTGAGGTTGAACACGCAGTTGTTGCGCGACATTCCAAGAGCCTCCTCTGAGTAGCGAGCGAGCGAAAGATCATCGCCGGGGATCCGTGGGGCCGGATAGGGCATCGTCGGTTGCAAGAGGAAATCCACTTGGCCTAACGCGCGGTCAATGCCAGCGCGGAGGCGCTTGACGCCTTCGCGCGCGAGTGCGTAGCCGTGGACACCTTGGGCTCTCAGGGCAATGACGCCGGCGAGCACGTTGATCTTGAGCGTGAGAGGCAATTCATTCGGACGTGTACGCATCGCGGCACTCAACGCGTCACTTGTGGATCGGTCTAGCCAACCGGGCCAATTAGTCGCGCCGGCACAACTTGCGAGGACGAGGGACGTGGTTCCTTCGCCAAGAATCGGCGAGAAGATCGCCACGCCTGCGCGAAAATCGTCGATGTCAATTCCGATGACCGTCATTCCGAGGTGACTGAACCGCTCGGCGCCATCGCGCACCAATTCGTCGGTCTCGCCATTGGATACATCCCAACCGAATGCGTTGCCGATGATCCCAATGCGTCGGCCCGACCATCCGGTCACTTCAGCCAACGCCCTGTCCAAGTCAAAGGAGCGGGTCCGCGGATCATCTTGATCAACGCCCGCCGTCGCCACCAGCGCCCGATCGACAGTCTCAGCATCACGAGCCAGGAATCCCACGTGGTCTACAGATCGCTCGAGCTCTAACGCTCCGGTGTAAGGAACGAGACCAAAGGTCGGCTTCAGCCCCACCAATCCACACCATGACGCGGGACCGCGAATGGAGCCACCCTGATCCGTTCCGATGCCGAGATCCGCCTCGTTCGTCGCGACCAGTACGGCACTCCCGCTACTCGACCCGCCACTTACAAAGTCCGGATTGTAAGGATTGCGAACCACCCCGTCCGCGCTCGTGAAACTCGATCCCGAGAAGCAAAGGTCCTCACATACTCCAGTGCCGACGACTTCGCCGCCCGCCGCAAGCACCCGACGCACGACCTCGGCGTCGCGCGACGCGAAGTGGTCTGCAAGTAGAGAACTTCCCCCAGTGAAAGGCAGGCCCGCAACAGCAATTGAATCCTTCACGACGACTCGCACACCGCTAAGAGCGCCTTCTGATTCTCGAATCGACGCCTTAACCTTCCAAGCCCCCAGTGGGTTCTCCCCGGGCCGAGGCCGACTGAACGATCGCGACGCAACAGGTTCTGAGCCGTCGGTAGCCGACCACTCCTCGAGTTGGCGGTATCCGTCCAGGACTCTGTTGACCGCTGCCGACACGTCATCGACGACGTCCGCGTCCCACGTGAAGTGAAGCGCGTCCGACGCCCTCCGGACGTCGTCCGCGTTTACGCGAAGCACTCGGCGCTCAGACGAACTCACCATGACCACTTCGCGCTGGTGGGCTCATAGAAGATGACCACGTTCAACGAGCTGACGCGCGATGACGTTGCGCTGGATCTCATTGGTCCCCTCCCCGATGATCATGAGCGGTGCGTCGCGGTAATAGCGCTCGACATCCAACTCTGTTGAGTAGCCGTAACTCCCGTGAATGCGCATCGAGCTCGTCGCGATCTCCAACGCCGCCTCAGAGGCGAAGAGCTTCGCCATGCCGGCTTCGAGGTCAGAGCGACGCCCTTCGTCGAACGCTCGGGCCGCGTGCACCAGCAACAACCTCGACGCAAGCAGTTTGGTACCCATGTCGGCCAAATAGCCGCCGATGAATTGGTGGCGCCATATCGGCTGGCCGAATGCCTCGCGTTGCTGGGAGTACGCGAGGGCGGCATCAAAGGCGGCTCTTGCGACGCCCACTGACCGGGCCGCCACTTGAACTCGCCCCAACTCGAGACCAGTCATCATCTGGCGAAAGCCTTGTCCTTCCACACCACCGAGGACGGCGCTCGCGGGAACGCGAAAGTCGTTGAAGGCGAGCTCGCAGGTTTCGACTCCGCGATAGCCAAGCTTCGAGAGGCTGCGCGACACGCTAAAACCGGGGCCCTTTTCGGCGAGGATGAGCGACATGCCTTTGTGGGCCGGCTTGGCGTGTGGATCGGTCTTCAGCAAGACCCCGATCACGCCTGCGCGCTCGGCATTCGTGATCCAGGTCTTCGTCCCATTGATGACGTAGTGATCTCCGTCACGAGTCGCCGTCGTCAGCATCGCTTGCAGATCCGAGCCACCTCCGGGCTCGGTGAGCGCCATCGCGGCGCGGATCTCGCCAGTCGCCATAGGCGGCAAGTAGTACTCCTTCTGTTCTGAAGTACCAAAGACGTCAATCAGATAGGAGATCACGGTGTGACTACCGATAGAGCCCGCGAGCGACATCCACCCTCGCGCAAGTTCCTCGGAGATGATGGCAAACGCCAGCGCCGAGACACGGCCGGCGCCATAGGGTTCTGGGATGGCGAGCCCGAACAGACCCATCTCCTTCATCTGATTGATCAGCGCTTCGGGGTAGGTGTTCGATCGCTCCAAATCATGAGCACTCGGAATGACTTGGCCGTCCACAAATCGCGAAACCGTCTCGACGAAGAGCTGTTCGACCTCACTTAGTCCGTCAATTGGCAACACCGCAATCCCCCCCATGCTCGGCTTGAAGCGCCTCAACACGACAGCATTTCAAGAATGCCCGATATCCTATGTCATATACGATCTGAGTATTAGTCACTGCTCTTACGTTCATTTCTCCGCCCGGCCTAGCCCAAAACGCCAGTATTACGCCAGGCCCGAAAGAGTTCTTCCGAGGTGCACACCGTGGCGTATCGATGCCCAGCGGAGCGGAGCGTCGCGTCGTGCAAGTCCATATCCCACGAGGCACAGGCATCAGCGACGTACACCACGTAGTAGTCAAGACTGAACGCTTCGCGAGCCGTTGCCTCGACACAGGCGTTCGTGGACACACCCATGCACACCACCGTCTTGATTCCCCGGGCCCGAAGGTAGGCGTCAAGGCGAGTCCCGGCAAAGCCGCTGTACCGGAATTTCTTTATGACGACGTCACCTGGCTCGGGCGTTAGCTCTCGGATGATTTCTTGGCCCCACGTACCGTCGAGGCAAATGTCCCCCACCGAGAACGTGGCTCGTGAACGGGCATCTATCCACGGGCCCGAGCTGGATGAGCCGTCGGGCATGGTGGTGTGTTGAATGTAGACGACCTGCGCCCCGGCTTCGCGCGATCGCTCAAGAACCAAGCTCATCGGAGCAATTGCGACGCGTGCCTTTTCCAAGGGGCGCTGCGCTCGCTTCGGTGTCTTTCCCTCGGGATCAAGAAAATCATTCACCATGTCGATGGCAAGGATTGCCGTATGGCGAGGATCAACCTTTTCTTCGAGCGTGCGCAGCACTTCCACTGTCGGTTTCGTATCGACCACTATTTCCCCCATGCAACTGACGGCGTCGCCACGGTAATCAAATCGCCAAGGGATGTTCGCTGACCCAATTCCATCGTCACATCAAAGAGACGTCCGGCCGCATTCTCGCCAAGTACCGGCCCGGCGACGAGGACCACCTTGGCGCGAAGATCGGCGTTGCTCAGAGGTGAGTCCACCGATCCGATGGCGTGCGCAACGTGGCGGTGCACCTTCCCGTTGGGACCGGTCACAACACCACGGCATTCGTCAGCAGCGATCGTGTGATCGAGAACGACCGATACCTTGGCGCGCAACGCCCTTATGATGGGGTCCACCGCGCGAGCGTCGCTGTACTGTGCCGGCCCCGCAACACCCTCCAGGTAACCCACCGCGAAGCAGTGGTACACACTGAACTTGCTCTGCAGACCGGTTTGAGGATCCTTCACCCCCATGACGTCAAGCACCACTGGATTGACCGTTACTTCGACGGCCTGAATCGCGGAAGGGTCGCGATCGAATTCACGACCGATAGCAACAGCCAAATCGATGACGGGATGACTGACGATGCCACAGGCGTAGGGCTTGAACGCATTACTCGTCACTTCCCATTCACGACCCAACCCCCGAAGAGCTCGATCCCAATCACCGGCACCATTGGCGAGCGCCACGAGTCCACGGCGCCCCTCGAGCGGTTCGTTCGGTCCCAGCCAACCTTCTGATGCCAACAGCGCTGCCTCCACTCCATCAGCGGCGGCCTTGCCAGGGTGCACCGATTTGATCGACGTGCCCAGTGCTTCTTGAAGACCCGCCGCGCTCGTCGCGCCCAAGCCCATCGCGGTGAGAATCTCTTGGCTTCCAAGTCGTGCGACTCGGGCGGCCGCTACTGCTGCAGCGACGTGGCCGGCAGTCCCGGTTACGTGCCACCCGCGGTCAAAGTGCGACTTTCCCAACGCAAGGGCGACTCGAGATCCGACTTCAACTCCAGCGATCACCCCCGCGACAAGATCCTGCGACGTTGCGCCAATCAGTTCGGCCATGGCCAGGGCCGCAGGAACAACTGGCGCACCTGGGTGCAAGACCGTCTCGAGGTGGGTGTCGTCGAAGTCCTCGACGTGCGCCGCCATGCCATTTAGAAAAGCCGCGCTCCAAGCAGGTGCTATTCCAGGTAGCCCGAGGATCGTCGCGTGAGGAGTACCTCCGACACCTTCAAGCACGCGCCGCGCCGCTCTCAGCGCTTCGTGCTGACTCGCTCCGACCGAGAGTCCGATCACGTTGGCCATGGTGCGCCGTCCACTCTCTTGGACGTCGGCGGGCAACGACGTGAGTGCAAGGCCCGCCGCAAACTCCGCGAGTTGACGACTGGCCGTCATGATGCTGGCCTCGCGAGAACTTGCACGTCCCGAAGTGAAGTGCCCCGGCCGAGCGACCACGCGGCACTCGACAATCTGTCGGCGCCGAGCTCACCGAGCACCGGTTCAACAAGAGATCGGAACTTCTCGTCCAGTTGCCCGTCGGTCAATGGACGCTCGAGACTGCCGATGACGTGTTCCACGTCAGACCTCTCGGTTCCACTTGGGGTCCGTACATAGACGTGGGCCTCACCGCGGCCAACATCGTCGGCAACGTCGAGGTGAACACGATCTCGCAGCGCGATGAGCGTAGGGTCGTTGACTCGACCATCGGTGACTTGTTGAAGGCCCACTTGACCGTCCATCAGCGCAGCCGCCACCAGATGCACAGCCGAGAAGCGGCTCTCAAGTCCGGTGGTCGGGGAAAGGTTACCCATGAGCTCGGTAACGAGTGGATTGCACACGACACGGACTTCCTCAATCTCACGGACGTCCCGGTCGGGTCGATGCAGCCGAGTGGCGGCTTCGATCGCCGGATGCGTGACGACGCCGCACGGATAGGGCTTGTAGGAGTTCTCGAGAATCGTCCACTTCGTGCCCCACCCTTGTCGGAGCTCTTCTGGACGCCATCGGCCGGAATTGAGCACTCCAAAGAATCCCCGCGGTGCTTCGAGTACTCGAAGTGACGCGCTCAAGTGCTCGGTTCGCAAGAGGGCGGCGAAGAGTCCGTTCGAAGCCGCCTTTCCGGCGTGGTACGGCTTGGCCATCGTGCCGAACGACTCGCGGACGCCGACCGTCATGCTGGCCGCGGCACCGAGACTCGCCGCAAGGTCCTCAGCATTCATCCCAAGTCGAAGCGCAGAGTTCACGGCCGCTCCCAGTACTCCACACGTCCCAGTGATGTGCCATCCCGCGTCGTAATGCTCAGGGGTCATAGCCAGACCCACACGCAACTGGACTTCGACCCCCAGGGCAGCGGCCACTAGTTCGCTCGTGGTGGATTCACTTCGCCCAGCGAGGGTCCACAACGATGCGAGTGTCACCGCACCCGGATGGATCACGGTCGCCAGGTGGGTGTCATCAAAATCGTCCAGGTGGGCCTGGGTTCCGATGACTGTAGCCGCCCACAGCGGACCAAATTTCTCAGACCGGCCCGGCAGCGGCACGTCTCCCGAGGCGCCAAGTCGAAAACCTGCGCGCACCATGGCGTCAATTCCCGGGTGGCGCGAGGCACCTATCGACGTGCCGATTACGTTGACCAGGCACCGTCGAGCCTCGTGAATAACGTTCTCAGGCAGTGTCGACTGAGCGAGGCGAACGACCTCTCTGGCTACCTGGTCGGTAGTATCGCGGAGTTCCTCGGCAATCGGACTAACAACTGAATGGCTTCGGGTAGACACTAAGCATGCATGATATGCAATATACGATTCTCATGTCAAGAGCCGAAGAGAGGTGACCGTGCATCAGTCTCGTCAAGGTTGCTCAAGAAGTCCGCGAGCAAGTTACCTGCATGGATAATATGAGAGCTCATCGCCTCCATCGCACGTTGACTGTCGCGCGACGCGAGCGCTTCGATGATGACTTCGTGGTCCTCGATCGATGCTTGGGGCCAACCTTCAATGCTGGCGTAGAAACGACGCGGGCTATAGCGCGCCACCATGTTCAGCAGCCACGACAACTTCGACGATGCAGCCAGAAGATTTATCTCGCGATGGAACCGGTAGTTCTCCAGTTCGATCGTATCGAGATCATTGCTCTCAGCTGCCTCTCTCAGGCGTGTTTGGGTTCGACGAAGTCGTTCAAGCACCGCGTCGTCAATGAGTGCCGCCGCTCGAGAAGTGAGTTCGCCCGAGAGCGTCGCTTGGGCAAGGAAGAGGTCGCGAACATCTTTAGCGCTGAGCGGCACCACCACGAAACCCTTGCGAGGCTCGAGGGTCACAAAGCCTTCCGAGCGCAGCGAGCGAAGTGCCTCACGTACCGGCGTGGCACTCACCCCGAGATGGCTCGCCACTCGGTCCATCCGGATATATTCGTGTCCTCTCAGTTGACCCGACATGATGAGGTCGCGCAGATACGAAGCCACCTCGTCACCGAGTTGGGGTTTCACGTCAAAGGGAAGAACCGCCTGACTGCCCTTCGTGCTATGGCTCACCATTTCAACTCCTCGATTCTCGAAAGGACCTTATGTCGAACCTGTCCCTAACACAAACACTCGCTGAACTTCTAGTGCGGCCCGTGGACGAGGACACTCGTCGACTCGCGTCGCTACACCTGCTCGACTGGCTTGCTTCGTCATTCGCTGCGACCACTACTGACGAAGGTCGGGCTCTCGCATCCTACGTGGCAACTCGGCCCTCGGGGCGCTCTAGCGCCCTCACGGTCGGAAATCGGGAACCGTGGAGTGCGGCCCTACTGAATGGTGGCCTGTCGATCGCCCTCGAGTCCGACGCGACCCATCGTGAGGCTCGTCTCCACCCTGGCACGGTCACGATTGCAGCCGCGCTCTCGTCGGCTGAGCATCGCTCAAGCACTGGCACCGAACTGCTCGACGCCATCGTTCGTGGCTACGAGGCGATGATTCGCCTTGGCGAAGCGGTCGGTCCGCGCCACTACGAGCACTGGCACACTACGTCGACGTGCGGGCCTTTCGGATCCGCCGCCGCGGCCATCAGTCTGACTGGCTCTAGCGAACCGCCGACCAGGGATCTCTATACCGCTGCCCTCGGGAATGCGGGATCGTTGCTGAGCGGCCTGTGGCAAACGCGCGAGGAGAGAACGCCGACCAAGTTGCTCCACGCGGGCCACGCCGCCATGACGGGCATGATGGCCAGCGATCTCGCCCTCGCTGGAATGGCAGGACCGCGCGAAATCCTTGAGGGCGTTCATGGATTCTTCGTCGCAGCGTGTCCTGACCCTGACCGCAGCGCCATCGGACGACCCGGCACGACGCCGTGGAAGATCTCGACGACTTCCTTGAAACCATGGCCCGGATGCCGCCACGTCCATCCCGCGATCAGTGCGGCCCTCGCGCTTCGCGATCGCTTGGGCTCATTCGATCCGTCGACCGTTGAGAAGATCGAACTCAATACGTACCGCGACGCGCTGGTGTTCGCGGATCGACCCCAACCAGGATCACGAGCCGAAGCAATGTTCTCACTGCAGCACGCCGTCGCCACCGCTCTAGTCGCCGGTGCACCTCGACTCGAAAACTTCGACCCTTTATACGCCGCGCGCGCTGACATCGCAGCGCTGAGGGCCAAAGTCGCCGTCGCGCATACTGATATTTTCGATCAGCGGTACCCGCGAGCGTGGGGTGCGAGCCTCGAAGTGTTCTTTTGCGATGGCCGTCGCGAAGTGGTGGTCAAGGAGCACGCCCTTGGTGACCCCGAAGATCCGCTCGAGACGCGTCACGTCGAAGCCAAAGCCCTCGGGCTCTTCTCCGCGGCGCGAATCGCGGTGAATCACGCTGACGACCTCGTCGACTGCGTTCTCAACATCTCTGCTTCGCCGAGTCTCAACCGGCTAAGCGAACTGATTCGTACTGCAGGCACGAAGCACCACTAGCGCGCTAACGCCTGCTTCTCCGCGTCGACGTACCAGTCGTAAATGGCACCAGACGTGAGAAAGTTCGCCTCAGGAGTGGCGAGCAACACGTCGAGTGCGCGTTCCAACTGCCCGATCCGATGAGGAACACCCATCAAGTGAGGATGTAGAGGAATCGCCATGATCTTCGGTCCTTGCGCGAGCTCAACGACAAGTCGCTCCAAGGTGGCATCAAAGCGTCGGTCGAATTCGGAATCGGGGTAATCATGTGCGGCGAAAAGTACGCTGTCGTTCAACTCGAGTGAGTACGGAACGGCGAGCACGGGCCGTGTGGTTGTCTCGAGCCAAATAGGTAGATCGTCGACGGCCCAGTCCAGGACGTAGCTCACGCCGGCGTCGGCCAGCAGGCCGAGAGTGTCGTGGGTCTCCTGCAGCCCAGGTCCGAGCCAGCCGCGGGGCCGAACGCCGGTCACCGCGGCGATCGCGTCGAGCGTCTGCTCTATGACCGCTCGTTCGTCTTCGGCCTTGTGCAACGTCTCTTGACGCAGTCCATGACCGACGAACTCCCAGCCGGTCTCGATGAGCTCTTGAGTGGCCCGGGGATAATCGTTAATCACGCCCGCGTTGAATGAAATGCTGACCGGCAATTCCCTCTCTAAAAGTGAGCGCATCATTCGCGGCAATCCAACGCGCATTCCGTATTCAACCCAGTTGAAATTCGCGACATCAGGAACCGTCTCGATCCCCTGCGGGGCACCGATGATCTTGCGCGGCATCGGTCGATCGAAGGCCCAACTCTCAACGTTCAAGACCACGTGGACCAGTAGACCGCCGTTCGCCGGTTTGCCCAAACCCGTCAGGGCGCGTTCGCCGATAATGGGTGGCCTTGAGTGCGCGGGCATGGATCTTCCTCCAATGGTAAAGGGAAGTCTTTGATCTGAGTGAATCATATATTCTCTCTCATATATGAACGATTCCAGCGACACTGTATTCTCTACCCCATCTAGTGAGAAGCCTCTGTCGGGCGTCGTGGTCGTCTCGCTTGAACAGGCGGTCGCTGCGCCATTAGCGACGCGTCACTTGGCGGACTTCGGCGCTCGCGTCGTGAAGATCGAGCGTCCCGACGGTGGCGACTTTGCCCGCGAGTACGACCACGTCATGAGTGGACAGTCCGCCTACTTCGTCTGGCTCAACCGATCCAAGGAATCGGTAACCATGGACGTCAAGAATGAAGAAGGGCGGGCGGCGCTCGAGCGTCTAATTTCAAAGGCCGACGTATTCGTCCAAAACCTTGCTCCGGGGGCAGCGGCGCGATTAGGCCTCGATTATGAATCCCTCCACCATTTGCATCCTGGTCTCATAGTGTGTGACATCTCGGGCTACGGCGCCGGCGGTCCTTACGCCCACCGGCGCGCCTACGACATGCTTATCCAATGCGAAGCCGGTCTCGTCTCAGTAACTGGAACGCCCGAAGCTCCGGCCAAAGTCGGGATCTCCGTCGTCGACATCGCCGCCGGGATGCACGCTTCGTCAGGAATCCTTGCCGCGCTCGTTGAACGCTCACGCACGGGTTGCGGGGTTCATGTACAAGTCAGCCTCTTTGACAGCATCATCGACTGGATGGGTCAACCGCTTTACGCAACAGCGGCCACGGGTCGCAATCCGGCGCGAACCGGAGCCCGCCATGGCACTATCGCTCCCTATGGCCCATTCAAGGTGAGCGGCGGCGAGTGCGTGCAACTCGCCATACAGAACAACCGCGAATGGACCCGCTTGTGCGAAGAGGTGCTGAGTCGGCCTGACCTGGTGTGCGATTCTCGATTCTCCACCAACGCCGAGCGCGTCGCTAACGTTGAAGAACTGACCGCGATCATCGAGGCTGCCTTTGAGAATCGTTCTTCGACTGAAGTCCGCGCAGCACTCGATAAGGCGTTGATCGCGAACGCGGCGCTCAACACCGTTCGAGATGTCTTGGACCATCCCCAGTTAACCCAACGCGACCGATGGGAGGATGTCGCCAGCCCCGGCGGAACGCTCCATCTTCTGCGACCTCCGATCGACGTGGGCGGGCGGACTTGCTCTTTAGGTCCCGTCCCTGGACTCGGCGAACACACCCGCGATGTCCTGAGCGAATTGGGCTACTGCAACGACGACATCGACGATCTTGTGAAACGCGGTGTCGTATAAGTGCGACAGAGTCAGTAAGCATCCTTGCCCGCGGTAGCCGGCGATTGCGAATCCCTCTGCACGGTGTGTCCCCCAGCACCATGCCTCGTAGGGTCAAAGTCCACGCTTGGGCGTGACCTTGGGTCCCGTTGCGGAGTAATTAGTCAAATTGCCAAGTCGGATCCTGCACGAACTCCACCAGTGTCCCGTCGGGCCAATGTGGATCGATGAATCCGATCATTGTGCCTCGCGCGCCGAGCCGGGGAACCTGATCCAAAAGTTCCAATCCCTTCTTCGCGCAGTCCTCCAGCGCAGCAGCGACGTCGGGCACTCCGAAGGCTAGGTGATGCAGTCCTCCGCCATTGCGTTCGAGAACAGCGTCAACGGTGGCGTCGCCACCACTCGACTCCAGCAGTTCGATCATGCATTCACCGGCGGCGAAAAACTGCACGTCAAGGCCAGGAAACGATTCAAATCCAAGGTCTGGGAGTCCCAGCAGTTCGCTCCATACCGGCAACGAATCTGCGATCGACGCGACAGCCCATCCCAAATGATGAAGTCGTTTCTGCATCCCTAACCGTCCCGTCGTTTCTCTTCATCTCGCCACACGATTTTTGCCGAAACGGTCACGCTCGACGACGAGTCGAGTACGGCGAGGGAGATTCCTTGTTCCCCAAGACGACCACAGAGCTCCAGGGAAGGTCCGTCAAATGCCGGCCGCATTGCCCTGAAGCTGAGAGCTCCGACGGAACGATGAGGAACGTGGCGCCGGGCCACCTCCGCCAGCCCCATCGCCTGCAGGGGCCCTTGAACGACGAGACCAGGGTAACCCTCGTGTTGCATTGCGTAATCCCGGTCGTAGTGAATGCGATGCGCATTGTACGTGAGAGCAGAGTACCGAAAGAGGGTCACGGGATCGGTGGGCAGGCCGAGTCGCAGGGGCCAGTCTTCGGTGTTGGGTGCGGGCGTTTGAAGAGACGTTGCTCCACCAGTCGCAAGTGGTCGATAGACGATGTCCTGCTCTTCGAGTATGACGGGCGTGGTCCCTCTGAGGATTTCGATGGTCACGGTGACGAACAGCAACTCACCCGAGCGACCGCTCTTGCGCTCCACTGATTTCACCCTCGCGTGGCGAGTCAAGGGTTCGCCGACGCGAGCAACCCCGGGAAACGACAGACGTGCGCCCGCGAACATACGGCGGGGAAATTCGTCCGAATGGAACAAGTCGCCCCGACGCGGGTGGCCATCCGCGCCCATTTCATGTTGAGCGATGCGCGGCAAAAAAGCCATCCAGTGCCAAAGTGGAGGTAGCGGATCACCGGTCCCCGGGGGATCACCAAGTGCGTCGAAGAGACCGTGCGTTGCGCGCGCAGAAGCATCGGTCACGACGTCGAAATCCTCCTCGACTTCGTTGGCGTCAGGAATAGAAGTCACGACCGTAAGACCCTTCTCGCTCTTTCGATAATTGGTTCATCGATCATTTGACCGCGCAGAGAAAACACCTCACCCGCATGGCACTCGGCAGCGGCGATCACTTCCTGCGCCCAAGCCCTGTCGTTCTCACGGGCCGCGAAGACCTCTCGCACTGCAGGCAATTGGTCGGGATGAATACAGAGCTTTCCCCCCATACCAAGTGCTCGCGCCGCAACCAAGTCTTCTCGGATCAGCTCCAAATCACGGAAATTCGTGGTCGGACCATCCACTGGTGCTGGAAGTCCCGCAGCGGCCGATGCGACCACCATTCGCGAACGGGGATAGGAAAAGAGTTCATTGCTTGGCGTAGCTCCGATGGCGGCACAGTAGTCAGCACTTCCAAACATCAGTCGTTCGAAGCCAGACTTGGCAATCTGGTCGACAGCCTGTATTCCCTGTGGTGTTTCGATAAGAGCCACGATGGGCAGGGTGCTTGCGAGTTCGCTTCGAACACGCCCAAACTCGTCGGACGATTTCACCTTTGGCAGTATCAGGGCATCGACAAAGTCGAGGTTGCAACACGATTTGACGTCTAACTCCCAGTACCGGGTGTCCAGCGAGTTGATTCGCACGTGAATCTTGCGGCCAGGGGCCAGACCAGAGAGAATACCCCTTGCCTTGTTCTTCTCCCCCGGCCCGACAGCGTCCTCGAGATCAACGATGACGACGTCCACATCGAGGGCAACGGCCTTCGCCACTTGATCGGGTCTCGTGGCGGGCACGAAGAGATACGAATAGGGTGAACCTCTCACGGCTGCACGCCACCTCCGCAATAGCTCACATATCCTATATCTTCTTTGCGGGGTATCCGTCTTATTTCGTCCGCTTGGAATCTTTTGGTTCGGTCTCCCTTCCCGAAACGCGGTGGGTGAGGCGGATACCCGAACACTCTTTCTAGAACCCACTCGTGTCTTCACTCAACTGGTGCGAACTGTGCAGGTTTCCGCATAACCCGCTTGGGCCCTTCGCGCCCGCCTTAGTCTGCCAGCGAGCTTTCGAGCGGCAGCGGACAGCACTCCCCCGCGAGTGTTCGCGTCCAGTCTCTACAAGTCGATTGGCTTACGTCCAAGTAGTTGGACCACGGCCCCCATTCCCTGATGACCACGACCCTCTCGAATGTCGCGGTCGACCTCACGGGCCACTGTCAAATCGAGAGCCACGAAATCGCGACGAAGCTCTTCGAGATTCATCATCATCTCGGGCAGCGAGGGACCCCCCGTGCCGCGCCCTTTTTGCTCTGGGCGATAGGCCTCCAGTACAAAGACGCCTCCAGGAGCAAGTGCCGTCACGACACGCGCATGAACATCGGCTCGAACCTTCGGTGGCATATGGGCGAAGATCGAGACGATTGCACCCCAGCGCTCGACTCCCATGTCGTACGTCCGAAGGTCGGCGACCACGAAGTTGATGTCCACCCCACGGGACCGAGCCAATTCACGCGCCTTGGTCACCCCTACTTCCGAAAGATCAATGGCGCTGACTCGCCGCCCTCGTTTGGCCAAGAACACTGAATTGCGACCTTCACCGTCTGCGAGGCACAGTACGTCACCTGAAGGGATTTCGTCAACATTCTCGAGCAAGAAGGCATTCGGTTCGGTCCCGTACACGTATTCCTCGGTACGGTACCGGTCATCCCACATCATCTGAGCCGAGAGCGGTTCAGCCATCAGACCTCACTACCAATCCGCGTTGATTCGAGCCATTACCCCAGATGATATTGGGTCGGCGCGAATCACGAGGAGTTCGTCAGTCCGGTCAAGGAACTGACAATGTGACCTCGGTCACCAGGACAGATCGCTGATGCCATTAACCGTTTCACTCAATCAAGAAGCAACAGGAAGGAAAGGCTCTCCTTGGAACTACCAATGACATTCATGCCCAAGAACCACCCAATGAAGTTCACGACCGTGCCGTGCGGATGCCGCTCTACCGACTCGGTGAAAGGTTGCGTCCTCAAGGCGTCGTGGACGAACTAATGGTGGTCGACGCCACGGGCACCAACAGGCCTCTTAAAAGGGGCCAACTTAACCAATTCCTTTAGCAATGCCTTTAGCAACGCCGGCGATTACGCCCGGTCAAGCATGAACGCCGGCGGAATCAAACTCTAATATTTTATGCGCTTACGAACACGTGCAGACATTGGCGAACCGGAAAGGACCGCATGGCATGCAAGGGTTGAATGGACCATGCATTTGCAAAGATTACGTCACGGCAATACCCGTCGCGATTCAGGATCCCGTACCATTCCTGGACAAATCCATCAAGCCCATTAGTCTTGGTTAGCCGCCTAAGTTGGACCTGGGAAACTTATGACAGCCTCTGACGTGAACGAACGCCAAAAATTCATTGCGATCGCGCTTCGTCGCGCGCGCGGTCAGTACAACATGACACGTACTTCGCAACTTTCTGGGATTCCGAATAGCACTCTTTATGAGTGGTCTCGAAACGGGGTCTACACCGCAGACTTTCACGACAACGTGCCAAAGTCATGGTCGTATCGTGACCTCGTTTTCCTAAGACTGCTGGCTTTCCTCCGGCAAGGTGGGATGGATCGGCACCCCGCGTCTGAGAAGGTGCAGGACTTGAAATCACAAATTTCGAATGGACTTGAAGTCCAGTTCCTTTACGCAGATCGACACAGCCTCATATACGAAGATGAGCGCATTGATCGTAGGAGTGGCCATAGCATTCTTCCCTTCGAAAGCATCTCGGATCTCTTTCGAACATTCAATCTTCTGGAACCAATCGAAGAGTTGAGCAGAAATCACGATCAGCTCTGGGCACCGGATCTTAGGAACCCAAGCTCGCATACTCGGATATCACCTTTCGTAATGGCTGGCGATCCTTGCATAACGGAAACGCGAATCCCCACTTCGTCGATCCATGCATTGCGCTCTGAGAGAGGCCTCGAAGTTGAGGAAATAATTGAACTCTTCCCAGGACTTTCTCGCGCTTCCGTTGTTGACGCGCATCAACTCGAACAGCGCCTGCGAAGAGAACGTCCTCTAGACCGTTTCGCCGCCTAACTTGCGTCTTCTTTTGGACCAAGGATTCCCCAAGCCGCCGGGGTTTGCCGTGCGAACCGTAGACAGTTCCTTAGATGTTGTCCATCTTTCGGATTTCGACCCACAAGTTTCTGCTTCAAGTACTCCAGACTGGATGCTCTATTGGATTGCTCATCACAACGGATTCGACTCGTTAGTGACGCGAGATCTCGCCCAGAGAACACAACTCGTAGAAATGTATGTACTTTCAAGACTGCCCGGCTTCTCGATCATTACCTGGAAGAGGCCCATTGAGGACCCGGTTACTGAATGGGGCCAACTAATCGCATACTTGCCCGCAATTAGAAAGAGATTCGACAATGATCAGTCGCGTGGACGAAATGGAACCGTGATTCTGCTCCCGAAACCGTCGTTAACGGCAGACAACATCTTGGATGCCAAGGCCATTTTCGGTGAACTCGCATCGGCACAATCAATCTCCAACGGACGAGCGCGAAATCAAGCAAAGTTAGAACTCAAAGAAGTTATCGAAGAGGCTGGTGGAGATCTCGACGAATACCAAGACCTCTTCTAATATTCCAGCGAACATGCACAAAAACCAAGGAAGGGAAACAGGCCACCATGTTTCTTTTTAGCAAGATGATTGTGTGGAAAGCGGATGCCCACTTGACCCCTTGCACACCGTGCAAGTATCGCCAATTTGGCACGACTTCAGCAGTACTTCGGCAGTTTTTTCGCTTCGGCGGCCATTTTGCCTCGAACCCTTGCACCGCGCGCAAGGGGTTTGCTTCAGCAGTAACTTCAGCAGTTGAATTGAATTGAAGTGAATTTTGATGAACGGAGATGAATTGAAAGCCCAGCAAACGAAGTCAGTTTGGACCAATTTGAACCGTCGTGAACGGGCCTCGAGCCGATGGCATGCAAGGGGTCAGGGGTTCGAATCCTCTTACCTCCACAGTGTGATGAGTCGGGACATT
>PLNQ01000135.1 GCA_003141815.1 Acidimicrobiaceae bacterium | reverse complement strand
ACTCGGTTGTTGCATCCCGGTGAAGGAGGCTATAGCGAGGCTCTTGCCGAATGGGATCTTCAACAAAATCCCGATCGCACCCCCGCCGTCTCGACCGCGAGTGGGCGAGAAGAAGCGATGAACGTCGTGCACACCCTCGCCGAGTCGCCCGACCATGACGTTGCCGGCGCGCTCAAAGACGTCAACGACTCCGAAGCGAGCGGCGAGGCGCTGCGACACGTGCTGATTGGGGGAACTCACTCGGTCGAGGCCTTCTCCGAAGAAGTGGCGGAAGCCGAAGGGGGGGAACCACTCCCGGCCCACAAGATGACCAAGATCATTGGCGAAGTCTTAGCCGAGCTGGACAAGTAATCGGTCCGTCCTTGCGCGATCTGACACGGTGGCTCGGATCGTATTTGTAGATTGTCGAAGCCTGCGTGCGCCGCCGCAGATTAAGCAGCCGACGACCGCCGATCGGTCTTCGCGACGATCACCGCCGCGAGACGAAAGCGTTACCTACAGGCGCGGCCCACGCAACGAGCAATCTTGCGAGCCGAGGCTCAGGCAGTCTGAGTTCAGCCGATTCCGTTGCGACCCGGGGCGAACCGAGAAGGATCGCCCCGTGAGTGTGACTGCTGGGCGAACGGTGCATGAAGAGCTCGTTACATCCTGATCAAGAGTGAGACGACGTCACTACGTCAAAATCGCCCCAACTCTTTTTGCGCTGCGTACCCGCGAAACACTGCGGTCGTTAAACTCCATTGTTCGCAAACTTCCAGTAACGCTTCTTGAAGCGACACCCTCAACCGAGAGGAAACCGATAATGAACCCATTTGACGAACTCGAATCGAATGTTCGTTACTACTGTCGCCGTTGGCCCGCGGTATTTTCAACGGCCCACAATTCGACGATCACTGCCGAGGACGGTACCGAGTATTTGGACTTCTTCGCTGGTGCGGGGGCTCTCTCCTATGGTCACAACAACCCCGTCCTCGTAGAGATTGCCATCGCGCACCTGCGCGCCGGAAAGATCCTTCACAGCCTCGACACCTACACGGTGGAAAAGCGCCGATTCCTCGAGGCCATGGAACGACACGTCCTCGCTCCGCGCCAACTCGATATGGTCATCCAGACCGTGGGACCAACCGGCGCCACCGCCGTGGAAGCCGCGCTGCAACTAGCCCAGCTCGTCACCGGTAATCGCGCCGTCGTCGGTTTCGACGGTAGTTACCACGGCATGACCTACCGGACGGCTTCGATTTCAGCCTCGATGGCGGGGCGAACGACCAGCGCTCACTTGAAGGAGTTCGTGGCGCTGCCGTACGTACGTGACGTTTCCGAGTCAGACCTTGAACTCCTCGATCGGACTCTTGATTCGACCGTTGACGGTCAGCGGATCGGTGCCGTCATTATCGAGTCGACCCAAGGTGAAGGCGGTGCACGCCCCTTTGACCCTTTATATCTTCGGGCCGTCCGCGAGCGCTGTAGCGCGCGAGGCATTCTCGTCATCGCCGACGAGGTGCAGGCCGGCGTCGGACGGACCGGCGCGTTCTTCTCCTTCGAAGGTTCGGGGCTCGACCCGGACATCGTGTGTCTTTCGAAATCGATCAGCGGCCTCGGCCTGCCGATGGCACTCAACCTCGTGCGCCGCGACCTCGACACGTGGACCCCGGGCGAGTTTTCTGGCACGTTCCGGGGTAACAACTTGGCGTTCGCCACGTCCGCGACGATGCTGGAAACCTACTGGGCCGACTCACATCTTGAAAAAGGTACTGAGCGACGAGGCGTCACTGTGCGTTCCGCCCTCGATGAGATCTCCGATACCTTTGGCAACGGCCACTTCGTAGCCCGAGGGAATGGTCTCTTGTGCGGACTCGACGTGGGCGACACCCAGCTCGCTTCGAACATCGCCGCGGCGGCCTTCGAGCGTCAACTCATCGTCGAAACCTGTGGCGCGGGTGACACCACCGTCAAATTGCTGCCACCGATCGTGATCGATGAAGACCAGCTGGCCGACGGGCTCGCGAGACTTAGGGACGCCGTCGCCAGCGCCCGCCAAGTCCGTTGAGCGACACCAGAGACTGGCACAACCTCGTCATTACCTTCGACAGTGACGGCCTCGAGGTTCTTGCCAGTGCCGCATCCGCGGCGGTCGAGAGTCTTCGTCGTCCCCCATCGGGGCCCCGGTCCAACTGGACTCCCGCGGCACTGCACCACCTCGTCACCTCTCTCGAGATCTGTCCCGACGAGGGCATCAATCTCAACACGGTCTTAGCGGAACTCGGATTCGTCGTCTGGTCCCACGGCGTCGTACCGAGCGACCCGGCCTGTGTCGCGCATCTACACCCTCCGACGCTCGTGCCCGCCGTCGTGACGGAACTCGCCATCGCCGCCTCCAACCAGTCAATGGACTCGTGGGACCAATCGCCAGCCGCGACCGAAGTCGAACTGCACCTCATGCGTTGGCTGGCGGACCTGATCGGCTTCCCCGAAACCGGTTCGGGCGTCATGACGTCGGGCGGTACGGCGTCCAACGTCCTCGCGATGACGCTCGCTCGTTCGTGGGCGGCAAAGAAGCTGGGCGTCGACGTCCTAAAAACCGGCCTCCCACCAGAGGCCGCGAGTTGGCGGATCCTCTGCTCTGACCAGGCCCACTTTTCGGTGCAGCGGGCCGCCGCCCAGCTCGGCCTCGGTCGCGATTCGGTGACCACCGTCGAGACGACGTCGTCGGGCGCCATGGAGGTCGCTGCTCTCGATCGCGTGCTCATTGAGATGACTCGTACGGGACTCGAGCCAATCGCCATCGTCGCCACCGCCGGCACGACGGACCTCGGCGCCGTCGATCCGTTGAGCGAAATCGCCCAACGCGCGCGTCGCCACGACGCGTGGCTCCACGTTGACGCGGCGGTGGCGGGAGCCTTCTTGCTCTCCGACCGACTCGGACCAGCGTTGTCGGGCATCGAACTCGCCGATTCGGTGACCGTCGACTTCCACAAACTCTGGTGGCAACCCTTCAACGCCAGCGCTCTCGTCATCCGTGACGCCGAGCGCTTCGATCTCTTGCGAGTGAAGTCGAACTACCTCGACCGTGGTGACGAACTCGAGGGTGTCGTAAATCTCGTGGGGCGCTCACTCGACACGTCGCGCCGCTTCGACGCAGCCAAGGTCGTCGCGACGCTGCGAACCCTCGGTCGTCTCGCCCTGGCGGAGATGCTCGAACATCTGGTCGATCTCAGCCGTTACGCCGGTTCGGTGATCGAATCCCACCCACAACTCGAACTCATAGCCACGCCCACCTCAGTGATGTGTGTTTTCAGCGCCCCCGACGTCAGTGACGATGACTTGCGACACGTCCAACAGCGACTGCTCGCTCGAGGAGAGATGGTCCTAGGTCGAACGATGATCAAGGACCGCGCGACACTTAAGTTCACGTTCATGAATCCTCTGGCAACGACCGATGACGTTGACCGCCTCGTTATCCTCGTCGCGAGCGAACTCAACACGCTCTGAGCCGTTCGTGATCGACGAGAGCAGGAACCCCAACCCGAGGTTTTGAAGGTCGAAGCGCACCGCGGAGTCCTCCCAACACCGATCCCCCGAATGGGCGATCGGTGCCAAGGCTCTTCGTCATTAACCTGTCAGTCCCGTGCCAATACTCATCGACCTACAAAAAGTGTCCCTCCAAGGTGCTGACCGAAGCCTTTTGGACAACCTCGACTTAACCGTCTCCTCCGGCGACCGCATCGGCGTCGTGGGCATAAACGGGGTCGGAAAAACCACACTGCTCAGAATCATTGGGGGCACTTTGAAACCAGACTCGGGCGAGATTCGACGAGGTCGAGGGATCCACGTGGGTTTTTTAGAACAGATCCCCTCGCTTCCCGTTGGCACCGTTCGTGAGACGTTGGGATCTGGGTGGCAAGTCGACGCGGCACTCGACCGGTTGGGAATGCTTGGTGCGGCTGATACCGATACTTCCCAGCTATCCGGCGGTCAACTGAAACGCGTGGCCCTGGCGCGCGTCTTCGCTGAACCCAACGACGTGCTCATTCTCGACGAACCAACAAACCACTTGGACTTGAACGCTATTCAGTGGCTCGAGCAGCAGATCACTAATTTTCGGGGCGCCGTCATTCTGGTCAGTCACGACCGGTTCCTTCTCGACCAGGTGACGACTCGCATGGTCGAGATCGACCGTGGCAAGACCTTCATCCACGCGGGCGGTTACTCGCGACTCTTAGAAACACAGGCCGAACGCGAAGAGCAGGCCGCCTCGGCCGAACAGGTCCGCCGCAATCTCGCCAAGACCGAACTCGCGTGGCTTCGTCGCGGCGTCAAAGCCCGCTCCACCAAACCCCAAGCTCGCATTGACGCGGCGAAGCGCTTGTTGGCCAGTCGTCCCGAGGCCGCGGCTCGCGCGGGCACGCTTGATCTCAGCGTGGAGACCCCTCGCCTGGGCACCATGGTGTTAAAAGCTCACCACGTCGCTTTCTCCTACGACGACGAATACCAGATTCTCCACGACGTTGACATTGACTTGGGTCCGGGTGACCGCGTGGGCGTCGTCGGGCCCAACGGCTCTGGCAAGTCAACGTTCGTGAATCTCCTCGCGCAGCGAATCGAGCCAACCAGTGGAACGGTGAAGCGCGGCCCCACGGTCGTGACGGCGTACCTCGACCAGGAAGGCGGCGACTTCAATTTGGAGGCGACTGTCCAAGAACTCGTCGCCGGTCCTCAAGGCGTGCCCGGCTCCCTCGCCGACGTTGCTCTCATGAAGCGCTTTTGGTTCACCGGTGCGCTACCCACGACCAAAGCCAAGGATCTTTCCGGTGGCGAGCGACGCAGACTGCAGTTACTGCTCGCCCTGTCGATCCGTCCCAACGTGCTGTTCTTGGACGAACCGACAAACGACCTCGACCTCGAGACCATTCGCCTCATCGAAGAGTTCCTGAGCCAGTGGCCGGGCACCTTGATCGTGGTCTCGCACGATCGAACGTTCCTCAGTCGCACGACTGACCGCCTGCTCGAAGTTCACGCTGACGGAACGATTGCCGACGTGCCCGGTGGCATCGACGCGTGGATCGCAAGAGCCACCGGCGTCATCACGACTCCGTCGTCGAACGCCGAGACCGACGTGGCGACCAGCACGTCGCCAGTTCCCTCGGACGTTCCGCTCGGTCGTCAGATCCGCGACGCCGAAAAGGAGATGTCGCGCCTTGAGCGCCGCCGGAACACGCTGACGGAGAAGATTCTTGCTTCAAACGAACACACGGAACAGACACGGCTCGGCACCGAATTGGCCGGCGTGCAGAAGGCGCTCGGCGTCGCCGAGGAGTACTGGTTGACACTGGTCGAATAGGACTGCGTTCACCAATCTGCAAATGCACGAGGTGGCGCGTTCGGGTCAGCCGTCGTCGAGTGCGCGTGGCCCTCGATTGAAAGATCGCCGAGCTCATTGAACTAGCCTGGAATCTTCTATGGGGCTCTCCATTGGCATTGTCGGTCTGCCGAACGTCGGAAAATCAACACTTTTCAACGCGCTCACGAAGAACAACGTGTTGGCCGCCAACTATCCCTTCGCCACCATCGAACCCAACGTGGGCGTCGTAGCCGTGCCCGATGAGCGCCTCGGCGTCCTCGCCTCGATGTTTCACTCCGAGAAGATCATCTCGGCCGTCGTGAACTTCGTGGACATTGCGGGCATCGTACGCGGCGCGTCGACGGGCGAAGGGCTCGGTAATCAGTTCCTCGCCGCCATTCGAGAGTCCGACGCCATCTGCGAGGTGGTGCGTGTCTTTGAAGACGACGACGTCATTCACGTCGACGGGTGCATCGATCCGGCGAGCGACGTGGCGACCATCGAGACCGAGCTGATCCTCGCCGATCTTCAGACCGTCGAACGCGCCGCCGCGCGTTTAGAGCGAGGGGCCAAGCGCGGCGGTGACGACGCGGTCAAGTTGGCCGAGTACAAGAAGGCCCAACTCGCTCTCAACGACGGCCGCGTTATTTCCCAGATCGGAAAGGAACTCGACCGTTCGTTGCTCTACGATCTGCACCTCTTGACCGACAAGCCCTTCATCTACGTCTTCAACGTCGACGAAGAGACCCTCGGCAACCCGGCACGACAAGACGAACTCAAGGCCTCGGTCGCGCCCTCGCCCAGCATCGTGCTCTGCGCCAAGGTGGAGGCTGAACTCTCCGAACTCGACGACGCCGAAGCCCTGGAACTCCTCCAGTCTTATGGCCAAAACGAGTCGGGACTCGCCCAACTCTCTCGCGTCGGCTTTACGACCCTCGGTCTTCAGACCTTTCTCACGGCCGGACCCAAGGAGGCGCGCGCCTGGACCATCCGTAAGGGCGAAACGGCGCCCGAAGCGGCCGGCGAGATTCACACCGACTTTCAAAAGCACTTCATCAAGGCCGAAGTCGTGTCGTTCGAGGACCTGGTCGCGGCCGGGTCGATGGCCGCCGTGAAGGCCGCCGGCAAAGCGCGCGTCGAAGGCAAGGAGTACGTCATGCGCGACGGCGACGTGGTCGAGTTCCGCGTGGGCGTCTAGGCAGTACAATTGCCCTAGGCGAGTACGACAGAGGTCGGCGCCTGGAAAATTCGAACTCCTAGGAGAATCATGACCTCTGACGCCTTTAACTTCAAAGTTGCGGACCTCTCACTCGCTGAGTATGGTCGCGCCGAAATAATCTTGGCCGAGCACGAAATGCCCGGTCTTATGGCGATGCGCGCCGAGTTCGGCGAGTCGAAGCCCCTCAAGGGGTCGCGCATTGCTGGGTCCTTGCACATGACCATCCAAACCGCGGTGTTGATCGAAACCCTCGTCGCCCTGGGTGCGGACGTTCGCTGGGTGAGTTGCAATATCTTCTCGACCCAAGACCACGCAGCCGCGGCGATCGTCGTGGGACCCACGGGCACCGCGGACGACCCGAAAGGCGTGCCCGTCTTCGCATGGAAGGGCGAATCACTCGAAGAGTACTGGTGGTGCACCGAGCAACTGCTTCGTTGGCCCGGCTTTGAGGGACCAACGATGATCCTCGACGACGGCGGCGACGCGACACTCTTCGTCCACAAGGGACTCGAGTTCGAACGCGCGGGCTTCGTGCCCGCGCCCGAGTCGGCCGACACCGAAGAGTACGGCATCATTTTGCAGCTACTCAACAAGATCGTCTCGAGCGGCGAGAAGATCTTCGAGCCCATGGCCGAGAGCATCATCGGGGTCTCGGAAGAGACCACGACGGGCGTGCACCGTCTGTACGAGATGGAGCGCGACGGCGTCTTGCTCTTTCCCGCGATCAACGTCAACGACGCCGTCACCAAGTCCAAGTTCGACAACAAGTACGGCGTTCGGCACTCACTCATCGACGGCATCA